>JBAYOH010000012.1:0-39857 GCA_041678455.1 Methanofastidiosum sp.
TCTAATGAGCAATGATAAGGTCAGAAGACCATATCTCCTACCCGGAATCTTTCATCAGATTTGTAACAACTGTAAGGACAGCCTACGGGCTAAGGTACAGGTAGACCGAAGGCTTTCTTCAAGCTATATCCAAGCATTCGCCTAAGATCAAGCCGGCAGACTACACCACCATCTGACGGAGAACACTTCAGATGAAAGTTGAGCTTGAGGCGATAGAAGATGTTTCAGAGCTTACTGCGGTACGTGACAGCACCGGCTTTAAGATGACTGATGCGGGCAGCTGGATAAGCTACCTAAAGGCACATGTCGCCATTGATTCAAAGACAGGAAAGTTAATTGGAATTGTTGTTACAGATAGAGATACCCACGATAGCGAAATGGGCATTTTTTAGCTGATGGGATAGCTTTCAAAGTTCTTATAGCAGACGGCGCCTACGACACAAGGAACATGGTTGATCTTGCCACTAAAAAGAATGCAGTTCCAATAATAAAGATATGAAAAAATGTCTCAACACGCCCCTTAGGCTCGCCTCTGCGTGCTAAGTCAATGCGGGAAGTGAAAAAGATTGGCTAGGATTCATGGAAAGAGAAATACGAATATGACAAGCGGTGGTGCATAGAGCATACTTTTTCTGCAGTCAAGCGTTCATTTGGCGAAGGAACTACGGCCAAACGATTCGACATGGCACAAAAGGAAGTGATGATGAATTTCTGCTGTATGGCCAGCTGCAACAACTAGTGTAAAGCCAAAGAGGGAAAGGGATAAGTGTCCTTTGAGTGGAATTATGCAACAAAGCAGATTTTGATTGTTTAGCCTTACCGTAAATAATCTTTATTATCCTTTACAAGATAATCTAAATACCTATACTCTTAACAAGAACTCCGGTTAAAGTTATTATGACGCCGGCAATAACATCTCCATATTTTTCAAAGACATTTAAGTTAAGATAAGATAATCCTCTATAAGCAAAAATAGTAAGAGTCATCATCGTTCCAATCGTAAATAAAGCAAATATAATCACGACGATTATAGCAGAAGTTAAGCCCATTGGTTGAGTTGCTAAGGCTAGAGGTAGTAAAGCAACGCAAGGGGTAAGGCCTATTAAGATGGCAGGTGTATAAACAATGATATTCTCTGTATGCACATGCTTATGCCCGCCATGTTCATGCTCTTCAACATGAATACCAAAATGACTATGGTGTTTTTTTACTTTTATTCTGTACAGGGCATAAAAGGTAAAGATCAATCCAAATAAAATAAGCCCATAACTGGTAATATTTTCAGCCCAAAAACCAAATTTGTCAGATATTTCTCCACCTATAAAAATACCAACTAGAGTTATAACAACAGAAGTTCCCACATGCCCAATCCCAGCAATTCCAGCAATAAGAATCGTTTTAAATAAAGTCCACTCCCTTGATTTTCCCATCACAACAAAAGGCATCCAGTGATCAGGGGCTGCTGTATGTATTGTAGCAAGAAATATGGTTGCTATAATCAAAGTAATTAATTTGCCAGTAATTTCATACATATTAATCAATCTTCTTATATGGCTGGATTCACCATCCATATATATTTTTCGAGACACTAAATTAATAAACGTAACACTTATAGTGTTACGAATTTAAAGAACCGCATGGTTGAATAATTGTGGTTCAGTGAAAGCATGTGCGCCTTTTGCTTTTTGATTTTATACTCGCCAGATAATTTCTTGCTTAAGTATGATAATATCAAATCTGATCTAAACCACATACATGAAATGAAGGAAATCAATGATCTTGATGAACTGAAAAAGAATTAATAGAAAAATTGGACAGAAACAATATTACCTAAAGCAGAAAGTACCGGTAAAATTCTAGAAACCCTAGCAACAGACATTGTAAAGGGCATTGATAAATATAGTATCAATTTGAATGAAAATGTAAAGAAAAACGGAGAAAAAATACGGGCATACCGGGCAAATAAGCCACTAAGGGATGAACATGAGAAAATCAAAGAATTCTTTCAGTAAGAACTGATGTTACTGATAAGATGATGGCAGAAAAATAAATGGAGAAAAATGTAGAATACTTTGCCCATTTAGTCGACCATGTTAGAAATCCTCTAGCAATACTAAGTGGTTTTATCCAAGTAAAAATAGATAATAAAGAAACAAAAGTTAGATTGTTGTGGCAAGTAGACAGAATAGAGGCCATAATAAAATAGCTTGATACCGATTGAATAGATACAGAGGAGACTAGAAAGTTCCAAAAGAAAAATAGATAATTTCTTAAATAATATTCATTTCGTTAAACTATTAATCTGATTTTCAAGAATATTTATATCCTAGTTTTCAATATAAGTTTTACTTGATCAATTAGTATTTCATGATAATAAATGGTAAAGCAAGAGGTAGGATAATATGGAAAATAAAAAAAATCAGAATGCTAATTATTTTTATAATGAATTCAAATCTCTTGGAACAGATTATAACGATCCCGAAGAAATAAGGATATATGATGAAAGAATGGGGAAATTAAGGAATATCAAAAAAGAAATTGAAGATATATTAAATACAATTGGTCTTAAAAAAGGAGACACCCTTATAGAAATTGGATGCGGGACCGGTGAATTCTCTATTGAAGCAGCAAAAAGATGCAACAATGTTATCGCATTAGACGTATCTAAAAATATGCTGGAGTATGCAAAAAATAAGGCCAGTAATAGGGGAATTGCCAACATTTCTTTTGTCAATGCAGGATTCTTATCCTACCAACATGAAGGGAAATCAGTAGATTTTGTAGTTTCAAGCATAGCTTTACACCATCTTCCAGATTTCTGGAAGCTAATGGCTCTAAAAAATATTAATTCTATGCTCAAAGAAAAAGGCAAATTTTACCTTCACGACGTTGTTTTCTCATTTGATATCATTAATTTTGAAAAGGCGGTTGAATCTTGGATTAATCAAACAAATGATGATAGAATGAAAAAGAACATGGTAAATCATATTAATGGAGAGTTTTCTACAACAAATTGGATAATGGAAAAAATCATTGAACATGCGGGATTTACTATTGAATCTAAAGATTATAAAAATGATTTTTTTGCTTCATATTTGTGTATAAAGAATTAAGAAACACGATAAAGCGCCTGAAGATTTATAAAATAAAAAAGATAAGAAAAAAATAGCGGTTAATCGTAATTCTCTTGATATAATTGAAGGAATCGATGAGTATTCTCATCTTGTAATTTTATATGAGCCCATAAAGTCCTTGAGCAAAGTCGATCTTTGACAAAAGTTCCCCCTATAGGTAGGGAGTACTTTTCAAAAGTAGGGATATTTGCCACATGTAGCTCTGCAAGACCAAATCCTATACTTATGACAGTTGTCCGTTTATGTAGTATAAGAGGAAATGTACTAGAAGTAAAAGGTTTGGACGCAATTGATGGGGGACCTGTAGTGGATATCAAGCCATACGTTAGAAACTTTTATCCTGAGGACAAAATATCTATACCTGAATGGATGCAGTAAATTCATAAAGAATTTGAAGAGAATTCTTTTAAAAATTCTTAATTATTTTTATTCTTTATGGGGAATAGTTTTACTCTTGCAGAAGTAGCAAATCTGATCTTTTACAGGATAATAAAAACATTTACATTTGGGGCAGTATTCCCTGACGTCCTTTGGGAAATTTATGGTGATTTTATTCTTCAATTATAACTACCTCTAGGGTCTCGCTATTTGCGATTGCAGAAATGATTGATATTAATTTATTAGCTTTTTCACCGTTCAGATATTTGTTTGGTATTTCAATCCGCAACATAGGCGCCCTCTCTTTTGAGGTAAAAAGTATTTGATGATATTTGGGATAGATATTTTTCATAACATTCTCTGCAGACTATGTGAACATCTTTTACCAATTCAAATTTGCAAATAATACACTTGTTACTCATATGGATGGTGTCGCCATCCATATATATAAACATTTCTGTAATTTAGGCTAAAAATTCAGAAAAACAGATATGGGGAAAAGTTTATAAATTCTCTAAAACATTCACTTCTTATTAGGTAAGCCGCGGTCGCCTAGCCTGGGAGGGCGCCAGACTGAAGATCTGGTATTCCGCTGGTTCAAATCCGGCCCGCGGCACTTTTTGCATCAATATTTCTTATTCGCATAAAGAATTAAAAAAATTCTATGTTTCCATTTTATTGAAAAAATATGTCCCCAACGATCCTAATATTGAAACTATTATGGCAATGACGACAATATCCAGAAGTATACTGTGTGAAGCTGCAGATCCCATACTATATTTTAGCAAATGATTACAATATGTAAAGGGATTTATTTTCACAAGGAATTTAATCGCTGCCGGAAATCCGTCGGTGGGGAATAATGCGCCTGAGATAAATATCATGGGCATCACCATGAAATTCATAATTGTCGGAAAAGAATGCATATCATCAAATTTTGCGGCAATGCTCGTTCCAAGAAGATTGAATAAAAGCGCTATAGTAAACATAACTATAAAGGCTAAAGGGAATAATCCCCAGTTAATTACCCTAAAACCCATGGAGAAGCCTAATAGAAGGACGATTAGCCCTTGAATAAAACTTGTTGTAGCACCCCCTAAGCACCTCCCAAACAAGAGGCTTGTCCTTGAAACAGGGGCGACAAGTGTTTCTTTTAAGAATCCAAACTGCTTGTCCCATATAAGGGCCATACCACTCATTGTCGAGCTCATTAAGATAGTCATGCCAACAATGCCTGGGATGAGAAATTGGATATAGTTACCCCTCCCAGACTGTTCATACATCCCTCCTATCCCAAATCTAAAAGCAATTAGAAACAATAATGGCTGCACCAATGTTACAGCCAATCTTTGCCTATTTCTAAAATAAGATTTAATTTGCCTATGCCACATCACTATAAGTGCACTGTTCATCTCCTAAACCTCCTTTTCATAGGGCCACTATCTGCAGACTCCTCTCTTATGCCATAACCTGTGAGGATTAAAAATGCATTTTCAAGGGTCTTTGTTTTAGTAGCCTTCTTAATCTCATTTGAACTCCCTTGAATCAATATCCTTCCCTTATCTATAATAGCTATCTTTGTTGCAATATTTTCAACTTCCTCCATGTTGTGCGTTGTAAAAAAGATTGTTATTTTATCCTCTTTGTTGATTTTTTTAATATAGTCCCAAAGAAATGCTCTTGTTTGCACATCAAGGCCCAATGTAGGCTCGTCAAGAAACAATATTTTGGGCGAGTGTAGTAATCCCCTTGCAATTTCAATCCTTCTCTTCATCCCTCCAGAAAAGTTTTTTACAAGGTCATTTTTTCTATCAAGAAGCCCCACATAACTTAGCATGTCATCAATTTTTTCACGCCTTATATTTTCAGGGATTTTATATAAAGCTGAGTGGTAGTATAAATTTTCGTAAGCAGTAAGCTCATCATCTAGAGTATGGTCTTGAAAGATGACTCCTATTGATTTTCGTACTTCACTTTTTTCGTTATGGATGTCATAGTTATTGATAAAAATTGAGCCATCTGTTGGGTATAATATTGTTGTCATCATCTTGATTACCGTTGACTTCCCTGCGCCGTTTGGCCCTAGAAATGCAAAAATACTTCCATTTTCTACTTGAAAACTAATATTGTCAACAGCGACAAACTTATCAAATTTTTTAGTTAGATTTTTCACATCAATTGCTGCCATATCAAATCTCCTGAAGCCTTCTTATGCAATCCTGAAGGATTATCTTAACTTTTTCGTTGTTTATTCCTGAGCATTCATCAATATGGGGGTACATCTTGAACCACAAATTATCAATGTCAGAATGCACGTTTTTGAAATCTGTAAAAATAATCGGGACATACTTCATTTTGTTTCTTATCCCTATCTTTTTTTTATCCATTTCCTTAAGATATTTTATTCCTTTATCAGTCAAAGAAAATGTTTTTTTGCCACGAGGCTCTATCTTTTCAACTTTCAATATATCTTGTTTTTCCAAATTATCAAGCAGAGGGTATATGCTGCCTTTGCTTATGATTATGGCCCCATTGCTTTTCGAGGTTATTTCCTTGAGTATATCATACCCAGATTTTGGACTTTCTTTGATAGAGTGCAGACAGTAATATTCAAGGATTCCTGTCATCTTGCGTGGGCACGTCATGACAGGAATGCAAATAGGCGATTTATAAATATTACTATTTAGCACCGTGCGAAAAAGAACTATTTATTAATAATATGATTGCTAATATCTTTAGGTATAATATTTATTACATAGAGGTTTCATAAGGTATAATTTATCTTAGTCACAAAAGCAAGTGGCACTTGATTTTCTTCTATTTGCTTAGATAAATTAATAAAGAAACTCGCCCATAATTATATAGATTGGCTAATAGGGCGAACTATGATAATCCATAATATCGGCCAAGACGTCAAAATTGAGAAATTCTTTAACTAATTTAATAGGGAGGTTATTGAATGAAAACGATCTATTCAATCGGGTCTTCAAAGAAGAGTGCAGAGGAATTTTTTAATCTAATAAAAGAATCAAATATAACTAAGATAATAGATATTAGAAGGCATAATACATCCCAGCTCGCTGGATTCTCTAAAAGGGATGATCTAAAGTATTTCTTAAAGGTGATATGCGATGCTGGATATGAGCACATGCTCTCGCTAGCAACACCAGAATCCTTACTCAATAAATATATGAAAGACCACGACTGGAAATACTATGAGAAAGAATACAATAAAATGTTAAGGGACCCGAGCTTAAAACAATCGTTTGAGAAGATACTGGAAGACAATTATGTTACATGCCTGTTGTGCTCCGAAAATAAACCTGATAAATGCCATAGAAGGCTGGTACTAGACTATATAAAAAATAATATTAAAGATATAAAAATAATTCATCTTATTAAGAAATAAAATTTTCCCTATTTTTTTCGGCTGTGGGACATAATTCGGCCAAACACTAGTCTTTTACAATAATCACATAGGCTCGATAACCTATGTATTTTTTCTGAGCATCTACCTTTGCGCTATTGCCGTAAGCAGTGACTTTTCGCTCATAAATCTGAACAACTTCCTCGCTTAGATTTAGCGGGCCGTTCATTATAGCTTCAACTTTTCTCGGCATGTTAGTCTATCTATGGATAGCCTTATAAAGATTAGGGTTACTAGTGCCTCATGCTAACGACAGAAGCTATTAGAAAGCGTGTCAAAGATGTAAAAGCTGGCCTATTCTCCGAACACAAGTTCAAATCATCAGCTGGAAGAAACTGGCCAGAATATGAAAAGAAGCTATCCGAGAGTATTCGTGCAGCATTCAGAGAGATAGAACCCCTGATAGATGAAGCAACAAAATGCATAAAAACAGCTAAACATAGAGGTTCACCCCATAAACTTACATTGAAGCAAAGAGTAACGCTTTTTCCTCAGATGCTTAGCTATGCCCGATGCGGAAAGAACAAGAGTAACTTTAGACCGGATAATTTCTGCCTTGAAGTCCACAGGGTAGACTGCATAAGGCCTACGCCCTGGCCTCTTATGCTTTGGAAAATTCCCAGTTGTCCTTGAAAGACTGACTATTTGCTGAACACGTCTTTGAGAGATTTTAAACTGCGAGGCAACGATTCTTGTGGGAAGTTTGTACTTTGTTACCCTAAGTACAATTGTCTCAAGATCTCTATCCTTAAGCTTCATGCCATTTAAGGCAAAAGATGAATTTAAAGCTTGCGAAATATTTGGCAGATAACACACAGCCTAGATCATCAATATCTTTATAAATCCAAAAAACATTAATTTAATGAATATAATCTACTGTGATAAAATTGAGATTCAAGTTAACATTTTCGGCAAAGAACGGGATCATACCTTATAATTACAATTACTATATGGGTTCATTTATCTATTCTTCCATTGAAAGAGCAGATAATAAAATTTCTGAAGACTTACATTACTCAAAGGATATTAAATTGTTTACATTTTCTGATTTGAAAGGAGTTACCCCGATGGGTGAAAAAGGACTTCTCATTAGAGATATGTGTTACTTTTATTTTTCATCACCAAGAAAAGATATCTCAGTTCCTTTTGTTGAAGGTTTATTTAAAAATACTTCTTTTCATATTGCAGGTGTTCCACTTAACCTGGAATCCGTTGAAGTTGTCAAAGATATTGATATTCATGACGCAATAAAATTCAAAACTATATCTCCAATATGTATAACTACAAAAATAAACATGGACAATAAGCTCAAGATTTGGGATCTTTCTCCAAACGATATAAAGTTCTATAAAAATCTTGAAAGAAATCTAAAAAGAAAATACTCTATTTATTATGGGGAGGAAAGTGACAACTCCAAAGTAAACTTTGAGATATCAAGCATATTGAGAAGTACAAAAAGAAAAATAAAAAATACTTATCACACTGCACATTATATTGAATTTAAGGCATATGGAACTCCCGATCTAATTAAACTAGGGTATGAGTCGGGATTCGGAGAAAAAAATTCTATGGGATTTGGAATGGTTGAGGTTATCGATACGGGGGTAAACTTTGAAATTTGAATTTGATTGGGATCGCATTGTAACTACTGGGAGGATTAGATGTATAATTTTATTGTGAACTTATTTTCGGAAGAAGATTATCAGGAATTATTAAAAAATCCACAAGATTCAAAATATCGAAACAACAAAATCTTGATAGTATCTCCTACGTATAATGAAATAAATCAAAAGAAGTATGAATCTATTTGTGTAAATTATAAAGACATATCAGAAATTATAGATGAAGTTTCTTTTTTATGTAATTACCCAAAAAGAGAAGAATTAAAAGAATTCTTAAATCCAGAGAAATTCATAAATCCCACCCATAATAATTCAAATAATATTGGGGGCAGCAATGCATTACTAAGTCATAGCCCTACTCATTTTAGGATTACAGATTCTTTTATCAAAAATAACGATAAGAACGATATAAGCGAGACTAGTCAAGAAGAAACTGTGCTAGAATTCTCTACTAAAAAAATTGAAGAGTTCAAAAAAGGAATTGAAAAGACCGAGTATTATTCTAAATTTCCTAAACTTATTGAACAAGTTATGACTTTCTTTGAAAACTTTTCTAATAAAGAATACAATCTAAGTAAAAATGATTATATTGTATTCTTAGTGGATGAAACGGATATTAGTGAATATGTAAGAATTTTTGAGAAGTATGTAAATGAAAAAATACTAAAATATAGTTCTTATGCAGGGGAATGTAGTGCATGTAAAAAAAATGGCCAATTGTATACTCTAACTCAAGGAAATACATTTGATCTTGGGCGGGAAAGAAAATATTTGTTGAGAAATCCAACAAGATATAAATCAAATTTAAAATCCAATAGCTCTGAAAATTATAATCTATGTAAAACATGTACTATGTTAGTATATTATTTCTTTGAATATTTGAAATTATATAAATTTTACCGTTATGTTTTTCCTACCCAAACAGATTTATTTAATCAAAATGACTATAAAAATTATGCAAAAAATCCTCCCGGGATTTTGAAAATATTAAAAATATTGTATGAAAAGAATAATTTTAGAGAATTTGACTATGTAATGATATTAACAGATCCTACGTTGGACAACATAGAATTTAGATACATTTCTAATTTTAATTATCAAATGATTAGCCAATATGGTGCATTTAATATAAAAGATACTTCATTATATTCTTCTAGTAATAACTTGAATAACAATGAAGGCTACTCAATATCTAACGAACAAAACAAATCTATCTTTCTTAGTGATATAAATTTACTATTTAATAACACACTTGTCCCCTCTTTATTTGAAACTAATCCAAAAAATTTAATGAATTTACATCCGTTCCTGCAACAAAAAATTCTTGAATATAATCTCATGATACGAGATTATATTTTTTATCAAGATAGTTCTTTCTTTACAGATAAAAACTATTCAAAATTATTTAAAGAATTTTTATCTGAAATTATTAGAAATATTAATTTAAGAGATACAATGAAAATTAGCAATAATAAAATTAGGCTGTTTTTAATAATTTATTATAAATATCTAAATAACGAATCGAATGGAGGCCTATATTTGGAAAAATATAAAGTATTAGAAGAAAAATTGAATGATATAGAGAATATTGAAATAGAAAATGATTTTGAGGCTAGTTATCTAATGGGGCAGCTATTTCGGTATTTATTGAATCACAGTAAAACAAAAAATAAACTTGACCTTTTTACAAAATATACATTGAATGTACACAATATGGAATATTTAAAAAAGAGATTATTGGAGGTTCTTGAAAAATATTCACACAATGAATATATAGATAGCAATGTAAGATTCCAAATGAGTTTGAAAAATGTATTGGCCCACGAGTTTCATGATTCTTATGAAAATAACAAGATTCCAATATATACTGGCTATTTTGATAATAGCTACTTATATGGATCTAAAAAAGAAAAAGAAACAATAGAAGAATAAGAGGAAGTGAAGTGAATGAACTATAATGGTATTGTTGTAATAAATGCAAAAAATGCAAACTTCAATGCTAGTTTCGACGGAATGCCCAGAAGATTGCCCGATGGTAGAATATATGCTACAGATAAAGCCCTTAAATATTGTCTTAGGGAATATTTCTCAAAAACAGACCCTGTATTTGTGCAAAGAGAAAAAGAATTTCACGGAAAAGAAGGAAACTTAAAACAAAGGTATCTAACTTTAAAAGAGAACTACTTGAAAAAGTGTAAAGTAGAAGAATTACCAAAAGACGAGAAAGAAATAATTGATAATCTTTTAGCCTTTATAGATGTTCGTCTTTTTGGGGTTGTTTTTGCAGTCGACAGCAACATATCTATAACAGGCCCGTGCCAAATAGGCTATGGGATAAATAGATACGAAAACTCTAATATTTACGTTTCAAGTATACTGTCCCCCTACCGGAATCCAAATGAAAAAAGTCGAGAAGCCCAACAAACAACTATAGGCGAAGAATCAAAAGGGGACGATGTATACTATGTTTATGACATTTGTTTGAATATGAACTCTGCAGAAAAACAAGGGATAAAAATAACTGATTCTGACATTACAAAACTAAAAGAAGCGATGAAATATGCTGTTGGAGAAGTAGTATCTACGACCATGTTTGGTGTTGAAACTGTAAGTTTCATTTGGTTTGAAAACAAAGACGATAAAATATTCAATAATTTAAATTCTTTAGTAAATATTTTTGAAGAAAATAACGAAGTATTTATTGATTATAAAAAAGTAATGGAGCACGTTAAAGGTGAAGCGCAAGTTAGAGAAAATTATAGCTCTAAAGTACAAAATAAAGGTTTAGAATAATAGATTATCTTTAATACGTTTAGTCTGTAGATAAAAAACTAAGAGGAAGAGCCATATGAAATTGTTAAAGTTTAGATTATATGGTAGTTTTGCACACTTCAATCAGCCAGCAAGTAATCTATTTAAAAATACTTATTCCATAATTCCTAAACCTCATCTATTGGGAATTCTTGGGGCCATAGTTGGACTTAGGGGATATATAAACAAAGATACGATTCCAGAATATTATGAAAGATTAAGTGACATCCAGATTTATATATGCCCCAAGAATAAAAGAGATCGTAAATTTGTCGTTACATATAATAGCCTAAATAGTTTTCTAAATAATAGAAAAGATGTATCATCTCCAAATGTGATTATAAAAGAACAAATATTGATGGATCCAGATTATGAAATTGGATTAGTTTTAAATGAAGAAAATGAACTACATAACAAAATAATAGAAAATATAAAAAGTAATAAATCTGTATTTAGTGTCTATTTTGGAAAAAATGAATTTCCTGCAAGTATTGAATATATTTCTTTAGAAAACTTAACAAATAATTCACAAACTTCAGTTAATTGTCAAAGTATATTTCCCTTTGAGTTACTATCTAATGGAATAAATAAAACTAACTTTAAACTAGAGATGATTCCTTCTGGTTTTGATGAAAACTTCAAATATATTTATTGCCTAATGGCCGCACCCGAAACTATAGCAAAAATCTGTGTTACTAATCCTAATGATTTTATTGTTTCGGGAGATCGAGCTTATTATGTTTTTTAAGACATTTCAACAAATAATTAATTCTCTTGATACTTCATTGATCCCTCCACATATTTATAGTTCAGCTCATAGAAAAAAGATTAACTCAGAAGTTTTATTGGAGTCATTGGAAGATCATTCGGATTTATGTTCTAAGTATTTTGTATACTTGGTCGACAAAATGCAATTAGAATTTTTAATTGATGATATGATATCAAAAATTTTTACAGAGGAAAATATCGATACTGTAAAAGAAATAATTGCATATTTTATTTACTATCACGATATAGGAAAAATAAATCCGTACTTTCAAAAAATTAACGTTGAAGATCAGAATATATCTGGAGATAAAAGACACAGTTTCTATTCTTCAAAATCCATTTCTTCATTTTTGATTAAAAAATTCCCCGGATTTGAAGATACAATTTATTTGTTTTCCTACATAATTGAATTTCACCATAGCCCTATTGGAAATTTTACAGGAAAAATTAAAGAAGAAAATAAAATAGAAAAAGAGATAACTGAATTAATATTTAATATTATTAAGATCGAAAAGATAGAAATTAAACAAGATACTATAGTCGAATTTTGGGATAATCCTAATTTTGAGTGGAAAAGATTATTCCTACTTGTAAAGTTAATTTATTCATTGCTCGTAATGAGTGATTCATATTCTACGTTTCACTATACAAGTAGTCTAGATGAATTCTACAAATTGAATATATTGGATGAGAAAACTAAAGAGAGTATGAAAGAGTCTTTTTTAAAAGTTGATTATAATAAAAATATAGATAATGTTCAATTAAAGACTATTTCTGGCATAACAAACATCAACGAGTTACGCCGTGAAATATTAATAGAATGTAATACTCAAATAAAAAAGTTATTGGAAGAGAATAATAGGATATTTATGTTGTCTGTTCCTACAGGAGGAGGTAAAACAAACATATCCATGAAACTTGCGCTTAATATTTTAGAATATGATAATCGTGTAAAAAGAATATTTTATGTGTTTCCTTTTATTAATATAATAGAACAGAACAGTAAAGTAATTGATAGAGCCTTATTTAATTCTTTATTGTTTCCAAATAAAGTTGGAAAAATCTCAGATATTTACTCAAGCGCATATATTGACAAATTAAAAACAGATAATGATTCAACTTCGGATCTTCAACACTTAATTATTATTAAAAATGATAATTTCTTAAATAACTGCGTTAATATAATTACAAATGTTAATTTTTTCAATGCTTTTATTAAGAATAATAGAGATAATAGGTATAAAATAGCAAATCTATGTAACAGCATTGTCATAATAGATGAAATACAAAGTTTGAGTGATAAAAATTTGAGAATATTCTATGATTTCATAAATGAAACTAGTAAAAATTTGAATATCTATTACATAATTATGAGTGCCACGCTTCCAAATTTAAATTATTTTTTAGATAATGTCAAAATCCCACAAATTCTTGAAGACTCAACTAAATACTTTAATCACCCCCTTCTTGAAAGGAACTCTGTAGAATTTAGATATGACATACATGATATTGAAGAAATAAAAAAATTAGTTATCAAAGAAATTAATGAGAATTATTCAAACAAAAAAGTCAAAATATTATTGACTTTTAATGTAATTAGCACTTCACGAAAAGTATACGATTGCCTAAAAGAGGATAGTTATTTTAATAATTTTAAGATATATCTTTTAAACGGAACTATTCATACTTATAGAAGAAAAAAAATAATTCAAGAATTTAAAATCAAAACTAATACTAAAAATACCATCTTAGTTTCCACACAATCTGTAGAGGCAGGCATGGACATAGATTGTGATTTTGGAGTGAGAGACTACTCTATACTGGAAAGCCTTGAACAAATTTCTGGAAGAATTAACAGGGAATGTGATGGGAAAAAATCCAAAATCTCAAAATTATATATAATAAAATATAAAGATGGAGAAAAATATGATGTTCAAAAAATATACTCCCCGACAAAAAGCTCCAGATATAATGTTTTAAAAAATTTTACCCCTTCCCAATTAAATGAGATTCTAAAGTATAAAAAGTTTGATTACTATTACAAAATACTGGCTAAAGAAGTAAAAGGGATAGGAGGAGATTCTTTCAATTCTGTTATAACTGAAATAAATCAACTCCACTATAAAACAGTAAATGATATGATTGATGTCATAGAACAAGAAATAGAACAGATTGATATATTCATCAATGAAATAATCTCCTTGGACGATCTATCAACAGAAGACAGAGAATATCTCCTAGCATTTACAGAAGATCCGGATATTAAGAGATTTGAGGGAATAAATAATATAATTAAAGATAATCAATTAATAACTAAAAATGTTTTTGAGGTATGGCGAACTATTCTCAGTTCAACGGATAAATTTGAAGACAAATACATTAGAAAAAGAATAACTAGTTTATTTAATCAATTTATTGTGACGATAAATAACATAAAAATCTATGAAAATAACACATGTTTATTTGATCATATGATATCTAACGAACTTGCAAAATACGATGAAAAGTATAATACTATTATATCTACTGATAAATTTTTGAAATATTATTCTTTCGAAGACGGTATTGATACAAACAAGCTTAAATCTGAAATTTGTGTTTATACTATAAGAATGATATAATCTGTAATCCACTAGATTAATTAACTATGATAGATAGTAACATTACTGGTACAGAAATAAACTATTTCTTTATTTGTAAAACCAAACTCTGGCTTTTCTCAAAATTTCAAACAATGGAACATTCATCCGATGTTGTAAAAGAAGGTAAAATTATCCATGAATCAGTTCATAAAAGAATGATTAAAGAAGTAAATTTACCCGGAATGAAAATAGATTTAATCCAAAAGAAAGGTGAGTTAGTAATATATGAAGTTAAGAAATCAAAGAAAATGGAAAAAGCTTCAATTTATCAATTACTATTCTATCTTTGTAAACTAAAAGAAATGGAAATTATTGCAAAAGGGATTTTAGATTATCCTCTTATCAGAAAAACTGAGGAGATAACTCTAACTGAAGAAAAAGAGGAGGAGTTAGAGGAAATATCAAATGAAATAATTCTAATTACTGGGGGTTCTATGCCGCAACCAGAGAAGAGATCATATTGCAAAAAATGTAGTTATTATGATTTTTGTTGGGTGTAAACATGAAACAGGATTTTTATTTATTGAAAAATGGAGTTCTAAGTAGAAAAGAGAATACGGTATATTTCTATTCTGAAAAGGAAAGACATATCTTACCAATCGAGACAATTTCATCAATTTATTGTTATGGCAGAGTTACCTTCACATCGGGAGTTGTTTCTTATTTATCAAAGAAAGGTGTTCCAATCCATTTTTTCAATTATTATGGTTATTATGAAGGTACTTACTATCCTCGGGAATCCCTGTTATCTGGAGAAACAATAGTAAGGCAGGCAGAACACTACTTAGATAAAGAAAAGAGAATGTTTCTTGCCAAGGAGATACTAAGAGGGGGAATATCCAACATAAAGAAAAATCTATCTTATTATAAAATTGATGAAGAATTAGAATCTATAAAAGGATGGGAAGAGAAAATTCAAGGTACAGATACAATAAGTGAATTAATGTGTGTAGAAGGTAACATAAGAAATATTTATTACCAAACTTTTAACAAAATACTTCCTGAAGAATTTAATTTTGATAAAAGAACTAGAAGACCACCTAAAAATATGATAAACGCGCTAATATCTTTTTCAAATTCACTGATGTACACGACAGTATTATCAGAAATATACAATACTCAATTAAATCCAACCATATCTTACCTTCATGAGCCTTTTAAGAGAAGATTTTCTTTGAGTTTAGATTTAAGTGAAATTTTCAAACCATTTATTGGGGATAGGGTAGTCTTCAAGCTTTTAAACAAAAGAATAATTTCTGAAGATGATTTTGATAAAGATTTAAACTATTGTCTTCTCAAAGATGCTGGAAGAAGATTATTTTTGCAACATTATAATGAACGTCTTGATAAAACAATCAAACATCGCGCTCTGGACAGAAATGTTTCATACAAACATATAATAAGATTAGAATGCTATAAACTGATAAAACATGTTAGTGGATTAAAAGATTATGAAGCGTTTAGGATCTGGTGGTAGTGTACATTATAATTGTATACGATGTATCTGTTAAAAGAGTAAATAAAGTAAAAAGCTACCTAAGACAACATCTAAACTGGGTTCAAAATTCGGTATTTGAAGGGGAGATTACAGATTCAAAACTTCGAGAACTAAAAAATGGGCTAAATGAAATTATAAAGAAAGACAAAGATAATGTTATAATCTACATATCTAAAAGTGATAAATTTTTAGTAAGAGAAATGATTGGATCTCCTAAATCTGACTTATCAAATGTTCTCTAGTCGTGGATCTTTATATATGCAATGCATGATCTGACATCCAAGATAAGCTTTATAAAATAGAAGATTTATTGGACTTATATTGACAAAATGGCCGTTTTTCCGGCCTGTTAGAATAAGACTATTATAGGATTGAAATCACGATTGGTACGAAGTACCGGGTACACGTTTAGTGGTTAGAATAAGACTATTATAGGATTGAAATATTTGTGAGGATGAACTTTATTTTTTATTGTCGCCTTGTTAGAATAAGACTATTATAGGATTGAAATATAAAACAACTCAAAGTCTTTATGAAAGAGGAGATTGTTAGAATAAGACTATTATAGGATTGAAATACGGATAGTTATCCGCAAATTTTCTACCAGTAAATTGTTAGAATAAGACTATTATAGGATTGAAATCTGGTAGCGCAAACAAATATTGGAATACGTCTTCAAGTTAGAATAAGACTATTATAGGATTGAAATTTCTCATCGGCATCAAATATACCCACCTCGTTAACAGGTTAGAATAAGACTATTATAGGATTGAAATACAAGTTTTGAAAAAATAGAAAAAGGAATTTTAATTGTTAGAATAAGACTATTATAGGATTGAAATTTCCTTATTATTTAAAACTATTTTTGATGGAAGACGGTTAGAATAAGACTATTATAGGATTGAAATAAGCATAATCGACGGCGTCGTCGATATATACACAGAGTTAGAATAAGACTATTATAGGATTGAAATATTAATAACATGATAATCATAAGTTTTTCCTTTGTGTTAGAATAAGACTATTATAGGATTGAAATAGCAATGGTAAGGAGTTAAAGACGCAGGGCGTGCATGTTAGAATAAGACTATTATAGGATTGAAATAGCGAAGTTTTATACGGCATTGCAATTTCAAATATTGTTAGAATAAGACTATTATAGGATTGAAATTTATGGATTGCAAATCTATATATAATTTTTGCAATAGTTAGAATAAGACTATTATAGGATTGAAATTAAGACTAAAAAATTAAATTTAGAAGAGCGTAAAGGTTAGAATAAGACTATTATAGGATTGAAATGATACGATTCAATCCGCAACTTTAGGTTTTGATGAATGTTAGAATAAGACTATTATAGGATTGAAATATAATAATAGACAGTTCAAGAGCGGTAACTCACATGGTTAGAATAAGACTATTATAGGATTGAAATACCACTAATGGAACTCTGGCTTTTTCAGGAATCATGGTTAGAATAAGACTATTATAGGATTGAAATCATAATATATTGCCCCCGCCAATTCGGCTATTCTATGTTAGAATAAGACTATTATAGGATTGAAATTAACTCGCTATCAAGAGTATCGTTAGCGTTTGACGCGTTAGAATAAGACTATTATAGGATTGAAATATTATCATAGCTATAAACTTTCTACTTAAAAAAGGGGTTAGAATAAGACTATTATAGGATTGAAATTGTCTAAATCAGTATCTATATTGATATCTGATAAATGTTAGAATAAGACTATTATAGGATTGAAATTACTAAAGCGGATTTTTGCTTATCTGGAAGATCTATAGTTAGAATAAGACTATTATAGGATTGAAATCCAGCATCAACTCTATATCCCAGACCTTTCAAATATTGTTAGAATAAGACTATTATAGGATTGAAATATCGTAATAATACTGGTTGATAAGAGCATAAGGCCCGTTAGAATAAGACTATTATAGGATTGAAATGACGGAGATACCTTGGCACTATGTTTTGCAGAAAACGTTAGAATAAGACTATTATAGGATTGAAATAGTGCATTGACAGCATTGTATCTGTTGAACACCCACTGTTAGAATAAGACTATTATAGGATTGAAATTGGGATAATTGAAGATATTCAAGAATTGAAAAACTCGTTAGAATAAGACTATTATAGGATTGAAATGTCCAAAAAAAATAACTGACTTTCTCAATGTGTCTGGTTAGAATAAGACTATTATAGGATTGAAATATCTATTCTGTCAAGTGCGAAGGCCTCCCCTCTTCAGTTAGAATAAGACTATTATAGGATTGAAATCGCTTCGATATAAAGCATTCAATAATCGAGAAGAGGTTAGAATAAGACTATTATAGGATTGAAATGCTGATGCGGTGACAAAGTATTTGTCGAGAGGATAGGTTAGAATAAGACTATTATAGGATTGAAATGTAGTCGATGACATCACGGTAAAGCATACGATCCTGTTAGAATAAGACTATTATAGGATTGAAATTATTGAACCGTAGTCGTCACCTGTCACCTGAATATAGTTAGAATAAGACTATTATAGGATTGAAATAGGTTTGCAAATTTTGAGGAAACATGATTTATCAAAGTTAGAATAAGACTATTATAGGATTGAAATAAGAAATTGCAAAGTTCAAAAATCTTGACAATGGCAAAGTTAGAATAAGACTATTATAGGATTGAAATTTTGCAATGCAGGCGCAAATCCGGCTGCAGAATTTGGTTAGAATAAGACTATTATAGGATTGAAATTATTCTTGCAGAAGGCGCATGTGTAGCTACTGGCCCGTTAGAATAAGACTATTATAGGATTGAAATGAATCAACACATGAAGGTTATGACGTTGGGACAATTGTTAGAATAAGACTATTATAGGATTGAAATAAGAATGAAGAGGAGTTTTTTGACATAAAGTCACAGTTAGAATAAGACTATTATAGGATTGAAATACTGACGCATATGTTGAATTCACTGTTGAAGGTATCGTTAGAATAAGACTATTATAGGATTGAAATATAATATGCATCACGAATCAGAAAATAGTCTTTCAAGTTAGAATAAGACTATTATAGGATTGAAATTTTCTATCATCAGCTTATGTTCAACATCGCTCACATGGTTAGAATAAGACTATTATAGGATTGAAATGCGTTATATTAGCATTAGGCATAGAATTAGTATAAGGGTTAGAATAAGACTATTATAGGATTGAAATTTACCAATTACGCCAGCTAGGGCTTTTTCACCAAAAGTTAGAATAAGACTATTATAGGATTGAAATTAGAGGTGCAACTAGCATAAGCCTGACTAAAAAATTGTTAGAATAAGACTATTATAGGATTGAAATTATAAAACTACTCAAAGTTTATACGAAAAAGGAGATTGTTAGAATAAGACTATTATAGGATTGAAATCATTATGAATTTGAAGGAGATTTTGATACTATACATTGTTAGAATAAGACTATTATAGGATTGAAATTTGGTCGATAATTGCGGGTCTTATGCCGTTTGTTGAGTTAGAATAAGACTATTATAGGATTGAAATTATTTTCCAACTTCACCTGAGATCTTCGCTGCAGTGTTAGAATAAGACTATTATAGGATTGAAATTTTGAAAGTGATATCTCCGTCTTTGCCCATCTCAAAGTTAGAATAAGACTATTATAGGATTGAAATTTTCCTCTTTGCTCTGGATGTATTACGATTAAGGATGTTAGAATAAGACTATTATAGGATTGAAATGAGTTACCCTGTGCAGTTCCACCTTTTGCATAAGTTGTTAGAATAAGACTATTATAGGATTGAAATCTTCACTGGATAGAAAAAGCGGTAGGTTGATATCATGGTTAGAATAAGACTATTATAGGATTGAAATGATTCGCTCAAAGATGATGAGCGGACAAAGATGAACGTTAGAATAAGACTATTATAGGATTGAAATAAACAAAGATCCTGTCAAAAGTGTCTTCGTAGTCCTCGTTAGAATAAGACTATTATAGGATTGAAATGTTCAACGAGAATGACAACATATTGGCATTTCAGGGTTAGAATAAGACTATTATAGGATTGAAATTCCTCAAATTCGAGTTATTTAAAGGCTTTAAATTGTTAGAATAAGACTATTATAGGATTGAAATTGGATTACAACGGGAACAAACTTAATGATACTTTAGGTTAGAATAAGACTATTATAGGATTGAAATTTATTATCACCTTCTAAATTAATTATTTCATTAGTGTTAGAATAAGACTATTATAGGATTGAAATGCTGGTGACGTAAGCAGAGCATGGCGTGCGTCTTCAGTTAGAATAAGACTATTATAGGATTGAAATAATGTAAACATGATTATCACTTTATTTTATTAAAATGTTAGAATAAGACTATTATAGGATTGAAATATAGTAATATTCAAGCATTGCTTCATAACTTTTAAAGTTAGAATAAGACTATTATAGGATTGAAATTTTCAGTCCATGTGCGCATGAAAGGGGTTTTGTATGTTAGAATAAGACTATTATAGGATTGAAATTGTTTATCAATGTGTGATCTATTCTCTGCAGTTTTGGTTAGAATAAGACTATTATAGGATTGAAATATTCTTTTAGAATTCTCTCATCGTGTACGTGGTGGGTTAGAATAAGACTATTATAGGATTGAAATGATGAACTTTTAAAATATGAAAAAATGACTGATGATGTTAGAATAAGACTATTATAGGATTGAAATTGTCGAATTAATTAAAAGAGGGGACATTTTTTGGTAGTTAGAATAAGACTATTATAGGATTGAAATTTCAATAATCAAAATTATTTTATTTCAGATAATATTGTTAGAATAAGACTATTATAGGATTGAAATTGTGTTGAAAACAATTTAAATATTTCAACGTGTTTGGTTAGAATAAGACTATTATAGGATTGAAATAGGATTGTGACAATAAATATTCTAGTAGGGGAATTAGTTAGAATAAGACTATTATAGGATTGAAATACTAAACTTACAATGGCAAAATTAGCAGTGGGAACTGTTAGAATAAGACTATTATAGGATTGAAATGTGTTGTTTCGGCCTCTTGAACTGCCAGTCAACGCCGTTAGAATAAGACTATTATAGGATTGAAATTCACGAATCCTAACCGATAGCAACATAATATGTTAATGTTAGAATAAGACTATTATAGGATTGAAATGTTTTCTGTATTTTCCCTGTACAAATGTAAATTGGGGTTAGAATAAGACTATTATAGGATTGAAATATTTGTAATCTCGAAGAAAAAGAAGACAGTTTTTCGTTAGAATAAGACTATTATAGGATTGAAATCGTGCTTTGAATATCATTTGCAGACACATTGAGAAAGTTAGAATAAGACTATTATAGGATTGAAATGCTGCAGAATTTGATATTATCAAAAGAGATGATAAAAGTTAGAATAAGACTATTATAGGATTGAAATCTCTTTTTGCGTGTTATTTTCTTCTTGAACTTCCATTGTTAGAATAAGACTATTATAGGATTGAAATAATTCTCGAAATGCAATAAAATCTAAATTCAGGGCAGTTAGAATAAGACTATTATAGGATTGAAATTTCAGGATTTACTATATATCCGTTATTTTCAATTTTGTTAGAATAAGACTATTATAGGATTGAAATTTATTTTCCGCGATAGTATATCCTGAAATACACAATAGTTAGAATAAGACTATTATAGGATTGAAATAACACAAACTTCCCTGTCGTTGCTGCCGAATGACAAAGTTAGAATAAGACTATTATAGGATTGAAATATGTCATCATTTGCACGGAGAAATCCGACACAAGTGGTTAGAATAAGACTATTATAGGATTGAAATTCTTCAAGTTCAAAAACTTTTTCACCTGCATAGTTTGTTAGAATAAGACTATTATAGGATTGAAATTATTTTGGCTTGTGCGCATCGTAGACCTGCACAATCGTTAGAATAAGACTATTATAGGATTGAAATCCATGATGCTTGATATCCTGTTCGTGTATATCCTCTGTTAGAATAAGACTATTATAGGATTGAAATTATTTTCTAATCATAGCGGGGTGTTTGAGCGAACGGTTAGAATAAGACTATTATAGGATTGAAATTTTTGTTTGTTATATGCTACATCACCTATAGCTACGTTAGAATAAGACTATTATAGGATTGAAATGTTGGTGACGTAGATAGACAATGGCGTACGTCTTCAAGTTAGAATAAGACTATTATAGGATTGAAATAAAGTAACGGTATCTGTCCAGGTCTTTAGGGCAGTGTTAGAATAAGACTATTATAGGATTGAAATAAATACAATACAATCGGGAAACTTTTGACTGCAGTTGTTAGAATAAGACTATTATAGGATTGAAATCAAGTATTCTACTGATGGGTCTTCATGGTCAAACGGGTTAGAATAAGACTATTATAGGATTGAAATTTGCGGCATCGGCGCATGACTCGCAACCGTTGCCATGTTAGAATAAGACTATTATAGGATTGAAATAGCAGGAATATGCGATGACCAAAGATGCAGATGGCGCGTTAGAATAAGACTATTATAGGATTGAAATAGGATTGGGCAGCTTTTTGGGTAAGGAGGGACTAAGTTAGAATAAGACTATTATAGGATTGAAATGGGTGAAATCTGACTACCTTGACACACAATTAGATCGTTAGAATAAGACTATTATAGGATTGAAATGCGGACCTGACAATTCGTGCAAACCAATCCGCTTGAGTTAGAATAAGACTATTATAGGATTGAAATGTCTTTGAGTTCAAGCAATCCCCCCTCGCCATCCCAGTTAGAATAAGACTATTATAGGATTGAAATGCGGGATGGATATTGTTGGAAAAAGCATTGGTGTTGGTTAGAATAAGACTATTATAGGATTGAAATAGGATAAAATCAGATCAAGGACCTGTTGCTCATCCCGTTAGAATAAGACTATTATAGGATTGAAATTCGTGGAAGAAATATTTTATGAACGCAAATTTGTTGTTAGAATAAGACTATTATAGGATTGAAATTTCTAACACCCTCTCTCCCCCTATACCCCTCCCGCTCGTTAGAATAAGACTATTATAGGATTGAAATAAGAATACTGGGAAGTTAAACCAATGTTTGCCTATAGTTAGAATAAGACTATTATAGGATTGAAATTATATTGTCGCTAGTAGGATTCAAATCGATTTCTTCGTTAGAATAAGACTATTATAGGATTGAAATATAGTAATATTCAAGCATTGCTTCATAACTTTTAAAGTTAGAATAAGACTATTATAGGATTGAAATAAAATTTCTTTACTGCTCATTTACAACCACTTCTCGTTAGAATAAGACTATTATAGGATTGAAATCTGGAACTAATAGAACACCGTTAGATAGATATAATATGTTAGAATAAGACTATTATAGGATTGAAATATCTTCCAGCACCGTCATTATATTGCTCTGTACTTAGTTAGAATAAGACTATTATAGGATTGAAATTCGGCAGTTACTGTTTTATTTGCTATGTTAGTGAAAGTTAGAATAAGACTATTATAGGATTGAAATTCATATCTCCTCGTTTTTCTTATCAAAGGCACATGGTTAGAATAAGACTATTATAGGATTGAAATTGTGACTCCTTTTCCGTTAGCTAAAGTTTGGGCCAAAGTTAGAATAAGACTATTATAGGATTGAAATATCTTTAGAACTTGATGAATGCGATTGGCTCAGGATCGTTAGAATAAGACTATTATAGGATTGAAATTTGCATTGTGTTGCATGTCCATGTCAAAGACGACGGGTTAGAATAAGACTATTATAGGATTGAAATATGATTCAATGGTTTTTTAATATTTTTAAAAGAGGTGTTAGAATAAGACTATTATAGGATTGAAATTGAACATCATGCTTCTATCTGCGTTTGACTCGTAATGTTAGAATAAGACTATTATAGGATTGAAATATGAAACAAAAAATAGAGCACAAGAAAGAGTTCCAAAGTTAGAATAAGACTATTATAGGATTGAAATAATTACACCAACAATAACTTTTAATAATACAAAAACGTTAGAATAAGACTATTATAGGATTGAAATGATATCAAAACATATGGACTATGTGCCTCAGAAATTGTTAGAATAAGACTATTATAGGATTGAAATTGGAGAGGGTGATCTTGATCTCAGTGCATTGCTCTGTGTTAGAATAAGACTATTATAGGATTGAAATATATATTTTGGCAATGTTGCAAGAGGACAGTCTTCGTTAGAATAAGACTATTATAGGATTGAAATTACAGATCCAAAAAAATAATAGAAAATGCAGAAAAAGTTAGAATAAGACTATTATAGGATTGAAATACAAGATTAACACTCGGGATGTTTAAAGCCGTAAAGTTAGAATAAGACTATTATAGGATTGAAATCATCTGAGTTCAAGAACACTTTGAACAGGAATATAGTTAGAATAAGACTATTATAGGATTGAAATATTGTAGTTGTCGAACATGAAGACGAAGCAAAAAATGTTAGAATAAGACTATTATAGGATTGAAATACTGGAGATAATTTGAATTTCTCTTCCTCTAATCGTTCATTTTATATCCCTCCTTCTTCTTGATCCTATCGGTGTTATAATGAAAGATGGCGTATTTTATGGAAAAGGTGTAAATAAGATAAAAAAAGAATATCCAGAGATATATGAAGCTATAGTAAAGCTCGATGAAGCAGTTTTTACAGGAAGGGTCTTAGACTATAGAACCCAGAAATTAGTTGCACTTGGAATAACAGCAGCTAGGGCAGATGAAAGTGCAACAAAAAGACAGATGATATCGGGTATGAACGAATTTGATATAACAAAAGATGAGATAGTTGATGTCCTAAGAGTAGTTCTCTTAACTTCAGGCATGCCAGCATTTAATAAAGGGATGAAAATCTTAGATGAGATAGAAAAACAATAATTCTCTATCTTTCTTTTTATTAATCTTAATTCTTATATATGGCAAACTCAATCTATGACATAGAGATAAGAGAGTGTTTAGATGAAAGATGTTGAAATAAAGTGCCCTCATTGCGACGAGAAGATTATAATACCTTCGAGCCTTCTAGTAAAAATTATAGAAAAATACCAACAAGATAACGCAGAAGAAAAGAAACTTGGAATGTCCTCCTCACTAGGGTCACCTGAAGAAGTTTCGGCCACCAAAGAATTAGAAAATGAGCTTACCATAAAGAAGGAGCAGCTAGCCGAGTTGATGTCAAAGCTTGAAAGAAACCAGGCTGATTTTACCAGAGTCGTTAAGAGGAACGTGAAACCTGAGGATATGTATCGTATTCAGAAGGAAAGGACAATTCTTATGCAAAAGGCAAAGGATCTCCAAGAAGAGATAGCTACAATAGACAATCAACTTGGCAAACAAAATAATAAATCAAGTAAGGTAAGATATCTCTAATCTTTTAAGCTGTATATTTTGATATCAGGCCTTTCAAAGTTGTTATCAAATATCCTGACATAGTTTAAAATACATTCAAAGTGATTTTTAATTTTTCTATCCTCTTCGCCATATGGGAAGTAAGCAAAGAAAAGGTAGTTTCTAGTCTTCTCTGTGATCATTGTCCTTCTATCTGGGCCGTATAATACGCTAGATATTATGCCATATTCGTCCTCTGTTACAATATCTCCTGGCTTTAGCTTCATCTCCTTTCCGCTGATATTCTCATAATTTTCGCTTCCATTAGTTATCTTTGTATTCAAGCCACCCTTGATTAGATCAAGGTTGTGGCCAGCTGTCAGGTACATAGTCTTTAGCTCAGCCATAAACATCGCCTCAACAACAGTGTACTGCGAAGGGAAGCTTTTACCACTAGATATCGATTTGATCTGGTATTCAATCGGGTACTTCTTCCCAAACTTCTTGAAAAATTGATTGTATTTCTTAATAGTCTCAGATTCTAGGTAGTCTCTAGCATTATTTCGAATGTATGCTTCAATACTTCTCTTTTCTTTTTCAAGCTCCTCATCAAGCTTCTTATTTTCTAGATTTCTGGCTTCCATTGTTGCAATTTTTAGATCAGGAAAATAATCTATAAGAATATTTGAGATACTTACTTCCATGATGGATATAATCGAAATTACTTTAAATTTTTTATTGAACCAAAATAGTAAAGATTTTATATTTCTTATATTTATAACTAACTGGCGATAAAATGATCTGTAAAAATTGTAGTAAAGAAATACCTGACACTGCGAAATTCTGCCCGGAATGCGGCTCTTCAACTGCACAGAGGGAGGAATTTTACGTTGATTCCGATCACTTGGTGGAGGAGATAAAGAAAATAATTGACGAAGGGATTGCAACAAGAATTATAATAAAGGATGAGAGCGATAAAACACTTCTGGATATCCCTCTTGCAGCAGGTGTCGTGGGTGCATTGATTGCACCGTGGCTTGCAGCACTTGGGGCCATTGCAGTGCTAGTTGTAAAGTGCAAGATAATTGTAGAGAAACCAAATTAAACTTTTTATTAGAATAAATTATATAAATCACTTAACCCTCAAAAGAATAGGTGAGGAAGATGGATAATTTTGATGAGATAGCTATTATTGAGACCAAGAAAATTGATATGGATAATCCGATTATTATTGAGGGTGTTCCAGATATAGGGCTTGTCGGTTCAATTGCTGTAAGCCACATGGTAGCCGAGCAGAATTTTGAAGAAGTCGGCTATATTAAATCAGACCTTTTCCCGCCTGTCATGGTAGTCCATGGCAGGAAAGTGCTAAATCCCGTAAGGATATTCCAAAAAGGGAAGCTCATAGCCATTTTGTCTGAAATCCCGATTGATCCAAGACCTGGGTATATGCTCTCAAAAAAGCTCACACAATGGTATAAAGAAAAAGGTGCAGAACTTATTATCTCTATAAGCGGAATGTCTCTCCAAGAACGAATCGATATCGATGACCCGGAAGTTTTTGGGACATCAAATAACGAAGAGATATTGAAAAAAATGGAGGGTTCAGGAGTCAATATTCTAGAAGAAGGATTTGTATCTGGATTTTATGCATTGATACTTAAGAACTCTATTGAACTAAATTTAAATTCATCCGTTTTACTTGCGCAGTGCTATCCAAGCTACCCCGACCCCGGGGCTGCTGCTTCGATTCTTAAAATTCTTAATAAAATGACAGGATTGGATGTGGATGTTAAACAGTTGACTGAACAGGCAGAAGACCTCAAGGTCAATTACAGGGCGCTTATGGAGCAGACAAATGCATCTATCCAGAGGGAAAACAAAGTTGATGTACCGACTATGTATAGGTAGATACCATGATAAGAAGGTACTATATACTTAAGGGAAACGCAAACAATTCATTTAGACAGACTTACTGGCATATTAACTATTGCGAATGTAATAATATTGAGCCTTTAACTGAATTCAATGAATCAAAAGAAGCCTTAATTGTAACTCTGGATATGCCTTGCGTGGAGAAAGAAAAAATTGAGGTAACATCAGAAGAAAACTGTGTAAGGATTTCTGCACCTACAAGGAAGGGATTCTGTTTTAAAAAAGATATCAACCTCCCATTCTCTACCGATCCTGAAAAAGTCTTGGCCACTTTTAAGAAAGGGATCTTAGTTATTGAAATACCCAAAAAAGTAAAACATTATAAAATAGAAATAAAATAGTTCATTACCATTTTTCTAAGGCTTTTCTAAGCTCCTCATGGGTCTTTGAATATTCTTGAAGCGATACCCCTTCCATAACAGCATCGACTGACTGTCTCATAGCAGTTGCACCTTTTACGGTTCCATCGGGGTGGCCGTGGATCCCGCCGCCGGCTTGTATTATTGTGTCATTACCCATAAATTGAACTATCTCGGGTATAAGGCCTGGATGAAGTCCTCCAGAGTTTGTGGGAAAACATGGTTTCATGCCAAAAAGGTCAGATACAACCTTCTCCTTATTTTTTAGTACTTCAGCAAGCTCCCCTTCCATTTTTCCGACTACACTCCCAACATGCAGCTGGTCAATTCCAGAAAGCCTTGAGAGGAGTGACAGCACCGGCATAGAAATGCCATGTCGCTCGTACCTTGTCATGGCAGCATGCATAGCCCTGTGCCCATGTATTATCATCTTAAATCCTTGATTTCTTATTTCCTGGACTTTTGAAAATCCGGCAACTAAGATGTCAACCATTATGCAAGCCCCGCCATGGTCTTTTACAAACTGCGCCCTCTCTGTCATATTTACTCCAGTTATATTTGGAGCATAGAGCTTCTTCTCCCCAGTCTCACTTTCTGCCCTGTCAAGCGCATCAAGGACTTTTATAACTCTATCCTCAAAAGGGCAGAATCTCTGATTTGTGAGATTCTCATCGTCCTTTACAAAATCACACCCCCCATACCACGATTCGTATGAGACAGTTGCAGTATCCTCTGGATTTAATCCAACTTTTGGCTTAACAATGGTGCCGATATGAGGTCTCCCCGTCGTATAGGTCTTCATGTATTTCCTTACACCTTCAATTCCAAATTCGGGACCTTTGAAAGTTTTGATGTATCTATATGGTATCTCGATGTCAAAAAGCCTCACCTTGGGTATTATCTTCATGCCGAGGATGTTCCCTGAAATATCGGAGAGAATTTGTGGGACTGAATTATCTTCAAACAGCTCTAATGGGTAGGCAACTTTTATATGAGCAGCTTTGTTTCCTTCAATCTCGTATAGCTCTTTAGCATAAAAGACAAAAGCCGATAGGCTAGAGGTATATCCTTTAGCTGTTTTTAGCAGAGTCCAAGTGCCATTGGAAGATTCCTTTGCAAGCTCCCCCGCATTTTTTAGGATATCTTCTGTTTCAATATAAAAATCTGCAATCAAATAATTGTCTTTGTCGATATCCTCTCCAATTTTTACAAAATCCATCTAATCACCTTATTAATTAAGAAAAGAATCTATTTAAATTTAAGGGATTTAAACAATAAATAAGAAGTTAAATTAAGAATAGTTTACAAAAACTAGTTATTCTCTATTTGAATTTCGGCATCATTGCACCAGCGGTAGTAATCATTTGCTAATTCATCGCTCATGTCAAAATAAAAGCTTACCTCAATAACTTTTCCGTTATAGTTTGAGAGGTCGTAAGTTTTCTGAAGCAACTGCTCTAGATCAATCAATCCCTATTTCCAATTCCCTTACCTGTAAATATCTCTGGTCTTAGAGTTTGCTCATATTTTCAGTCTGATGCCAGTACCAAAACGTTAAAGTTGCTTTAGTTGAATTCTTGAGTTTTATTGGTGATGAAATCAATAAAACAAATTAAAATCTAATAAATTCTATAAAATATAGATATATCTATCATTAAACCTAGTAATTCTTTTAATTTAGATCTTAGATTGCATGTATGCCTATTTTTTTGTCAGTTCATCAAGAATTCTCATGCCTTTTGTGAAGGCTGGTTGCCCCGATAATAATAGCACGACTCTCAAAACATCAGCTATCTCTTCGGGAGTAACTTTAAGCTCCTCCATAGATGAGCGCATCTGCTTTTCTGTGGCAGTTTCATCACATTGGCCGGCGGTAATTCCAATTGCAATAAGCTTCTGTGTTTTGTAGTCAAGGACTTTGCCTGTGTAGACTACTTCGTTAAGATTTTTTATAACTTCATATACCTCAGGGTATTCTTTTTTTACCTTACCCATGCCCTTTCCGTAAAATACATCGTACTTCATTTTATCCCAAGTATTAATTTGTTTTAATCTTTATAAACATAAGTATTTTCAAGCTGTGATTAATCAAAAGCTATTTAATGGATTTTTCCTATCTTGGCAGTAATGGAGGAGCTGTTACTTCTTTCTATCGGTTTTGGGGTGGGATTGTCAGGGGCGATTGCTCCTGGACCGCTATTTATGGCTACAATAAAGGACGCTTTGAAGTATGGTCCGTTATCCGGTCCAATGATATGCATCGGGCACCTATTTGTGGAGATCCCAATAATAATAGGGCTAGCCCTTGGGATATCTTATGTTATCGATATACCGATTGTGAGGGCCATGATAGGGCTAATCGGAGGATTAAGCCTTTTTTACTTAGGGATTCAGATTATAAAAGATAGGAAAAAATTTGAAAAGATTTCTGGAGAGGGCATGAAAAGCGTTGATAAGGAGCATGTCAGAATTAAAAAGGAGTATTTGCTCCCGATGAAAACAGGATTCGTATTCACAATTTTAAATCCGGCAATGTTTATCTGGTGGTTTACAGTTGGAAACGGCCTTGTTATGCGGGGACTTGCAATTGGATTTATGGGGGTCTTCTTCTTGTTTGTGGGTCACTGGTTTGCAGACGTTTCATGGTATTCGTTTCTTTCATTTTCAGTTTCTAAAGGTAAGAAGTTCATAAGCGCTAGGACATATGAGATAATTCTTTTTGCCTGTGGATTATTCCTTCTTTCCATTGGAGCGTATTTCCTCTACGATTCACTCCCTTACTTTATTCACTATGTCTAATATTTTTATATTAGGAGAGATAATGGTATTATATGCTTGAAATAGATGGTAGTTTTGGAGAAGGCGGGGGTCAAATACTCAGAACTTCGCTAGCTCTATCTGTTTTGACAGAAACTCCTGTCCACGTCTATAATATTAGGAGAAACAGACCAAGAGAAGGATTAGCCCCACAACACTTGAAAACGGTATCTGCAATTGAAGAGCTTACTGGCTCGATAGCCGAAGGCAAATCTATAAGTTCAACTGAAATTAAGTTTATGCCAAAAAATGAGTTCAAAAGAAAGATCACAATTAATATTGGAACTGCGGGAAGCGTTACTCTGCTATTGCAGTCCCTCATGGTGCTTTTACCCTTTTTGGAAAATAAAACAACTGTCGGCGTCTATGGAGGAACAGACGTCCCATGGAGCCCACAGATAGATTATCTTAGAGAAATAACTGTGCCAACTCTAGAGAAGATGGGATATAGCGTTAGAATTAACAAAATAACGAGAGGTTACTACCCCGAGGGCGGGGGATACGTCGAGATAGAGGTAAAACCTGTTAAAAAACTAAAATCAATCCAAATAGATAAATCTGAAAAACTTTCAAAAATTGAAGGTATTTCTTTCTCCACAAACCTCCCTGATAATGTGGTTGAAAGGCAGAAAAAGTCTGCAAGAGGGATAATCTCTAGAGAAGGCATCACCCCTAATATCAAACTTCAAGTTGAAAAGGATTCAAGCCAGAGAATTGGCTCCGGCATATTTCTTTTCTCTAAAGATAAACGCTCAATCATTGGGGATGGTGCTCTTGGTGCAAGGGGGAAGCGTGCTGAAGAGGTGGGCGAAGAGGCAGCACAAACATTTCTAGAAAAATATAGGGCCGGATTTGATCATCACCTCTCTGACCAGATCGTTCCGTACATGGCGCTAGCCGAAGGTGAATCTAGGATACTCACAAGAAATACATCGCACCTTGAAACGAACATCTCTATTCTTGAAATGTTTTTTGATTTAGAGTTCAAATGGGAGGAGCAATGCCTATCCGTTTCCGGCGCCTCATTTGAAAATGTTTATATAGATTGAATCTTAATGAATTAAGGTGAGAGAATGGGCGAGCTAAAAAAAGTATCTGAATTTGTGTATGAGATTGAGAAAAAGGGTGAGATGAAAGTACCAGCTAGAATTTACGCCGATGATAAACTTATAGTTAAAATGAAGGAAGATCTGACATTAAAACAGGCGGAGAATGTATCTTGTCTTAATGGGATTGAAGGTTATTCTTTCGTCATGCCCGATGGCCACCAGGGTTATGGATTTCCCATAGGCGGGGTAGCCGCAATGGATTATGAAAATGGAATTATATCTCCAGGGGGAGTCGGGTACGATATAAACTGCGGGGTAAGGCTTCTAAAATCTGACTTAACACATGACGATGTTTTTGAAAAAAGAAAAGATATAATTGATTCAATATTTAAAAATGTCCCATCAGGTCTTGGATCACAGGGCAAGGTAAAATTATCCTCTAAAGATCTTGATGAAGTGCTGATGGTTGGTGCAAAATGGGCGATTGATGAGGGCTACGGCTGGAAAAAAGACCTAAAATGCATTGAAAGCGAAGGAAGCATGGATGGAGATCCAAATAAAGTCAGCAGCAATGCAAAGAAGAGAGGGATGCCACAGCTAGGGAGCCTTGGAAGCGGTAATCACTTTCTTGAAATGCAGGTCATCGATGAAATATATGACGAGAAGACGGCACTGGCGTTTGGGTTAAAGGAGGGACAGATATGCTTTATGATGCACACTGGATCCCGCGGTTGCGGCCACCAGATATGCTCAGACTACATACAGACGATGGACGGGGCATATAAGAAGTACAACATCAAGATCCCGGACAGGGAGCTAGTGTGTACGCCCATCCACTCGAAGGAAGGAGAGGACTACTATAAGGCGATGAGCTCAGGTGCAAACTTTGCTTGGGCTAACAGGCAGATGATAACGCACTGGGCAAGAGAATCCATTTCGAAAGTGATGGATGAGGATCCAGAAGATTTAGGATTGGAAATATTATATGACGTCGCTCACAATATAGCCAAGATCGAGAAGCATAACGGGAAAAAATATTGCGTCCACAGGAAGGGCGCGACAAGGGCTTTCTGGAAAGGTAGGGAGGAGCTCTCTAAGGAGTATGGGGCCATCGGACAGCCTGTCATAATACCAGGTGACATGGGGACAGCATCTTATATAATGGTTGGAATTAAATCATCAAGCCAAACATTTGGCTCAACGTGCCATGGCGCTGGGAGAGTCCTTTCAAGGAGCGCTGCCATAAGGAAATTTAGGGGCGAAGACATAATCAAAATGCTTGAAAAACAAAATATATATGTCAAAGCTGCATCCCCAAAGGTCGTTGCCGAGGAGGCGCCTGATGTATACAAAGACATCCATAACGTAGTTGATGTATGTGATATGGCAGGGCTTGCAAAGAAAGTCGCAAAATTAAAGCCCATAGGCGTTGCAAAGGGATAGACAAGCTATATTTTGGCTTTAAGCATAAATTTAAATGTTTGATTATTTATTTTAGTTATCTATAACGGTGATTAATTATGAAAAAGATATAGATTTATTAGTTTCATTTTAGTTTGTTGTAATCACTTTGAGTTTTGCCTCTGCAAATGGGGGGCATGATTGTTATGATCCCGCTTATTTTGATATCGACAAAATGTCAGTAAAAGCCGGAGAAACATTCGCTTTCTACTATTATAATCATTTGGTGCGGTAGGTGTACACCAACTATCACCGAGAGAAAGGACCTTGTTGAAAAAAAATATTTGTGAATGAATATATAGATGGGAGTTATATAAAAGCTACGACGTGGAAAAAGGAGAAGAACCTAATGCTGTTGGAGAAAATTCTTATTTTGAAGTGGTATACAGAGCAATTTACCCCGGTAAAGTAATTTCAGTGTTCCGAATACCTCTCATTGTGGCGGAAAAGTTGGTGAAGCCACAATAAAATCAAGAACGCTCCTGATGGACAAGTTCATGAAATTCTTTGGACTTGCAAAGAAAAATTATATTTATCTATTATTACTTTTTTTATAAATTTAAAATTAGAAATAAAATATTCTCTCAAAATCAATCTCTTATGTAACCTTCGGTACTCTGATCCCACATCTTGTAAAAGAACTCTCTTAGTTTCTTTATTGTTTCCTTATCATTAGTTAATATTCCAGCTTCAAAATGGTCATAGAAACTGTCTCTTGTAAGGTCTGCTGAGGAAATCATAGCTTCTCTATCGTCAGATGCCATAAACCTCGCATGGCTTTCCCTGTTCACCCTCACCTCTGCACCATTGTTCTTTAAAATTTTGAATGCTTTTTTATTTCCAGGTCTTGTAATATGTCTGAATATTGCCTTTACCTTTGCCCCTCTTTTAACTACATCTATTATAAAAGAGACAATAGAGTCATCGAGATAACCTGCAATAAGAAGTTCATTTTGAGTTTTTTCAATGAGATTTATTGACCTATCTTTAATTATCTTATCTTGAGGCGTTGTAAAGATTATCTGAAATGCAGACTCTAAAGGTGGTAATTTTTCGTAAATTATCTTTTGAGAAGATATTTCTTCCTGTAAGGCCTCACCATCTAAGGTGTAGTATACTAGTGGGTCTGCAACTATACATTCCGTAATTTTATCGATTTCTACCCACAACTCTTCTAGTTTTTTAGGATCGCCATGATTTAAAAATACTTTTTTTGGTGGCACTTTAAAAGATGAAACATAATCGACAAGCGCTGGATGGTCAACATGAGCAGAGAATTCAATCCACTCTACCCTGCAATTTATCCTCTTCATATTTCCATCTTCATCTTTGAATTCCCTCAATCCATCTAAAATTTGCCTGCCAAAAGTATCTTCAACCTGGTATCCCACTAAAATAAGTGTATTCTTTTCATTTAGTGCCCAAGATTTGAAATAATCAATAACTGGCCCTCCAGACATCATTCCTGCAGTAGTAACAACTATTATAGGTTCGTTTGACTGAATTATTTTTTTCCTGTTCCAGACCTCTCTAAACATATTGCTGTTGAAAGGACTTTCTTTTTTAAAGAGATTAAACATCTTTTTATTCATCCAATCAGGATAGTTGTCGTAGATGTCATTCGCTTTGAGAAGCATACCCTCAACATATATAGGTTGAGGCAAAAGTCCTTTGTCCTTCGCCTCTTTTAGAATCATCATTATATCCTGTCCCCGACCTAATGCAAAAACAGGTATAAGGACATTTCCCTTATTCTTCTTCGTCTCCTTAATTATTTGGATTAGCTCTTTTTCTCTTTCTACAATAGGTGAATGTACATCGCTTTTCATACCATATGTTGACTCTAGTATCAGGTAGTCCACTCCAGGTATTCCCTTTTTAACAGGATTCAATGTTTTAACATCAGATCCTATATCTCCTGTATATAGGAGCCTTCCATGGGGGGTATCAAGGCAAACTTGAGCTGCACCCAAGATATGTCCTGCGTCATAAAAAGTAAGGGATATGTCATCGTTTATGTAAACTTTTTCTTCATAGTTAAGAGTTACTGCATGATTAATTTCTTTTCTTATATCTTCTTGGTGGTAAGGGGGGTTTTGTCCCTGAATTTCCTGGACTTTGATAAAGTCTTTCTGAATCAGTAAAGCTAGATCCAAAGAGGGTCTAGTAAAATAAATGGGACCATTGTAGCCCACAGAATAAAGGTAAGGGGCATACCCACAGTGGTCAAGATGTGCATGGGATATAATAACAGCTTCAATTGCAGATATATTAATATCAGAAAAATTTGGGTAAGTTCCTTCACCTGATAGTTTTACCCCGCAATCTATAATGAATAATCGCCCATCGATATTAACTTCAACACAAGATCTTCCGACCTCGCCAGCAGCACCTAACCATCTAATTTTCATAAGCGCTCAAAAGTAACAACCTTTAAAAGTTTTGCCAAAAAATAGGGGATATGGAACCCCAGTATCACATAAAATGCAAAGATGGAGATATATTTCCTTATGTTATAATGCCGGGTGATCCAAATAGGGTTCACCTGATAAGTAGCTTCATGGACGACGTCAGGAAAATCTCATCTAACAGGGAGTATACTACTATTTCGGGATATTACAAGGGTGTGGGGGTTAGTGTCACCTCAACTGGAATTGGGGCGCCTTCTACTTCGATTGCAATAGAAGAGTTAGGGCGGATTGGTGCCAAGACTTTGATTAGAGTTGGGAGCACAGGGGCACTCGACGAAAACATTAGATGTGGAGATCTAATAATAAATACGGCCTCTGTCAGATATGATGGCGCAACAAAAGACTATGTCAATCCATTTTACCCGGCAGTTGCATCCTATGAAGTAACCCTTGCTTTAATAGAGGCTTGTGAAAAATTACAATATAAATATCATGTCGGTATCGGTGCCAGCAGAGATACATTTTATGGTGGGCAGGAGAGATCTTCTTTTGGGGATTACCACCAATCATTTATGGATAACCTAATAGATGATCTAGAAAAAGCCAAAGTGCTAAATTTGGAGATGGAGGCATCTACTGTCTTTACACTCTCAAGTCTTTTTGGACTTAGAGCAGGGGCGATACTAGCCGTATTTGGGAATCGCAAGACTCAAGAGTTTGAAGTTAAAGGGGAAGAAGACGCTGCAAAAGCAACGCTTGAATCTATAAAGATTCTTTCTGATTGGGATAAGATTAAAGAAAAAAAGAATAAAAAGTACCTCTACCCGTCTTTAATATAAATTATTAGAGAAAATGTTTTAAAACGACCTAATTTTATACAATTAATCATGCCGTTGTAGCAAAGCTCGGTCATGCGCTAGACTCGTAATCTAGTTCGACGGGGGTTCGAATCCCCCCAACGGCTTTATGAATTTTTGGGGTTTTGTTGCATTATTTGTTAAACATTGTAACTTGGAGATATACTTTTTTTATTTACGTTATGTTTTTAATAACATAACCGAAAGTTTTATATTGAATAATTATTCACAATTCCTGAGGTGATTTAGATGGAAAAGAACATAAAAAGAATTGGAATATTCTTCATATTGGCCTTAACTTTTACCATGATTTTTTCTGGGTGTACTACTCAAATACCAGCCAATGATATAGAACAAGTTAAGGCTATTATGGTTTATTGTGGTGCAGGGATGAGAAAGCCTATGGATGAAGTTGGGACAAAATTTGAAGAAAAGTACGGAGTAAGTGTACAATATAATTATGCAGGCTCTAACGCCCTTCTTAGCCAGATGGAACTAACAAAAGAAGGTGACTGTTATATGCCAGGTGAAAGAATGTATATTGAAGTAGCTATTGACAAGGGATTAATAGGTTACAAACAAGATATATGTTACCATATACCTATAATCACAGTTCCTAAAGGTAATCCTGCTAAAATTTACTCCCTTGAGGATTTTGCCAAACCGGGTGTAAAACTAGTTTGGGGCGATCCTAAATCGGCTGCAATTGGTCGATTGGGCGTAGAAATATTAGAGAAAAATGGAATTTACGAAGAGGTGTGGCCAAACGTAATTGCTACTTTACCAACAATGAATGAAGTAATGGTACAGATTGCTATGGGTCAAGCAGATGCCTCTTTAAATTGGTGGGATACTGTTAAATTCGTTGAAGAAATAGATATAATCGAAATTCCTCCAAAACAAAATATTATCGAAGTTGTTCCTATCGGAGTCACTACATTTTCTAAGAGTCCAAAAACTGCAAAACAATTTGTAGATTATGTTACATCTGAAGAAGGGAAAGAAATATTTGAAAAACATGGATTCATTGCCTACCCAAACCCTGCTTATGATAATTGAAAGGATATGGAAAATGAATTAAGAGGAGTATCTATAGCAGGATGAAGATATTTTTTTATCCTATATTTTTCTTTATTCATTGTTAAATAAAAATTTGAAGGTTCTTTGACAAATGAAAAATTAACAAATTTAAGATATTGAGTTTCATTAAAGAAGGAGAGATTATGTTAAAGAAAATTAAGGAATCAAAAATGCAAATTTCATTAATATTTGTAACTATATTACTTACTGTCTTTATACTAGCACAGATTTTTAGTATAATTACCCACACTACATGGAATGCTTTATTATCAAGTTTGTTTGATGAGGAAATACAGTTTGCTATTAAGTTAAGTCTAACAACATCTGTAGTATCCACTTTACTTTGTATTGTTGTATCAATACCTGTCGCTTATTATATTGCCCGTTACAAATTTCCAGGAAAAATTATAGTTAATACAATTCTTGATGTGCCTTTAGCGCTACCCCCATTAGTAGCAGGAGTGGGATTATTGATCTTTTTTGGCACAACGTCTTTTGGGAAAACTCTTTCAGAACAAGGGCTTGCTTTGGTATTCACTCCGTTGGGAATTATTGTTGCACAATTTTTCGTTAATGTCCCTTACATGTTTAGAATAGTTCGTGGTACTTTTGAGGGTATAAATCCTAGATATGAACATGTTTCAAAGACACTTGGTTGTACAGACGGACAAACTTTTTGGAAAGTCACACTACCTATGGCAAAAAATGGCATCTTGGCAGGCTCCGTTATAACATGGTCAAAAGGGATAGGCGAATTTGGAGCAGCTTTAATGATTGCAGGAGCTACCCGTATGAAAACAGAAACACTGCCCATCTCGTTGTATCTAAACATGTCATGCGGAGAACTTAATTTGGCCATTGCTTCAGCTACAATACTCATTATTATCTCACTTGTTTCTCTGTTTATATTTGAAAAATATGGGGGATTTACTCATGTTTTTTGATGAGAAGGTGATACTATTATACGAATAGAAAATATTTCAAAAGACTTAGGTGAATTTTTTTTAAGTAACGTTTCTTTAGACATATATGATAAAGAATATTTTGTTATATTAGGGCCTACTGGCGCAGGTAAATCTATTCTGCTAGAGACTATAGCTGGTATTTTTTTACCTGATAAAGGGAGAATCTTTTCAAATAATCGAGATATTACCAACATACCCCCTAGAGAAAGAAATATTGGCATGGTATATCAAGATTATATGCTCTTCCCATTTTTAACAGTCGAAGAAAACATTGGATTTGGTTTAAAAACTAAAAAAGTTGATAAAAAAGAAATAAAGAGAAAAGTAGAAGGGCTTGAAGATTTATTGGGGATTAAGCACCTCGCTCACAGATATTCTTCTACCTTGAGTGGTGGCGAACAGCAAAAGGTAGCTATTGCACGTGCAATAGCTACAGAGCCCGACATATTACTTCTAGATGAACCATTATCGGCACTTGATGTAAGGACCAAATATTATTTACGTGAAGAACTAAAACGTGTGAAAAAAAAGTTTGACATTACAGTGATTCACGTTACCCACGATCAGACCGAAGCAATGGCTCTTGCAGATAGGATAGGCATAATAATGAATGGAACAATTGCCCAGATAGGAACTCCAGCTGAAATTTTTAATAAACCATTGAATGATAAAATAGCAGAATTTGTTGGAATTGAAAATATAATCAATGGGAAAATATGCAAAAACGAGGAGGGGCTAGCAGAAATAGACGTAGAGCCATATGGTAAAATATTTGCTTTTTCAGATTTTGGTAATGGAAATGTAAAGGTATGTATTAGGCCTGAAGATATAATTATCTCAAAAACAAATCCTGATAGCAGTGCTAGAAATATTATATCAGGAAGCATAGTCGAGATGCAAGACTTGGGAGCTTTAACACGCATAAGATTAGATAATGATCTTGTTTCAATGGTGACAAAGAAATCAAAAGAGAATCTAAAACTTAATGTGGGAAATCAGGTTTATGCCATTTTTAAAGCAACTTCTGCACATATTATACCTGATTAAAATTTAATTTTGGATATATCTTTTACCTTCATTTTTTTTTATTTAATATAGAATGAGGTATGTGCAAAACTTTCTTAGTTTTGCATATTTTAATTGTTGCCGTCTATTTTAACTGTTTTTACTAATGTAATTAATCAGAATTACTGCCTTCTGTTCATTAAAAATCTATAGATTTCA
>JBAYOH010000013.1:0-38703 GCA_041678455.1 Methanofastidiosum sp.
ATTTCTAATAATTAATTCCTTTATTTCTCCCCTCTTATTTGGATCACAGTTTATTATCCTTTTCGCATTAACCCTATCTATTATGAATTCATTATACAAATTATCAAAAAAGTCATCTTTAGGATCTTCATTTTTTGGATCAGAATTACTAAGAATTAAATATGCTCCTTTTTCGTTAACCTCTTTATAAAATTCAGACAGTCTTATCTGGTCATCATCGGTGAACTCTTCATTAGAATAACTTGTAAAGCTTGATGTTTTAGTTAAAGGCCTATAGGGCGGATCAAAATAGACCAGACTATTATTATTAATATATTTTGACGAATCTGTAAAATCTCCACAAATAATTTCAGTATTTTTTAGGGCCAGATTCACTTTCATTATATTGTCTTTGTCACATATCCTAGGGTTTTTGTATCTGCCATGCGGAACATTGAATTCTCCATTTCTGTTCTGCCGAAATAGTCCATTAAAACAAGTTCTATTTAGAAATATAATATAAGATGCTCTTTCAATCCAGCTATTATTATAATTAATAAAATCAAAAGAATTTATCTGAGAATTATATCTATCTCTAATATTGTAATAGTAATCTTTTCTTTCTTCTTCACTTTTGGCAATGTATTCTATTTCTAAATTTTTTAGATGATTAATAAGTTCTTTAGGATCTTTTTGTAGAACTTTATATCCCACTAATAATTCTCTATTTATATCAAATAAAAATGAATTAGTAATTTGAAATCTACTTTTTAAATAAAAGAAAAATGCACCGCCTCCAACAAATGGCTCAATGTATGAATCTATGATTCCAGTATCAATAATCTCTTTAGGAAGCCTTGATGATAGCTCAGGTATGAGTTGTGATTTGCCACCTGCCCACTTTAAAAAAGGCTTAGCAATTATAGTTTGATCATATGAATTAATTGTGGCATAAAGAGATTTACCGTTTATCACAATCTAGTTTAGTCTGTGGAGGATTTAACCTTTTTTGTATTATCTGAATATATTTTTCTTCTTTTTCAATGCCTATCGAATTTCTTCCCATCTCCTTAGCAACGACCGAAGTTGTTCCAGAGCCTACAAACGGATCTAGGACAGTATCACCTTCAGCGGTACATGCCAAAATTATCCTTCTTAAAAGCTCTTCAGGCTTTTGCGTGGGATGAGCTCCGGCCCATTTTTCACTTTTTGGAGTAAGTGGGATTGACCAGACATTTCTAGTCTGTTTTCCTAGAGGATTTATTGAATCTTCAATTAGATCTTTTGTATCTTCATAATTGAAAGTCCATTTTTTTCCTTTACCATTCTTTGTAGCCCAAATTAAGTGTTCTGTACTTTCTGTAAACATTCTGCAAGTAATATTTGGCTGAGCATTGGGCTTAAACCAAACAATGCTATTGTTAATTTTAAGGTTCGTCATATGTTGGATTATAAAACCAAGTTGGTATATATTATGAAAAGAGCCACAGACCCATAAGCTTCCACCATGTTTTAAAACTCTAATACACTCTTGAATCCACTCTATATTGAACTTTAAGAATTCATCTTTTGTGAATATGTCCCAATCTTCTTCCAATGTAATGTGTTTGCTATATTTCCATCCAAGCCCCTTTTTCTTTGCAAGGCCGTATGGCGGGTCAGCAAATACTAAATCTATAGATTCATCAGTTATTTCCTTCAGTTTATCTAGAGCATTGCCATGGATAATTTTATGTTTAGTTTTCATTTTCGATTCTTCTCAATCCACTCTTTCATCAATGTATTAATCTTTGTTGACACCTTAATATCATTTTTTTCACAGATTTTTTTGAAATTATTCAATACATCCTTATCCACAGTAATATTCAATGGAATTTTAGTCATTTGAACACCAGTCTACATAAATAAATACTAATCTACATAACTTAGCATTAAGAATTTATAAAAATATCTCAAAGTAAAATAAATGATTAAAGATGAAACATTCAAAATTGTAAAAGAATTACAATTTGATAAAAAACAAGTAATATTTAATAATAAAAATGAATCGCTATACATATTTAGACCTTCTGAACTCTCAAAAAGATTTCAGAATTATGACGTTAATAAAAATTTTCAGATTTGGTTAATTGAAGGAAATAGAGAATTTAGGCCAAATCACTTGAGAATTTTAATAGATTTAAATCTTAGAATTCGCTCAAGACCTGATTTAAAAAAGCAACTTCTTTTAGCCTTTGACAATATATTTTATGGTAATGATCCAAATGAAGAAATTAGAGAATTAGAAAAAGAAAAATTTGAACATTACCTAAATTCTATTAGTACAATAGCTAATTTGACCCAATTACTTCTTGTAGAGCAAGAGTATTGCTATAATAAAGAGAGTTACTTTGATCCTCCAACCCTATTCCTACAAGGATGGATAAGACAATTTATTGATAGCCATAAAGAGATTGATAATTTATGCATGAGTGTTGCAAACAGACAGCCTCCAAGTCCAAAATATACTTCTATGGAGAATAAGAAACATAATAAATATTCTTCTATGAGAAAATCTTTATGGTATTTAGATAATGAATAAAAATGCCAAAGTAAATTAGAAAAGAATTAAAGGTGCCGGGGGCGGGATCCGAACCCGCGACCTCACGGTTTCCCAGCCTTGTTTCATGCTTATGAGCCGTGCGCTATAACCAGGCTAAGCCACCCCGGCAGGTGAGATTAAATGAACTATGGCCCAACCTTTTTAAGATTTGCTATAGCTCTTATTCTCTGAAATATGGATTAGAATTCTTTATATCTTTAAGAAAAAAAGAAGAATTAAAAGAAAAAATAAAATTTTATGTAGGGGTTGGCAATGGACGTGGCTTGTGGACTCTATTCCAACTACCATTTACTTTATTCCAGTAATAGGAAGCAGTTATAACTGCACCGGACATCTTGTGGAACCCAAGCTTTGTCTTTCCAAAGTTGTTCGTTGCGCACTCTTCTGCTGCAAGCCCTTCAACATCATTCCCGTTTGCAAATTCAACAGCCGCCTTTTCAAGGGCGAGCTGTGCCTGTTCATCAAGTACTGCATTTGCGTATGCGTCCACATCAGCACCGGCAATAGCGCCGACACCAAATGATGCGATCAATGCAACCGCAATAAACAAGGTCATAATCTTCTTCATAGTTTAACCTCCTTGTTAAGCTAATATTAATTTCAACCGACCTTTATATATAGTTGTTGTGTAAACCTTTGTTTTATGAATAATTTAAAGGCTAAATTAAACTCAAATTCAATAAATAAGGCCAATGATGTTTCACATTGTTTTATTTAGGTCAATTTAAACTTAGAATAGCCTTAATTATTTTATCTATAAATAAAAACTAATCTAGATAATCTCTAGAAAGGCGCCCTTAAAATTAAAATAGGTTGAGTACTCTCAATTTGAGAACAACTGTTATTACGAACAAGACAATCCCTAAAACTTATATATAAAGAAAAGAATTAATATTCATGATCCATAAAATATCATTTCCCCTGGCAGTTTCATTTATTTTAATTTTAAGTATGGCTGTGACTCCTTATTATGCGCAGCAGGAAGTCTATATAATCTCAAACAATATAGATGTCGTTGCAAAGCCTATCCTTGAGGATTACTTCAGGGGATTTGGCCTGTTCCCAGAATTCTTATCGCCTGATGATATGGGCCAGATTAAGGGTGCAAAGCTAATCGTTATTCTAGGAGGTCCAGATGCCCCACAAGGAACTGGAACTCTGGCAAGCCGCTATCTCGACTCGCTTGAAATGAACTTCATAAGGCAGCCCGAGCAGAGATTCACTTTTATCAAATCTGACCCTTACGGCTATGCCGACAGGGTCATAGTAATAGCAGGGTCAGAAAGAGAAAAAACATATGAAGAGATCTTTAATCTTGTGAACGGCTCTAATGTCAGCTTCCAGAATGAAGTCCAACAAGCCGCTGAAGGAAAGGTCAGTATAAGGGATCTCCCGTTGATACTTGCCGGTATATCCTATGATACAGAAACTGTCGATAAGAATGCCCATATACAACTTTCAATCCAGAACTATGGCCGAGGAGAGGCAACTAATGTCACCATAGAGATTTCAAATGACTACTACTCCAATTTTACAATAGTTAGCACAGACCCTGTCGTAAAGGTCGAGGGCAACAAGTTCTATTTAGGGGATATCGCCGGTGGCGAGAAGCTTGAATTTAACATTTATCTCAAGGCAAACCTGAGCGGTATTTATTCAGGTACAATTTCCTATAAACACGATGCAATTGACACATATGCGAGAATAAAGGATCTCACAACAAGGGTGCCCTAATCTCTTTTTTTAATAACCATTATCTTTAAATATGATTTTTATAACTTGATTTTACTAGTTGGGAGTGTATGTACTATGAAAAAAAGGGTATGTAATATTATTTTACTATCATTATTTATAATAAGCCTGTTTGGAACTGTTGCAGTTTCTTCTGCAGATACGGTAGATATCAGATTTTATAAAACTCAAGGGTGTGAGCTCTGTGGAGAGGCAATGGTAACCCTCAACAGATTGAATCAGACCGTATATAGTGGAAAGCTAAACATCGTAGAAGTTGATGTTTATTCTTCGTCAGGATACGCTGAGTTTAAGAATAGCGGATTTAGCATTACCCCTTCAGCAGTTATTAACGGAAATACAAAACTTGAAGGGATAAGCCAGTTTGATGAAGCATCTTTAAGAGTGCTGTTTGACTCTATATTAAATCCAACAACAGTTACACCAGAACAGCCTACAACGCCAACTGACGCCACAAAGACCATCAGATTCTTCTATGAGGAGCAGTGTGATTATTGCAAGGTATCAAAGGCAAAGATGTATGCATTAATTGCAGAAAAAGATTATAATATTTCAGTTGTTGAAGTTGATGTTTATTCTTCAGCAGGTTACAAAGAGTTCTCAGAAGCAGGATTTAAGATTGTTCCTGCGGTCATCGTTTGTGGCGCAACAAAGCTTGAAGGGACAGATCAAGTTGATCCCGATATAGAAAAAGCAATTGAGGGGTGTCTTGCCGGAAAGCCTGTGACAAACGGCGGCGGAGTTTCTACCATTACACTAATTGGTGCACTTGGTGCAGGGTTCTTTTCAAGCTTCTCGCCTTGTTTGCTTGCTGTTCTATCATTTATAATAGCATACACAGTAGGTACAAGCAAGAAGTCAATTACAATATTATTAAAATCCATATCTTTTGGTCTTGGGATAACATTTTCTTATGTGCTTGTTGCAATTATATTTCTTAAACTTGGTCAGGCGATACCTGATGCTTATAAGTATCTTATCTCGTTATTCGGGGCCATAATTACATTCGTTCTTGGATTAAATCTATTGAACAGCGGTTTTGACCTCGTTGACCTCCCTATAACTACAAAGCACTTTGCCCAGAAGATGACTCATAAATTTGCCCTATCATATGGATTGCTCGGTGTCTTCTTCTTGGGGATGATATTTTCTGTGATAAAACTCCCTTGCGCAGCGATTATACTTCCGTTGCTGATAGATGAGGCGGTAACAGGTTCTAATGCTTCAGCCTTCCTAAAAGTCACTTTTTACGGTCTTGGGGTTATTGTACCATTCATTGTGATAGGTGCCGTAGGTGCCTTTACAAAGAATGTTGCAAGGGATATGAGATGGGATCCAAAGGTCAGGTTCTTTGGATGGATCGTAGTCGGAGCCATAGTTATTATCATCTCATTCTGGCTTATCCTCCAGGGATTTCAGGTCGTTGAGACCGTCACCACAGAGTATATTTTATATACAATAATCTCCTATGCAATCACAATGTTTATAGTAGGGTTTACCTACGCTAAATGGAAGAAGGTAGATAAGGGTGACGACGGAAAGAAGGAAGTTCGAGCATATTAAAATATGTCTTGAAGAGAATGTTCAATCCAAGTACAACTACCTTGAGGACGTTTCTTTTGTCCACTCAGCTCTCCCTGAAATAAACTTTGATGAGATAGAACCCTCTATAAAGCTATTCGGAAAACACCTTTCCTTTCCTCTCTTTATCTCTGCAATGACCGGTGGCACAGAAGAGGCGTTGAAGATAAATAAAGCGCTTGCAAAGGCATGCCAGAAGACTGGCATAGGGATGGGTCTTGGAAGTCAGAGGGCAATGATTGAGGATCACTCGCTTACATATACCTATGACATCAGGAAATATGCCAAAGACATACTTCTAATTGGTAACATCGGCCTCCCCCAGTTTGTGAAAGGCTACTCTGCGAAAGAGGCAATTTTTGCAGTTGAAGAGATTAAAGCCGATATGCTTGCGATCCACTTAAACAGCCTACAGGAAGTATCCCAGCCCGAAGGAGATCTATTCTTCAAAGATGGCCTTTCTATCTTAAAGGGCCTAAAAGAAAAACTGCCATTTCCTTTGATAGCAAAGGAGACTGGAGCAGGTATATCCAAAGAAACAGCTGAAAAGCTGTTGTTTCTTGATGGTGTCGACGTTGCAGGTACCGGCGGGACGAGCTGGAGCGCAGTTGAGTACTATCGTAGCAAAAATAACAAGGAAACTGTAAAGAAGCTCTGGAACTGGGGCATACCAACACCGCTTTCAATTGCAGAATGCAGAAAATCTGGTATCAAGACCATCATAGGCTCTGGAGGGGTTAGGAGTGGCTTTGACATTGCAAAGTGTATTTCACTTGGTGCTCAAGCATGCGGTATAGCTCTACCTTTTCTAAAGCTAGCCGTTGAAGAAAATGTCGAAGCGCTGGTAGAAAAGATTGAAACAATCAAGAGAGAGTTTAAGATAGCGATGTTTTTGAACTCCTGCACATCTGTCTATGAGCTTAAGACTAGGCCGCTATTTTTAACTGGCGAGCTGTTACAGCTTATGCAACAGCGGGAAATGGATTTCCACTATTTTAATTATCGTTAAGCAATAACTTTATATACTATTATTAACTAATGGTATTCATGAATATGAAGCAAGTTTTATGTATATTGGTATCCCTTTCATTTATTCTTACTATCCCTATAGCAGCAGAGGTAGAACCCTTCACAATCAAGCACTATTTCAGGCATGATTACGGCACAGTATCATCCGCCCTTGGCGATATAGATGGCGATGGAACGCATGATGTGATGCTATCAACTGATACAGGAGAAATTAAGGCATACACGCTTTCTGGATTAGCGCTATGGTCAAAGAGTTTTGACTCGCCTGCAAAAAATCTCGCTGTTATCAGAAAAGGTGCAGAGCGGTATATCCTTTTTTATAACGATAAAGGGTTTGTCTACCTCCTTGATTCAAACGGCAACAGCAAATGGCAGCTTTACTTTCCACAGACAAAGCCCATCAATTCTGTCGTTGCATCTGATCTAGACGGTGATAGAGTTCCAGAAATTATAGTTGGATTTAAGGATGCATCTTTCTCTGTATATACTATTAGCGGCACCCAGTGGAGGAAGGAAAACGATTTCTATATGTTCTATGTCTTAAAGTTATACACTGCAGAGTTTGCTGCAACTGAATATGATTCTTGGGGTAACTATCCCTTGGGCGTTAAAGTTGACCTCTCGTGGATATTTCCTGATGTCATAGCCTCTGGGGAAAGAGACCCAAACATCTATCTTTACGACCCAACTGGGGAGAAGGTGTGGCAGATTGAAAATGTATATCCAATTGAGCATGTCTATTCGGGCGATATTAATAATGACCAGCAGATGGAGGTTATAACCGCTTCTTATAAATATCTCCAAGCCTTCGGATTAGAAGGAAAGCTTTGGCAAAATATCCTTGATTCCTACATCTATTCTTTTGGTGTTGGCGATACAAATAAGGACGGAAGGAAGGAAGTTGCAGTAGGCACAGTTGACGGGTTTGTTTACCTTTTTGATAGCAAAGGCCACAAAGTTTGGAATGACCCGCAATCTGTTGGTAAAGACGTCAGGTATGTCACAATCGACGATTTTACAGGTGATGGCACTTCAGAGATACTTGTTGCAGCCGGCAAGTGGTCTTCGTCAAAGCAGGAGATAGACGATGGTGTATTTTACATATTCTCTGCCAGCGGGGAGAAGCTTTCTGAAACAAAGGTCAATGGACCGATAAAGACCATCTCAATAGTTGATATAGATTCTGATGGCTATAAAGACGTTATAGTCTGCAGCAACTATGTCTTTGTATTCAAAAATAACTTTTTGACTATATTTGCAGGAAGGCACTATGCAGAGGGAGAAAGGCTATTTCGCGTGGCTGAGTTTGATGGGTCCATAATTGAGTTTACCAATTCAAAGGAGCTCTATACAAAACTTGGCGATGCTGAGGCAGTTAAGAGATGTGAGAAAAATATCGCTACAGCCGTTGAGTACAAAGCACTAAATGCAGAAGCCATCGCTATATTCAACAGCGCAAATGCTGAGATAAACAAGGGCGACTACCAGAAGGCGCTTGAGCTTTTCATTCAGGCAAGAAAAATATTTGAAAAGGTGGGAAACAAGCCTATGCTTGCAACAACTGATGCATTGATAGCCGAGACTTCATCAAAGATTCAGCCTGTTCCAATTCAGACTTTGCCTTTGAGCCCTACATTGATTCTTATACCAATCCTATTCGTCGTTGCAACTATTGGTGCTGCTTTAGGATTTATTCTAATTAGAAAGAGGAGAAATTAGAATAACTATATCTAAGATTAATAATATTTTTCTATTTTATTCTCCACCAACAAGCGCCCTAGTTCTAATGTGTGGTCCACCGTCATCGACTGGCACATATTGTCCTTTTCCACAGCTCCCTGGATTTCCAATCTGAAAGTCCTTTCCAATCCCTTCTATGTTTCTTAGTATCTCTAGAGTATCACCGGAAAGCGAAACATCCCTATAAAGCTCTCCAAGCTCACCATTTTTTATCTCATACGCCTCTTCACAGCCGAATGTGAATAGCCCTTTTGCAGTATCTACCTGGCCGCCTCTGCCACCCTTTACATAAAGGCCATCTTTAATGTCGATAATCTCTTCAAAGCTTTGATCGCCACCGCCCATGTAGACGTTACTCATCCTGACCAAAGGCCTAGACGAAAATCCCTGGGCGCGCCCGTTGCCTGTCGGCTTTGCATTAAATCTTGATGCGGTCTCTAAGTTATGCAGATATGATTTTAATATACCATTGTCCAATAGACATGTCTTTTCTGCCTTTATCCCTTCATCGTCAAAGAAGTATGTCCCATTTTTTTCTAGGAATGTTGGGTCGTCGTAGATGTTGACGCCGTCTGCACCGATCTTTTCCCCAATTTTTCCTTCTAGAACAGAGTCACCTTGAAGCACAATATCAGCTTCACATGCATGGCCAAGCGCTTCATGGACAAAAACTCCAAGTATCTTTGGATCCAACACAACAGTTTTTTCCCCGCCTGATACTTTCTTTGCAGAGAGGAGTTTTATTGATTTCTCACAAGCTTCCTTTCCAAGCTCGTTTAGTGATTTCTCTTTCAAGATCTCATAGCCTCTGGTACCTCCCAAGACTTCATAACCCATCTGGAGAGACTCACTTCCACTTGCAACTACTGACTTTAGATAGACCCTTACTGTCTTTTGATATAACTCACTGCCAACTGAATTAATGTAGAGCTGCTCTGTTATAGAGTCGCTGCACGCAGAAACAGTGTTTTTCACAAGGGGATTTATCTTTGCACCTTTTTCTATTTCGTATGCATAGGAGATCTTTTCTTCCAACGATATATCCTCTGGCCCAATCTTTACCTTGTTCTCAAAACGGCCTTTTAACACTGGAGGGTCTATCTTAAAATTCTCTCTGTTAGAGCTTCTAGAAGTTGCAACTGCGATCCTGTATGCGGAGTCAATACACCTCTGAACATCCTCAGTATTGTTTGTGCTTGAGAATCCCCACGCACCTTTTACCAAGGCTCTGACCCCAACGCCTGCCTGCTCATTTAAAGAGACTTCTTCAAGCTCGCCGTTTTCGACGTTTGCGATGTTATTGATTCTTTTTTGGAGCCTTATATCAACAAAGCAGTTTGGGAATTTTAAATTATCATAATTAAAAGATTCAAATATATCCATACGTCTAAAAGAATTTAATCTAATAAAAGGCTTATTATTATAGGTTATGGATATTAAGAATAGATAAATCGGAACATTTATAAATATCCCGCTTTAAAACTAATTGCTTATAGGTGTTATTATGAAGAAAATATTTGCTATATTGACAAGCTTACTATTCGTAGTAAGTATTTTTGGTGTTGCTCAAACGATGGCACAGACCACCTGCCCCTGTGATACAATGGAATACTATAAGATTAGCAGAGATTCAGTTCACGTCGGTGAGACGTTTACAATTTCCTTATCAAAAGAAGCTTGGGAACATTGTACAAATATTGAAATTGAAGGTGAATCAATCGAGGACCTAGAGGGTATAACTGAATTCCCATACAGAATAGGGCCAGTTGATATTATAGGTATATCCATCCCTTATGAAGGTTGGAATACATTGACATTTAGAGCAGTTTCACCAGGAACACTAGCTTTTACTAACTACGATACACATAAACCTTGTAAAGATAACGAAACAATCACAATACTTCCAAAGTCACTACCAATAGACTGGATAATGAAGAAATTAGGACTAGGCAAATACAAAAAATAAATCTATTTTTCTTTTCTTATTATTTTTAATTGCTCCAATCTAACATAGGAATAATAATTAGGAATAATAATGACCCATAGGTCAGTTTCTTTACCCACAAGGCTTTTAAATCAATATCACGTTTTTGTCTCATGGAAGATCTAGAGCTGATTGATTCTAATTGGACTAATGAAGATATTAAAACTATTCTAAAAAAACTTGATGCCACAAAGGAGGGTCTTTCGGGAGCAGAAGCAGAAAAAAGGATATCAAAATACGGATACAATGAGCTTCCAACTGTAAAGAAAGAGTCCAATTTTAAAAAGTTTATAGATCAGTTCAAGAGCAGCCTTATAGTTGTCCTTTTAATTGCAGGTATTTTGTCAGTTGCTATAGGTAATCTAAAGGATTCTATAGTCATATTTTTAGTTGTAATTGTTAACGGCGTGATGGGTTTCCTGCAGGAGTATAAGGCTGATAAGGCCATTGAAGTACTAAAAGCGATGGTCCAGTCAAAGGTCGTTGTAATAAGGGATGGCGTAAAGAAGGAGATCCCATCAAGAGAGCTTGTCCCTGGGGATATAATCACTATAGAAGATGGAGACAAGCTATCAGCCACAGTCAGATTGACTGAATCAATTAATCTCCAGATTGATGAATCATCTCTAACTGGCGAAAGCTTCCCTGTATCCAAAAACGTTGAAACAAAGTCTGAAGAAGGGTACCCAAACACAGTTTTCATGGGTACGGTAGTCACAAGAGGCAGAGGAAAAGGTGTAGTCATATTAACAGGAAAGGACTCACCAATTGGAAAGATTTCAAGCCTTATATCAATGGAGGATAGAGGCAGCACACCCTTAGAAAAGAGTATAGATAGCCTTGGTAAAAAATTGGGGGCGCTTTCTGTTGCCATAAGCTTACTTCTTTTTGTTTCCGTCTTGGCAAGGGAGCTCCTAGCCTCCATACCATTAAAGGACGCTTTGATAGGATCAGGTCTAACTGCAATAAGTCTTGCAGTAGCCACAATACCTGAAGGTCTACCGATAGTGGTGCTTGTGACTTTAGCAATAGGGACCCAGATCCTTGCCAAAAATAATGCCATTGTTAGAAAGCTTGCGGCAGTTGAGGCCCTCGGCACAACAACATTCATCTGCACTGATAAGACAGGAACACTCACAATTAATAGAATGAGTTTTGTCAGTGCTTTCATCAACAATGAATTTCTAGAACCAAATAAAATTGATACAAAAAAGCATGAGATATTTTTCAAGATAAGTGAGTTTTGTAACAATGCCCATGCCAAGACAGAGGGAGATAAAATAGAGGTTATAGGCGACCCTGTGGAAGGGGCGCTAAAGGTATTCATAAGGGATAGAAATTACCATTGCAACCCGTGCGAGAGGATAAAAGAAGACCCCTTTGACTCTGATAAAATGATGATGTCTGTCCTAATAGATGAGAATGGTGAGAGGACTACATATATCAAGGGAGCGCCAAGGGTAATTGTTGCACGCTCAAAAAATGCACTTATCAATGGAAAGCTCCAAAAGCTTTCTGAAAAAGATAAGGAGGATATTATTCTCAAAAATCGTGAGTACGCTGCACAGGGACTTAGGGCACTTGCACTTGCATACAAAGAAGGTGACGGCGACAAGGATATCACCTTCGTTGGCCTAGCATTCTTCAAAGACCCCTTAAGAAAGGAAGTAAAAGCAGCCATAGCACTATGCAAGAAAGCAGGAATTAAAGTTGCAATGATTACCGGGGATCAGAGGGAAACTGGCCTTTCAATTGCAAGGGAAGCTGGGATACTTGGCAAGGAAGGGCTGACACTTTCTGGAAATGAGCTAGATGAGATGTCAAAGGATAAGTTTGCATCAATTGTACGGGATGTCGTTGTTTATTATCGGGCAAGTCCATTCCACAAGGTGAAGATAGTTGAGACCCTAAAGGAAGCAGGAGAGGTAGTTGCAGTCACAGGTGATGGAGTAAACGATGCGCCTGCACTAAAAATGGCAGATATCGGTGTTTCTATGGGGCTTATCGGAACAGATGTCGCAAGGGAAGCATCGAACATGATTTTGATGGATGATAATTTCAATACTATTGTTACTGCAATCCGTGAAGGGAGAAGGATATATGACAATATTAGAAAATTCCTAAGATTTCAGCTCTCCACAAACATAGGTGCGATAATCTTGATGTTCGCCACAATCATGACGGGAGCCCCGCTGCCGCTATTGCCAGTCCAGATACTTTGGATCAACATCATAATGGACGGGCCACCGGCCATAACCCTTTCAATGGAAGCGTTCCACGAGGGGCTTATGGAAAAACCACCCAGAAAGAAGAATTCACCCATACTAACAAGCCCATTATACCTTTCGATGTTAATAGGGGGCATTGCGATGGGCCTTGGCACATACATCCTTTTCACAAAAATTGGTGGATCAATAGATTACGCAAGGACTGCAGCATTTACCCTCTTTGTCACATACCAGCTTGTGAACGTCTTGAACTGCAGATCGTTTGATCAATCTATATTCAAAATAAAGTTTTTTGAGAATAAGAATCTACTTTTAGCAATCACAGCTTCATTTGTACTTCAGGTAGCAGTTGTATACGTGCCGTTCTTACAGGGATTCTTCCACACAGTTCCGCTCGCATTTAAAGACTGGCTTATAATAGTGCCTTCAGCATTTTCAATCCTCGCAGTAGATGAGATAAGAAAATACTTTGTCAGACGCTAAATGTAAATTTCAAACTCTTCACTTGCTAAGAAGGACAAAGCCCTATCCTCCTTTAGTATTTTGAAAGGCATGGATTTCATATTTTTTCCAATGCCCTCTTTTTCATTTAGTGTATTTAGAAAAACAACGAGCGGGCTAGAAAACTGTCTCGGCCTTAGTGTGTATACTCTGTCACCCTCTATGGAGGTCTCCTTGTACTTAGAGACAAAGCTATCGTAGTTTGAGTGGTCAAATACCTTTGGGCCGTAATGCTTGACTATCGGAGAAAGTACATACTTCTCCACCTCAAAAACTATCCCCGAGAACTCTCCCTTTTTAAAAAGCCCGTATGAAAGAGGTTTAAAGTCATTTTTTTCTAGTATAGTGGAGATATATTTTGCACCTTTTCTAAGCTGCGGGTAGATAATGTCATCAAGCAACTCTCCTTCGAAAATAATCACATAGACCTCTGATTCGGGGAATCTTTTAACAAACAATCTTTTCTTCTTTTTGAAATACTCTACCGACGGCGCAGAAATAAACATCCTTGAGTAATGTATGAACTCTGAAAGTCTATCAAGAGAAAGTGCAGACGCAACATTTCTCTTTGAATCCACAGGGTCTATTACTATAAGAGGGTCCTTGAAGTCATATTTTCTCCCCTTCTTTTTGATGTCTATGTACTCCCCAAACTTCCATTCAGATGCATTCTTTAAGACGTTATCAAAGCTCTTGTAGTGGATTATCAAAAGCTCACAGAGGTACCCTGCAAATCCCTGGATCTTCTGCTCTGATGAATATACCCCAACACCCTTCATGAACTGCTTTAAGAGCCGGACATCATTTCTAAGATCTCCTATGTTCTCCTTGACAAATCTTGTGTGGTATGGTGTCCTGTCAACAGCAGTTATTATCTCAAGGGAGCCATAGCAAGGCACAACATCAATCTTAAACTCTTTGAACCTGTTTATCGTATAGGGGTGATTTGCGTAGGCAGTTTCAGATGTGAACCCCTCAAGTTCAATTTTTCCAAGGGCCAAACCCATCTTCTTTAGCTCTTCTAAAGGCGTTGAAGTGTCGAAAACAATGAAGATATCCAGATCCCTGTCCCTTGAAATCCAAGTGTCCTTTGCAACTGAGCCTACGACCTCAACTCTTGCCTTCAGATTGGTCTTTGATATCTTTTCTGTAATATGATCTGCTATCATATCTGTAAGTGAAGCTATTTCCTTCCTCTCTTTATCGCTTGGGACTATATCCTTCAGAACTTCTGCCTTTATCTTGGAAAACATCATACGCTCTTTAGCTCAAATTCTTTTAAAGTTTCGTATATGGGGCCCTCAGGCGTTAGCGTGCTTTTCTTGAAGTTTATCTTTGTTATCATATCACTCCCAAATTCATAATCCTTGTACTCATCAAGCACGTTTAGAAGAGATTTTTTGTTTAGTGAGCTCTTCACCCTTGAAACTGTCAAGTGTGGGACAAACTTCCTGTCCTCTTTAAATCCCATTGATTTTAAAGTATCGTCAATTTCTTTTTGGATATAAACCATCTCAGGTGCGTTCATTGCTACCCAGATAACCCGGAGGTCAGAGATACTCGGGAAAAATCCAGCACCTCTCAGATTGACTTCAAAGGAGGAATACTCTGATAGCGATGGCCCAAGGGAATCAACTATTCGTTTGTATGATGATTCGCCAATCTCCCCTAAAAACTTTAACGTCAGGTGAAGGTTTTCCCTCTCGACAATCTTCATGGGACATGCAGAATTCTTTAAATTTGTCTGAAAAACTTTAATCTTATCCAATACTTCTTTTGAAGTCATATCAATCGAGATAAAACTTCTCATTTCTTCTTCTCCACAGGCATCTTCTCCCATGGGAATATTATCCATTGATCAGTGTTAAAAACAGTGTAATCTGGCTTTACAATTGATATCGGTTTTGATGCAACTACGGCCACTCTAAGTTCCCTTGGAGAGAGCCCTTCAATATAATCCTTCACAGCAACAAGCGTTCCACCTGTGTCTGCGACATCATCTACAAGGAGGATTTTTTTCCCAAGGACATCTTCTTTTTGTAAAGGCAGAGTTATCCGGGGCTTGTCATCCCGTACCCCTATATCCTTGTAGTACTTTGCCTCCATCAATAAAAGACGCTTATTATCAAATATGTGGGAAATCCTGACCGCCGGTATTAGCCCGCCCCTAGAGATGCCAACAATGACGTCAAAATCATAATCTCTTCGGATAATGTCACACATCGTCCATATCGCTTCATCTACCTTGCTCCACTCAAGATAAAGAATGTCCATAAAATCACCTTACTTTAAGAATATACTCAAGAACTTTTCACCGGCGTAAGTTATTGAATAGATATCCTCTTCCTTTTTTATAAGATTCGTGTTGACAAGCACTCTAAGATTCCTCTTGACTTCAGCCTCTTCTATATCGAGAAACTTAGTTATCTTCTCAAGCTTTTTTTCTTTGTCCAAGAACTCTAAAATTTTGAGCTTCAATCTCGTCATGCCCAAATCAGGGAATTTATAGATCCTCATGAGGGATAAAATCTTTGACATCTCAATACCTTTGGGCGTCAAGAAATATTCTGTGGAATAGCCAAGGTCACTTTCTTTGATCATCTGAGACATTAATCTTTTCGATAAAAGTGCATTTATCGCAGAGTTAAGTGTCTTAGAATCACCAACCCCTTCCTTTTCCAAATCCTCATAGGTTCTAAAAGAAAGTTTCAGAGATTTTATTATCTGCATCTCTGTTCTTGTAAGAACGCTATCTTCGTCCCTTGTTTCCACTCTACTATTTAAGCGCTCGAAACTTATAAAACTTACTAAAAAATAAAAAATTAATAAGAATCTTCTAGGTCTTCGCCCTCAATCATTAGCTCCTCAGATTCCTCTTCAGCTACTTCCGGTGGGATCTTTCCCATCTTGATGACAAAGTCTGAAGTGTTTTGAAGGGCTATAGAAAATCCGGGCTCAGCCCCAATGACTATCGTTTCCTTTCCATGCTCCTTTGCCTTTGCAAGTATAGGTACAAAATCTGCATCCCTTGTAGCGATTGCAACGGTGTTGATATTATCATTGTAAATTACCTCCATGGCTTCAACACCCATCCTAACATCAATGTCCCCTGTGACAACAATAGCATCAAAGCCCTGGTTTGCAATAGCCTCAATAAGGCCATGAGGTGCAAACTGATTCAATAAAACTTTTCCAATTCTAATATCTCCCATGTCCTCTAAAATCTTTTTTATATCCTCGAGATTGATGTCAAATTCTTTTCTCAAGATATTGGGCCCATCAATTAGAAGGCCAATCATTCTGTCAACCTTCCTTTTCTTCCTTGATATTGAGCCCATGTAACGGCTAAAACCTCTCCCAACACTTGTAATTGACCTAAATCTTTCTACCATACTAACCCCCACAATTGTGATAAATATTTATTGATATAACAAAATTAAAAACACGTTTGGAGTTTTTAAACTTATCCAGCTATCTTCCAAATCTCCTGTTTCTTCGCTGAAAATCCCTTATTACCCTCAAAAAATCGATTTTTCTTATAAGTGGAAAGTAAACATTAAGAAAAAATAACTCGGCATAGGCTGACTGAAACAGAAGGAAGTTGCTGAGTCTTATCTCGCCACCAGTCCTTATGACGATGTCTGGGTCTGGAAGCCCTTTTGTAAAGAGATTTTCACTGAGTAACTTTGCATCTATCTCTTCTGGATCAATTGCACCGCCATTACAGCTGTCAAGGATTCTCTTTATGGCCTCTATTATCTCCATCCTGCCGCCATAGGCAACACAGATGTTTAGGGACATGTTGTCATATTTTTCTGTTGCAGATTCTCCTTCTTTTATCGCCTGTCTCACATTTTCAGGGAGCATTGCGATATTTCCTATGGCTTTTACCCTTACTCTGTTATCAATTATTTTTTTGTTAGTACTAGCTTCCCTGAACTTTCGTTCAAGCATGCCCATAATATAGTTGATTTCTTCACTATCTCTATTGAAGTTCTCAGTTGAAAATGCATATAACGTCACTATCTTTATCCCAATCTCGTTGGCCCATTCCAAAAGCTCCTCAGCCTTTTTCATACCCATCTCGTGGCCAAGATATGCAGGGATACCCTTTAAAGCGGCATATCTCCTGTTGCCATCCATTATAAGGCCTACGTGCCGTGGAACCTTTTCTTCTTTTATCTCGCCTATGAGCTTTTTTTCATAGACCCTGTAGGCGGGCCCTAGAATAAAATCTGGTGTGTTTTTAGATAGTGATGATATGAACATAGTAATCTAATCATTTTTATATTTCTGTAATAGCTCAACATAGGACTCTGCATTTTTCTTTATCCTATCGATCGCCTTTTCATCTGTTCTTTTAATGACCATTGCCGGAACCCCAACTGCAATTGAATTGTCGGGGATCTCCGTGTTTTCACTTACTACCGCTCCAGCACCTATTATGCAGTTGTTTCCTATCCGTGAACCGCTTAAAACTGTTGCATTTATGCCTATCAGAACGTTATTGCCAACGACTGCGCCGTGTACAACTGCACAGTGCCCTATGACAACGTTATTTCCAATAATCGCTGGCTTCCCAAAATCTGTGTGCACCACAGCATTGTCCTGGACATTGCTGCCCTCACCTATCTCTATCCCTTCGATGTCGCCTCTTAAAACTGCAAATGGCCAGATGCTTGAGTCTTTGCCGATCCTTACCTTGCCGTTAATAAATGCTTTTTCATGGATAAAAGCATCAGAATGGATCTCCATCTCGTCATTTATCATGACTTGTATACGGAAATATTTTAATATAAATCTTTTGTTATCTATTTTAATGGAGATAGAAGAGGTAAAAGAGAGGATTAAAAAGATACGAGAAGATATTGGCCAGGATACCTCTACAAGCCCCAGGATAAAATGGATTAAGGATGATGAAGTCCTTATAATTTGCGGGTACCACCGCTCAGATAAATCGATGCTTATTGGGCCAGGAGGCTGGGTAGCCGGTAGGCTGAGTGAAGAGATTGGAAAACCTGTCACCGTTATTGAAAGTACTGAAGAGTTAGTGAGTGAGCTAAAGCTTTTGGAATCACTAAACACAATTGAAAAATTGTTAAAAAAAGCCACAGGCCAAAACAAGGATGTCCTTGAATTCTTTAGGGACTATATCCAAAAGAAGAGAAAGACTATTGACAAGGATATTACAGTCGCTGTATCATATTCAGGGGGATCGGACAGCACCTCTACCCTCTATCTGTTAAAAGAGATGGGATTTAACGTAGTTGCCCTGACTTTTTACCCTTCCGATATAATGGTCCCCAAAAGAACTAGGTCTATAATTCAAAATGTTGTTACACATCTTTTAACGCCGCACGAGTATATAGATGGCGATATCTCAGGGGTTGTAAAAGGTGCGCTTGAAGGGAGGTACCATCCATGCGGAAGGTGCCACAAGCTCATGGAAGATGCCATAATTGAAGCTACAAAAAAGCGTGGCATATCTGCAATTGCATTTGGAGACTTACTACCGACAGGTTCCCAAACAATTTTGATAAAAAACGGGATGATGAGGATCAATCTCCCATCCCTTTTAGCTCTGAAAAAAAAAGACATGAAGTACATCTCAGCAAGAATACCTGGATACGAATCACCTGGATTCGGGTGCCCTCTATTAAAAGAAGTGCATAGGTTACACCCCTCAAAAAAGTTTTTCACCGCGCACAGGGTGTTACGGGAAGTAAGGGCTGGGATATTAGAGTCAAACGAAGGATTGATCTCACTTAGAAGCATATTCAGGTTTGAGAGGGATTAACAGATGGATGTTACAATAATTTCTGATTATTTTGAATCTGAAAATAATAAATCGCTCTCAAAAAAAGAGGTGATTGAGTCAAGGAGAAATTTCTTTCTTGAGATAAAAGATGAGTTCATAATAACTGACGACGGCTCTCTCTCCCTAAAGTTTCAAGACACGATGCACTCATACATCGGGGCGCTAAAAGAAAGGCTTCATGCATACTCTATCCCTTCAAAGCTCGCTGAAAGAAAAAGACTTCTTGATATCTGTAGTGGTTTTGGGTACAATGCACTTTATGCCCTGCACCATAATCCAAAATTAGAGATAGATATGGTGGAAAAGTTCTGGGAGATATCTGCAGTCTCCCTCCTAATCCCCCTCCCAGAAAACTATTCATTTTTGACTCTTGAGTTTGAAAGGATAAAGGGCGCTATAGAAAATAAATTGCATGAAATGGGATTAATTAAAAATCTCGCATATGAAAATGACCAAAATCTAAGGCTTCATATAGGGGAGGCTGAAGAGGTTCTCTCCAATATGCGGGACAAATTTGATGTAATTTTTTTTGACCCATACAAATCAGAAGTTTCACCTGAACTTTTCACAATAGAGTCTGTAAAGAGTATGGTGGATAGGCTAGAAGAAAATGGTATTTTTCTGACATATCTATCAAACTATGCTATAAGGTCTGCTCTTTCTTGTTACCTAAATATTGGAAAAGTTAATCTACCATTAAAAAAAGTCGAGGGAACAATCGCATCCCGATCCAAAGAAGAGCTGCCGATTGATTCTTACGGAGAGAGGGTCATCGCATTAACTGAGCTTGGGATACCTTACAGAAAGGCAGAAACCCCAGAAGAGATACTCCTTAAGAGACAAGAAGAGAGGGGTTTTGTGAAGAATAAATGCCTGCTCCCATCATCAAAAAGAAGCATAGTAAACTTTGAAGACGCCTTTTCAGGCACTGACACATTTTTAAGAAAAAGACTGGAGGATTTTGGGCTCACAAAAGAATCTGCAGAATATATAATCTGCCCTCAAAAAAATAAGTGCGCCTGTAAAAAATGCCAAAAAAGATACACCACCTCAAGTGAAAGAATAAGAGAAATGAGAAGAAGGATTTATGAAATAAAGAATTTTAATCATGAGGTCTGTCCATATATTCATTGATCTCATCTATGTACAACTTCATCTTCTTAAACTGCCTCTTGGCCATTTTTTTTGGATGGACAATCTCGTTTCTAATCTCTGTTAATTCTATCAATCTGCCTTTTATCCAGCCGATGCTTACAAAATAATATTCAAAGACATCCTTCCAGTTGTCTATCTCTTTTTCATTGTTCTTAAAGAGAATTATTGGGAGGTAATGGGAGAAGTCTGTATAAAACAGAGGCGGGTAAACTTCTCTTTTTCTGATGACCGCATCGTTTTGCCTTTTTAAACAGATTGACTTTATGAAGTTTGGGATCCCCCTATCCCACCAGGAAGAACCATACTTTCTTTTTAATGATTCTAAAATGAACTCTCTCAAATTATTCTCAAATTCTGAGACAATTGAATAAGCGTCCTCGTTTGTGAAGTCGTCTTCAAGGTTTTTTGCTTTCCTCTTTTCAAGTGTTTTGTTTATCGCTTCAAGGAGGTCTTCTGTCCTTATTGGCTTATTAATAAGATAGTCGTCTCCCCCCTCCCTAAGCGTTTCAACCGCCAGTTCTTCTGAGCCGTAAGCTGTCATGACTATTATGGGGGTGTCAATATCTTTTTCTCTGACCCTTTTCAAAACGTCAATCCCTGATATCTTTGGCAGCATTATATCAAGAAGTATAATATCATAATCATTATTTGTAATCTTTTCTAGGGCCTCTTCACCATCAACGGCAACATCGATTTCTGTTGCAACTGATTTTATCATGGCTTTGATAAGTTTTACATTATCCGCTGTGTCATCAACAATTAATATTTTGCTCATTCTTCTTCCTCTGCCCCTATCGGTATTTCAAATATAAAAATTGACCCTTTTCCAGGTTCACTTTCCGCCCAGATGAGCCCACCATGGAGCTCTACATAATATCTGGAAATTGAAAGCCCAAGGCCTGTTCCTCTATAGGCTTTAGTTTCAGAGCTGTCAATTTGCCTGAACTCGTCGAATATTACGTCTAACTCATCCTTTTGGATCCCTATACCTGTATCCTCAATCTCTACCCTTACATGGTCGCCATCTATTCTAAAAGCTCTTACTGCAATCTTTCCTTCTTCGACATTGAATTTTATGGCGTTCGTCAAAAGATTTAGTAAGACTTCGATAATCTTGTCCTCGTCGGCAACGACATTCTCAACATCCTTGACATTTAATGAAATCCAGATGTTCTTATCCTTTGATAAAGGTGAGACTATTTTTAAAGTTTTATTGATTGCATCCTGTAAATTAAACTCAGTAAGATAAAGCTTTGATTTTCCAGCATCAAGTCTTGAAAGCTCTAAGATGTCATTTATAAGTTTCAAAAGGATCTCACCATTTCTTAGAACAGTTTCAAGGTAATCGGCCTGCTCTTCATTTAGCTTGGCCTCATTTAACACTACTTCTGAGAACCCTATAATTGATGTAAGCGGAGTTCTAAGCTCGTGCGTTATGTTTGCTAAGAACTGTGATTTTAGTTTGTTAGCCTCTGAAATCTTTTTGTTCAGCTCTACTAACTCTATATTAGTCTCTGATAACTTCTTATTAGCCTTTTGGAGTTCAAGTGTTCGCTCTTTAACCTTTCTTTCTAGTTCCTCATATGATTTTTTGAGATCCTTTGACATTTCGCCAAATGCGTTTGCAAGCTCACCCACTTCATCCTCGCTATTTATGTCAATCTTTGGATTTAGGTTTCCCTGTGCAAGGCTTCTTGATGCATAGACAAGCTTTCTAAGTGGCCTTGTAATCCTATCTGCCATTATAACTCCAAAGAACACGGCTATGATAATTGTTGACATTACTATAAGGATAAAACTATTCTCAAAAATAGTTATCGGCTGAAATAGCGTGTTTGTTGAATAAGTAACTACAACAATCCAGAAGTTATTCCTGTCAGTTGAAGATGGGAAAACTGGTGAATATGCAATTATCTGATCTGTGCCTTCTGAGATTGTACCGCTTGTTCCAGATAATATCTTTAGAAACCCCTCTGCCTTATACTGATCAACAAAACTTTCTCCAGCATAAAAAGGATTGGATAAGCTTGATGTTCCAACCTTTGAAATGTAATAGCCCTGTTTGTTCAAAATGAAGGTGTTTAAATTTGACCTTGCAGAAAGCTCTAATATCGGGCTCAAAACCTTCTGCGCTGGGAAACTAATGAGGACAACCCCTCTTTTGATACCGTTTGAGTCAAAGACAGGCTTTGCATATCTAACGATTAGGTCTCCTGACTCTGTTGTTATTGTAGATGTGAGGTCAAGAGAAGAAACATACAATTGCCCCCTTACAAGGGTCATTGTTTTTTGGAAATACTCTTCATCAGAAACATCATAAAGGGCAGAGGTCGTTGCAATAAAGGTCTGATCCCAGTTATAAACTATTTTTACAACTTCTTTTCCACTTTCATCTATATAGACAACACTTGAGTAGGCTTTTTTGGAATTTGCAAAGTTATAGAACTCCTCTATAAGACGCTCCCTATAGACTATATATTCAATGACCGACATCCTGTTTTTGGCATCGGCCAAAGCCCTTAAAGATGCGGACTGACTCAAAAAATCAATGTCGCTTTCAGCAACGCCCAATGATTTTTCTATCTCCTTTGCAGTAATCTCAGCCTGCTGCTCAACGACCTTCAAGGCATCGCTTTCGAGATAATTAATTGTAAAATTAATGCTGTAAAAACCGATAGCCATGACCGGTACTAAAAGTATTATAAGATATGTAGCTATGAACTTGTTCCTAATTTTTCTCAAAAAAGGTATGCTCACCATCTATCAAGACCCTCTTATCAAAGTAATCCTTCGAGGTTTTTAAATCTTGTTGGGGATTTATACTATATAACATTATTTTTTTATTTCCTTTCATTTAATGTAATTATGTTTATATTTAATAAGTTTATCTTTATATATGAGAAATATCTCCAAATTATATAGGTGACATTTTTGAAAAATCCGGTCTGGGAAAAAATAGGTTCAAAGTACGCCCATACTACAATGGCGCACCCATGTTTCAATGAAAAATCGCATTTTACAGTAGGAAGAATCCATCTGCCAGTTGCACCAAAATGCAACATACAGTGTAACTACTGCACCAGAAGCATCAACAAATGTGAGTTTAGGCCTGGCGTTTCTGCGTGCATATTAAGCCCACAAGAAGCACTTGACAGATTGGAGAAGGCTTTGAAAGAGACTGAAAATCTAAAAGTTGTGGGTATAGCAGGACCGGGTGAGTCGCTTGCAAATGATGCCACATTTGAAACGTTAAAGCTCATAGATGAAAAATACCCAGACCTTATAAAGTGTATTTCAACGAACGGGCTAATGTTAAATGAGAAGGCAGGGGAGCTAGCAGAACTTGGTGTCAAGACTGTTACAGTTACGGTAAATGCTTTAGATGAAAAAATAGCGGAAAAAGTCTATGCATGGGTACATCTTGATAAGGAAATCCTTAAAGGAAAGGAAGCTGCTAGAAAACTTCTTGATAGGCAGTGGGAAGGTATACGTGCAGCCAAAAAGGCAGACATGCTTGTAAAAATTAACTCTGTTTTAATCCCTGAAATTAATCTTCATGAGATAGAAAAGATAGCCCTGAAAGGTAGGGACTATGGTGTTGACCTCATGAATCTAATCCCTTTAATCCCGTTAAACATGTTCAAAGAGCTAAGGCCACCGACTTGCGAGGAGATCTCTGTAGCTAGGTCAAAGGCGGAGAAGTATCTGCCACAGTTCAAGCTCTGTAGACAGTGCAGGGCTGATGCTGTTGGGATACCTGGAAAAGAAAGTGATCATCACAAAGAGAGAAGATTTGATTCAGAGTATTTTCACGGCTAGTTAAATTTTTAAGCTGATTTATAATTTTTTCAAAGGAGGTGAATGCATTGATAACAAAGGATATGTCAATAGGGGAAATAGTAGACCAATACCCAGAAACAGTTCCTGTCTTTATGTCACACGGGCTTGGGTGTATTGGATGTGCAATTGCACAGTTTGAGACTTTAGAGGAAGGTGCAATGGCTCACGGGATTGATGTTGAGGTACTTGTACGGGATCTAAACAAATCAGTAAAAAATTAAATTTTTATTTTAAATATCTTTTTTATTAAAAAATAAAATTAAATATTATTTAAGGCTAGAATAGGGGTATGTTACGGCATAGACGTTATCAAAGCCTTTTCCACGTAAATAAGTTGCACTGCTCACAGATCTAGTTCCACTTTCACAATATAATATAACTTTTCGATCAGTGGGTATCTGGCTTATCTTCGCACTAAGCTTATTAGAAGGGATGTTGACAGCACCTTCTAGGTGTCCGCTTGCATACTCACTAGCGGTCCTGGTATCAATTAAATAGATATCTTCCCCACTTTCAATCAGTTGCTTTAGTTCTGCAGCCGAGATATTTTTTCCCGTAGCTGAAACAATGGAAGTTTTGGATTCAGTAGATTGACTTTTTATTTTGGAAATTATCTGAGCTGCATACATATCAACAGCAGCCTTTGTGTATTCTCTATCGGTGCCTGCAAGAATGAATATTTTTTGATTCTGCCTAAATAAGTCACTTGTTTCATACATTAGTCTGTATTTGCGAGCCCTAAGATTGTCTTGATCTGCCTCTTTAAGTAACTTTTTTGATATCTCCCCAGTATGCTCGCTAGAGTCAGGCCCCCCAAGTATAATTATGTAGTCATAGGTATCATAACCACTGTCTTTGGCTCCAAAATAATCAACTGTAAGGCCATGCTGTTGCAACAAAGTGATAAGATTTGGATTCGTTTCAATGTCAATAGAGTTTGCAACGACCGCAACCCTACTCTCAGCCATCGCACTTGGCACCAAGTGCAATATCAGTGCCAATAAAATTAATATAGAAAATAGTCTTTTTTGCATAATTATCATATAAGTAGTTCGAGAATAAAATATAAGTGTTATCCTTTTCAATTAATACAAGAAAATATAAAAACTACTTTTCTTAGTTTTCTCTAATGAAGGCATTCAAACTAACAGAAGGCATTTTTTGGGTAGGAGCAGTAGATTATAACCCACCTAACTTTGGGCCTTGCGTTTCAAAAGGTACTACCTATAACTCTTATATTATTCTAGATGAAAAGACAGCTTTAATCGATTCTGTAAAGCATGGATTTACACAAGAGACTGTTTCAAGGATAACTGATGTCGCAAACCCATCTGATATCGATTATGTCGTAATTGGGGACTACAGGATGGACCATTCCGGGAGCCTTCCTTTCTTAATGAAAAGGGCAAAGAATGCAACTATCGTTGCAACAAAAGGATCCAAAAAGGCGGTTGAGAAGTACCACGGAGGAAAATGGAATTTTGAGATCATAGGCGATGGGGATTTCTTAGATCTTGGTAAAAGAAAGCTCTTATTTAGAGAGTTTAAATTGAATGGGAACGATATACTTTTGACGTATTCTAAAGCAGATAAGATTCTTTTCTCTGGTGATCTATTCTCTCAGCACATAGCTTCTTGCACAAGATTTGACATGGATATGGAAAAACTAGAATTCGATACACTTTCCTATTTTGTCAATTATTTGGCACCCTTAAATAAATTGCCTGATCTAACCGGCGTAGAATTTTTAGCTCCAAATCACGGGGTTAGTTGGCGTCAAAATACAGATAAGATAATTGAAAGATACCAAAGCTGGATCAAAGGCGAATCAAAAAATAAGGCCACAATATTATATTCAAGCATCTGGAGAGGAACTGAGAAGATGGCCTATGATATCGCTGATGGAGTTTTGAGCACTGGAACTGAAGTTGAGGTAATACACTATGAAATGCATGATCCAGGGCACATCTTGACAAAGCTCTTTGAATCCAAAACAGTTGTAATAGGTTGCCCATCTCTTAAGGGAGGCGTACCGCCTGAACTTTCAAAAATTATATCTTTAATTGAACTTACCGGATTAAAGAATAAGTATCTGGCACTATTTTCATGCTATGCGAACATGGCTAGCCCTATCAATCATCTTCTAAAATTAGTTTCAAAGATTGATTTTGAATTGATTGATGATCCCATAGAAGTTCAATATGCGCCAAGTGAGAAGGAATTAGCACTGTGTTTTGAGCTGGGCAGTAGACTAGGCGAAAAGACTAAAAATAATAAAGGATAATAGGATATTATGGAAAAAGACGAGAGGGTAAAGATAATTGAAACTGCAATTGAAGCAGAAAAGGAAACATTGAAGACCTACATCAAATCTGCAATAAAAGTTTCAAATATCGTCGGAAAGAATATGTTTTTGAAACTGGCGCTTGATGAGATGAACCACCGGGAAATCTTAGAAACTGCACTAAAAGCCCAGCTTGAAGGGGGGACGTGCTTATTCCACGAAGTAGAAAAAAATGAGATCACTAAAATCGTTCCTAACGTTGAGCATGAAATTGATAAGACAGTTAATCTTGGCCAGGATGACCTCGCTGTTTTGATGCTGGCTCAAAAAGTTGAGAAAAACGGCATAGAGTATTATAAAAATTGTATAAAAAATTCTTGGGATGAAGAAGCAAAAAGAATGTTCTCATACCTTGTAAAAATGGAGGAAGAACATTATTCTCTGATTCAGACACAAATAGATTATATTGAGGGAACAGGGTACTGGCTTGGGATAAGAGAATTTACCCTTGATGACTAGCTCATTTGAAATCTCTTATTAGTGATTCTAGGTCGTCAAATCTTACCTTCTGCTTGCAAAGAGATGGCAGATAGATTGCAGCTTTGCCGGAGTTTGTAGCTGTTTTTTCGTACATCTCCTCAATAGGTGTTACAACCATGCAAGTGTCTGCCAAGAGCTTTGCATACTTTTCTATTTCCTGCGCTATACCTGTTCTTTCAAGCTCGTTTTTGACATATCTCGATGTGCATATCCAGATGTCACCTTTGAACTTTCTGCCTTCCTTTTTGAACAGCCCCAAAGCCTCCTTCACTTCACCAACAGAGCAGTGCGGGCAGCCTATACATATTAGTTCCATATCATCAGAAGAATTCAACCTGCACTTGCTTTCCTCTATCTCTTCCTTTCCTACCTCTATCCTCTCTAGCTTGTCATCGATAGCTTTACTATATTCAGGTGTCAAACCTTCAACGTGATATAGTGCAACTGAACCAGAAGCTGCCATTGAAGCGCCAAGTGATTTCAGTTTGTCAGAGTCTAGTTCTAAATTCTTAAAGTATGGGATTTTGTTGCCAATAATTGAGCCAACATAATTTCCAAGCGCTCCTACATCAGAAAAAGATTTTATAACCGTCTTAACATCGATGATTATCCCGGCCTTTCTATTTTTTTCAAGATGCAAGCCGTAGTTTGGGGTCTTTCCTATTATGCTTGAGGCAAGCGAGGATGGCCCACCTTCCCTATTGCTTTTAGCTCCTAGAACAGAGTTCACAAATGAAACTGCAGAGGATTCACTCCACGCAACATGCTGTCCGCAATCAGGCCTGTTTCCAATTAGATAAGGTGTGCATGTACAGCTGCAATCAATCCCCATCTTTAGGTAGGCATCAAGGATATCAAGCTGCTTTTCTGCAAACTCTCTTTTTATCCCCATCCTCTGCCATTCCATAGAATCCATGCCTATGGGGTTCAATGTGGCTTTTACCTTAATCTTAGAGCTCTTTGCAAACTCAGAAACAAAGAAAAGGCCGGCATCGCCTATCGTCTTGTAAGATGCGCCTGCTATCTGGCATGATGAAACAGCGATTAGCTTATCTGCGCCATAGATATCGCCTAGCGAGGCTAGAATCTCCATGGACTTTTGTGCGGCATATCCCTCTTCCCCATTTAATATGCGCTCTTCTTCCTTAGAAAGGTACATACCCTATACTTTTTTTATAATGTTATAAATCTTTGGAAAAATAAATTGAAACTATTATCTACTAACCCTTTTGCTTTCTATAAAAATAATGGATTTACTATTCAGAAATGTTTTTTACCGCTTCTCCTATGACTATTATTTGGAATATTGCTGCACTTTTGGAATTCGCTGTAATCGATGTCCCTTGTATAATTCTATATGCTTTTTATTGCGTCAAGAATATGCCTAAGATAAATCTCTCGGCTTTTTTTCATCGTAAATCACAACTAAATCTTTCATTACATTGTTTTGATATAGAGGCTTAATGCTCCTTCTGTCACGAGGTCAATCTTTTTTTCCAAAATATCGGCTAGATCAAGTTCTATCCCTACCATTTCAAATAGGCTTTTACTCCACCAAAACATCAATATCGCTATCAGGCCTTTCCTCTTGCAACTGACCCAAACAGGCCTATTTTTTTAGCGCCTGCTTTGTTTCTTTTTGAAGGGTTCATAAAATAAAATATGCTAGCTGTGTCTTTATAGATAATAGTTTATACTAGATTGCAGACCGATATCTCTTTAGTTGAATCCTCTATGCTCCTTCTTCTTCATGTAGAGCGTCCTAAAGCTTCCTATCTCGGCATAGTTCACGCCGTGCGGTACGTACTTACCGTAGTAGAGGTACTTCCACCAGTGGACAACAAAACCACCCACTGCAAGCTCTTTTAGTTTTCCTTTTTCCCTGTATTTTGAAAGCTTGAGTTCATTTTCTAGCGTTCTTATGTCTGAGACCGTGTCCCCACCGTTTATGAAGAACTTGCTTGATTTATTCAATACTTCCTTGCAGAAACTGTTTGTTGTTGACTCTGCCTTGCAGCAGTCTAAACTCTCACGCTGCTCCCAAGAGCCATTCTGGAGGAATATTCTCTTTGCGGCCATGTTTCCAATCATGGTGATGCTGTTTGGCCCTATTGATTCAAACTTGCCTTCCCCTATCTCTTTTAGATTTACAGTCTTTGTCGTGCCATCAGGCTTTTTGATGTTGACATCTATAGGGAGGATCATGCTTATTGAGCCGTCATCAATTTTTTTTGCAATTTCAAGCGCATCTTCCTTAACTTTGTCCCAGTTTTTCTTGTAGAATTTTTCTATCAGTTCTGTGTTTTCCTTTCCAATTGAAGTTGGCAGTGTCTTTTTTAGTGAAGGCGCCTTCTGTGACAGTGCCCAAAGAAGCAATACAAATACAGGGCCCCCGTCTAGGACTACCATAAGATCGTCTCTACCTTCTGTTAGTCTTATCGCATCAAGTTTTTCTGACTTTGCACCCGCGATTCCCCACATTTTAAGTTCTGTTTTATCTGTATAAAGTTGAGTTATATCATAAAGCTCGCTTATGAAACTGTCATTGCAGTAACAGCCGTCTGCAAATAATCTTAAAGAAAGCGCATCCCTGTGGCAGCACGATAGCGCCCCATTTATCTTTTCAAACTGGGCAAAGTATTTCCAGAACTCTGTTTTTGTAGAGTCATTTGGTGGAACTAGTTCATCGCCACAGATCTTTCTGATGTTTTCCAAAAATACAATTGAGTCCTTGTTTGACTCGTTTAATTTTTTAAGTTCATCTAGATTCCTAGCAAAAAAAATGTTGTTTACGGGAAGCGATGTTTTTATTTTACTATCCAGAACTTCTGCTTTTAGTTCGTTAAAGTTTTCTTCAATAGATTTCTCTGCCTTTGAGGCATGAGCAATTATGAGAATGTTCGATCCCTGTTCTTGGTATCTTCTTAAATTGCAGATCGTCTCAACGGCCTGTTCCATTCTTACGGACGGACCGGGTGGGCCATTTATGTCTGTTCTGAAGTAGGCCGTTCCGATTGTCTCTGGCAGGTCAGAAAATCCCGCAAAAACAAGATTGTGATGTGGAGTTTTTAATATTTTCATGTTCCCCCTCTGCCATTAAAAATGTTGAAAAATTTATAAAGGTATTTATTAATTTTAATAATTAATAGTAGTGATAATATGAATGATGTCCTTATGGAAAAATTGGACCACATTGAAGGCATACTAAAAGAGCTCAATAGCAAGATTGATAATTTTTTAGGGTTTGAAGAAATTACAGATGAAGAAAAAGAAGAATTTAGGAATGGGCACTCTTTGCTCTTTATATAGCACCACAACTTCTTTCATGACCTTTTCCTTGATATAAGGGCTCAAAGCGTCTTCAGTTACTAGATCAATTTTTTTACCAAGAATTTCGGATGCTTCTTGCTCAATAATTACAACGTCAAGCAGACTTGGATCTCCACCAAATTCTACCAAAACATCAATATCACTATCAGGCCTTTCCTCTCCTCTTGCAACTGACCCAAACAGGCCTATTTTTTTTAGCGCCGTGCTTTATAAGAAATGAAACAAGAGTTTTGTTTCTTTCTGAAGCATTCATAAAATAAAATAAGTTAGTCTTGTATTTATAGATAATGGTTTTAATTAAAGAAATATTGCCATTTTAGCTATGGCCTTAAATTTTCTTCAACTTTTGTTTCTTCAATCTTCTCAGTATACCTGCACTTTGGATAGCTAGAGCATCCTATAAAAGGCCCGTAGAAGGATTTCTTTATAGCAAGACCTGCTCCGCATCGTGGGCAATTTTTTCCATCCATGGGTGCCGAATAGTTATTCTTCGAGGGGCACTCACTATTTATACAGACCGTCTGAGGTCTAGACCGCTTTCTAGTTGCAATCACGACCGGAAACCCGCAGATTTTACATTTATCTTCCGTTGGCGTAACAAGGCAGTTACTTGGCAGTGAGAAAGTAGCATTGCATTCCGGATAGCGCTGGCATGCTATGAAAAGGCCAAATCTACCTGTTCTAATGAAAAGCTCTCCCTCTCCACACATGGGGCAAATACCTACATAGTTTCTCCTTCTCTCTTCCCTTTCAAGGTAGACCAAGAGTTCTTTTCCTATATCTTCCTCGCTTTCTTTGAATTTAGTGAAAATATCAATGAGTTTTTCCTTTGCCTCTGAAAGGATATCTTCATTTGTTATCTTATTTTCCTGAATCTTTTCCATCTGCTCTTCAAAATGCCTTGTTAGCTCTACTGAAACGATATCTGGGCAGTACTTTTTTAGAGTTCCGACTATACCCTCTCCTAGGTCAGTAACAATTATCTGCCGCCCATCTATATAGTTTCTAGTATAAAGGATGTCAACTATATTGGCTCTTGTAGCCTTTGTTCCAATACCAAGCTTTTCCATCTCTGATACGACTGAGGAGGGGTTATAGCGTGGCGGTGGCTTTGTCGCCTTTTCTTCCTTCTTTGGAGAAATCTTTTCTATATTTTCTCCTTCGGAAAGCTCCGGCAGAATTACCTCTTCTACACCGGAATAATCACCATAGTATTTCAAAAACCCAGGGTCAATTCCAACTCTTCCGCTTGCGAAAAATGAGTGACCGTTTACATCAATCTCAACTGAAATAGATTGATAGATATAGGGCGTTGCAAAAACAGCAAAGAATCTTCTGACAATTAGATCATATAGCTTTGCCTGGTCATCATTAAGTTTTTTTGGGGACTCTCCTGTTGGGTGAATTGCAGGGTGCGCCGGGTCGTCCTTTTTTCCTTCAGTTGGGATAAGATTAGTTTTTAATAATTCATCGCAGTGATTTGAATAATCCTGAATTTTCTTTAGCTTCTCCACAATACCTCTTAAATTAAGGCTTTTAGGGTATTTTTGAGAAGAAGTTCTTGGGTAAGAAATAAGCCCTGCCTCATAAAGTGACTGTGCGATATCCTGGGTTCTTTTTGGCAAGAAACTGAAGTTCTTGTACGCTTCTTTCTGGAGGGTGCCCAGATCAAAAGGATGTGGCGGATTTATCCGCTTTTCCTTCTTAGATATCTCTTTTACTAAAGCAGGCTTATTCTTGATGTCTTTAAAAATAGCCAAAGCTTCCTTCTCATCAAAGAACTCCTTTTGGTAAGAGGCTTTGACAGAGATGCCATCCTTTTTGAACTCGATAAAAAGGATCCAATAAGGCTCTGACACAAACTTACCAATCTCAAGCTCCCTCTCTAATAGAAACTTCAAAGTGGGGGTCTGGACCCTCCCTGCAGAAAGTGTGACATACCTGCCTGAAACTTTTTTCAATGATTCTGTCATAGCCTTTGAGGTGTTTATACCATAGTACCAGTCAAGGATGTGCCTTGCAAGACCTGCATTTATCATTGGATAATCAGGGGGGTTTAGATTCTCATAGGCAGAGATTATTTCATCTTTTGTTAAAGAAGAGAACTTCATCCTAAATGATTTTGAGATGTCTGCTTTTGCGCCGTATAAAAGTGCGTTATGCCCTATGACTGATCCTTCAATATCATAGTCGCATGCATTTACAAAAGTGTCTACGCCCTTTGATATCTCTTCAATAAGCCTGACATAAGGCTCAACATACTTACTCTTCTTGCTGTTCTTGAAGGTCTCAACCCACTCTACATCAAAAAAAGGGTAATCCCTGATGGGGGTTCTCTGTCTGAGTTTGTAAAGGTGGCCAACTGCAGAAACAACATAGATTTTATTGTCACCTTCTTCAACTTCATAATACTTTACACCCTCATACAGGTTCTTTTTGGCTTTGCCGAGGAAGTTTGCAATTTTTTCAGCTACATTTGGTTTTTCTGTCAATATGAGGGTACTCATTGGAAAGGGAAAATGAACTCGACTTATAAGGCTTTTCAAAATAGCGGGCAAATGCTCAATAAAGAATTATTTTAGTATCCCGATATTTTCATGTTTTATTATCTCATTATAATTTTTGTATCCTAGGATAGACTCTATCTCATCGGTATTTCTACCCTTTATCTTCTTTAGCTCCTTGTCTGTGTAGTTTGTTATGCCTTTAGCAAAAATTGTTTTATCTGATTCAATGGCTACGATGTCGCCGGCATCAAAATTCCCATCGACATCAATAACACCTCTTGGCAAAAGACTTTTGTGGTCCAGAAGAGCATTTTTAGCACCCTCATCGATAATGATTTTCCCCTTTGGTTTTGAAAGAGTAATCCACCTTATCTTGTTATTTTCGATATTTTTTTTCGGAAGGAAAAGAGTCCCAATGTCCTCTCCAGACATGACCCTGGAAATAAGATCTTTTTCTTCACTTGATGCGATGACCATGTAGCACCCTGATTTTTGTGCTATTTTTGCCGCCTCAATCTTTGTCTTCATCCCGCCGGTGCCTTTGTCACCGGCTTTTCCGCCGTAACTTTCAATTTCTGGGGTTATCTCTTTGACCACTGGGATTTTCTTTGCATCCTTTGCCTTCTTTGGATTCTTTGTATAAAGGCCATCTATGTCTGTCATTAATATTAATAGGTCTGCCTCGACCTTGCTTGATACCATCGCTGAGAGCGTATCATTATCCCCAAAAGTTTCCCCTATCTCGTGGACGCATATTGGGTCATTTTCATTTATGACCGGTATAACGCCTAGCTCCAATAGGGCTGACATGCTGTTCCTGAGATTTAGGTAAGTTTTCCTGTCAGAAAAGGCATCGTATGTTAGAAGGATCTGTGCAACTTTGAATCCATACCCTTCAAATACCTGGCTCCACTCATGCATCAAAATACTCTGGCCAACGGCTGCTGTTGCCTGCTTTAAAGGTATTGACTGTGGCCTCTTCTTAAATTCTAGGGCCTCGCAACCTGTGCCTATCGCACCTGATGATACAAGTATTATATCCTTCCCTTCAGATTTTAACTTAGAGACCTGCCTTGCGATATCCTTTGCAAACTCTTTGTTGAACTTTCCGTCTTTAGTGGTAAGGCTTGAAGTACCTATCTTTACGACTATCTTCTTAACATCCTTGAATAGCTCTTTTCTCTCAGTCATTTGAATCCCTTACGGTTTTCCTATTATATCAATTTTTTATGGGTGAAAAGCTTTGCATCTTTCCCAACATAATCTTTGACCTTGTGGCCGTTTCCTATAAGTTTGTACTTGTAGATTAGCATCCCTTCCATCCCTGTTGGCCCTCTTGCGTGGATCTTTCCTGTGCTGATCCCTATCTCTGCCCCCTTGCCGTACCTGAAGCCGTCTGCAAACCTTGTTGAGGCATTAAGTATGGTTGATGAAGAATCAACAAAATTTAGGAAATAATCTCCCGCCTTTTTATCCTTAGTTATTATGGTGTCTGTGTGGTGGGAGCCATATCTATTGATATGGGCCACAGCATCTTCTAGGGATTTCACAACTTTGATAGAGATGATTAGATCATTATACTCTGTTGACCAGTCTTTTTTCTTAGCCTTTTTTACTTTTAAGTGCTTTAAAATCTCATAACTTTGTTCACAGCACCTCATTTCTACACTAGCTTCCTTGTACATCTCCCCAATCTTTGGAAGGAACTTCTTCGCTGATTTTTCATGGACTAGGAGCGTTTCAATAGCATTGCAGACTGCAGGATACTGTACCTTTGCATCAAAGCATACACCAAGAGCCTTTTCCTCATCATAATTTTTATCGACATACGCATGGCATATGCCGTCGGCATGGCCCAATACCGGGATTTTTGTGTTTGACTGAACAAATTTCACAAATTCATTTGAGCCCCTTGGGATGACAAGGTCAATAAACTTATCAAGTTTTAGCATCTCAGTTACGTCTTCCCTTCTTTCTAGCAGCTGGAACGCTTCCTTGGGGATTGATTTATTATTAATAGAGTTTGTTAGAATATCAAAGATGGCTTTGTTGGTCTTTGCAGATTCCCTGCCTCCTTTCAATAGGACGCCGTTCCCGCTTTTTAGTGCAAGTGAAATGATTTGAGGAACAACATCAGGTCTTGCTTCAAAGACCATTCCAATTACGCCAATTGGGGTTGCAATCTGGTAAAGCTCTAACCCCCTATCAAGCTCAATTGCGCTAATCGTTCTCCCGACCGGGTCTTCAAGCTTTATGACATCTTTAATGCCTGCTATCATCTCGTCAATTTTTGAGTCGGTGACTTCAAGCCGTTTTACTAAAGAGGCGGTGAGTTCTCCCTTTTCTAAAAGATTTTTTGCCTCCAAGAGGTCTAATCTATTTGCTTCGAGTATTTTGTTCCTGTTTTTATCAAGTGCAGATGCCATCTTTGACAGAGTGTCATTTTTATCCTTTGTTTTGGCATTAGAGAGCTTTATGAACGCCTCTTTGGCTTTTATGGCCTTATCCTTAACACTTTCCATATACTTCCCCCAACTCTTTGGATCTTTCAGTTGCCTTTTTCACAGCTTCTATGACCCCTTCTTCAAATGAGTGTTTTTCTAGCTCTATTAGGCCCTTTTCAGTTGTTCCGCCAGGGGTCTTTACCATATTGATTAGTTCATCAAATTTTTTCCCTGTTTTATCTGCCATCAAAACTGCGCCATATAACGTTTCAATAGCAAGCTTCTTTGATATTTCTTCCGGGAGGCCTGCTTCGACCCCGCCCCTAGTTAAAGCCTTGAGGAACGAGAATACATAGGCCGGGCCAGAGCCGGATAGGCCTGTTACAGCATCCATCTGGGTCTCTTCTACCTTTATAACTAGGCCAAGGTTAGTAAATATTTTTTTAAATGATTCTTCGCTCTCTTTTGTTGCATATTTTCCTAAAGAATAGCATGACGGCGAAAACCCTATTGAAAGTGAAATGTTTGGCATGACACGTATAACTGGCACATCTTTTGCCATGCCCTCTATAAATCTTATTGGCACGCCTGCCGCAACTGAAACTATCAGTTTTCCTTTAAGATTTAGGTCTTTGACACTCTCAAGCACAGGTGCAATTAGATTTGGCTTTACAGCTAGAACTATAACTTTAGAAGAAGAAAATACCTCTCTATTATCCAATGATATCCCTATGCCATACCTCTTTTTGATTGGATTTAGTATATCTTCCGATACATCGCTTAGGACAATACTCTCGCTTTTGAATGCGTTTTTCTCTAGTAAGCCTTTAATTATGCCGCTGCCGATTTTCCCGGCCCCAATAATCCCCACTTCAAACATATTGGATTTTTAGAGATTACATCATTTAAAACTTTACGTTGAAAACTTTATAAATAGAATTTTTACTTATTATACTATGATTGAAGCTACTTTTTACCTAGAATCCCAGAGTAATTCTAAAGAGGCGCTTGAGATATCTGTAAAGAAGCTCTTGGAAGAGGTCAAGGCCTTAAACAATGTGAAGGTCACCAGAGAGATGTTCCATGAGATTCTAGAGGATGAGGATGAGATGGGTAGGATATTCTACTCTTCTGTCGTTGAAGTTGATATAAGGACTAACTTTAGGGAGTATGTCACGCTCTGCATGAGGCTTGTGCCGTCTACAATTGAGATAATAACTGGCGATGTAAAGATCAAAGGCAAAGAGCTTTTGGAAATATTTGGCGACGTTTCTTCTACAGTTAACAAGCTCTGCAAGAAATACAATCTGACGCTTTACAGGATTGGAGAAGGCGAGGGATTGAAGCAGGATGACGTTGGGCTTGAAGAGGAGGATATCGAAGAGGCTGTTGAACATGGCGGGGCGCTATTCAAGTTTGTTGTCGAGGCAAAGGCCAAGAATGAGAAGTTTGCAATGGAAAAGACCAAGGAGCTTGTGAATGACACAGGTGGCCTAATAAACAAGATGCTTGCAAAAAAGGTCGGAGAAGGCGAAGCATGGGAAGGAGTTATTGGCATGGAAGCGCTCTTTTCCGATATCGAGACGTTGTTTGATGCTGTAATCAAATTTTCACCAGTTGCAATGAGTTTTATAGAGCCAGAGGTAATCCAACTGAACATGGCAGAGGTGCAAAACATAGGCATAGACATAGCAGGGATAATACAACAGCTTACATTTGACGTCATTACCCGCGGAATGAACACCGGTATGGGCAATTTCAGGGCCACTCAGGCCTAATTTTTTTATCTTTTCTTAGAACAAAAGATTTATAAATAACTCAAATCTATACAGTATTGTACCCTTTTAGAGAAATTAGAATTAAAAACCTATAAACGGTGAAAATATATGAAATTAAGAACAATTGGAGCAGTCCTTGCAGGGGCTGCAATGATTGGAGCTACTGTAGCAGGCGCAGCCGCTGCAGCATCAGCTCCAGGTAAGTCATGGTTTATTGACCCAGCAACGGGCCAGCCAAATGTAACAATAGTTGTCGGCGCACAGGCCAACGCATCCGATGTAGTTTCTGCATCACTTATTGCAGCAGCGGTCGGTAACATGGCAACTGTCGAAGAGACAGCAAGTGTACCAGTAACTGCATCTGCACAGTGGGAAAAAGTCGGAGCATACAACTATTCATATGAAGAAAAAATAGGCGAGTATGTCTCTACCTGTGCCGACAGGCCAGCAAAATGGTATGTAGACTTTGAGTTGTTATCCACTCAATACTGGGAAACTTCTGAAAACGATTTTCCAAATCAAGAGTACAGGACATACGTCCAGATAGCAACACCAGCTGACATAAGAGCAGGAGGAGCCCAAGTCACAAAGGGACTTTCAACGCTATGGTTTTCAGACAGCCCAAAGGACTGGGACGCAAACGACAGGATTTATAAACTTGCACCAACAGCAGGATCAGGTTCATCAAAATACTGGCTTGTAACTACACATGTGGACGATTCACCAACAGATGGAATAGTTGCAAAACCAACAGTAGTTGCATACGCCGGCGGAAGCTATGACAATGGAAATGGAAAATGGGACTTTGACGGATATGCATTCTTCACAACAAGAGCATGGGTTGATGTCAACGGTAACAACGTATTTGATGAAAAAGAGGACTGTGATTACAACTTCGGTGGAACAGGTACAGCAATGGAAGCACACGAAGAAATCCAGTTAATCGTTACAGACAAGCTATGTAACGAGGGATGCGACTCAGATGCCCTAGTCAAATTCAAGGGAGACAAAGGATTAGAGTCAGGTATCATATACAGAACAACTGAAATCAGATACCCACTGCTTGAAAACGGTCAGAACATCTGTGGCATAACACACTGTGATGGTATGATCGACTTTGAGACTGCAAGAACAGGCAGATTCACATCAATCAAATTCCTTGGAAAGTTCTACACACCACTATTTGCAGGTGCAACATACTACGACACACCAGGATACCTTGGTGCATACTTTGTATATGGTAAGCCTTATGCAGAAAAAGAAAAGATCATGAAGGTTGGAGATGTATACAACTACCACGGATGGACTGTTACATTAAACGATGTCAACATCTATGAGAACAAAGCATACTTAACAGTTGCCGGCCCAGCATTGACAGCACCATTTAGCTTTATCATGGTCATGGACTCTTTGGGTTTATGCGGACCATGCTGTCCAGACTGCGCAATATACGGCGGAGGAGGAGCATTCACTTCAAACCCAACAAAGAGAAACGAGTACGACCCATACATAGTAAAGACAACAGTCACAAAGACAAAGGATGACTATGCATACAACTTCTTCAGGTACGTAAACTTCATGCTTGACGGTATCAAGACATTCGTCGGTGCA
>JBAYOH010000014.1:0-37230 GCA_041678455.1 Methanofastidiosum sp.
GAAAAAGGAAGCCATCCTTAAGTTTATCCTCTACAGTGCTGTCAAAAATTCTTGCTAAGAAGGCAAGAAATTGCCGAGGGAATATAAAATCAGAAAGCAGAAGGCGCACATGCTTCAACTGAACCACAATTATTCAACATGCATTAATCTTAATAATCGTTGCCATCTCTTTGATATGCTTGTTTAATCTCTTGAGTATACAAATATTCAAACTTAAAGTGAGGAGAAAAATAACAAATCAATAGCAAAGTTTTAAAATAAAAAATATATTGAATATATAGTTGATTCTTATGATTGGAAGAAATACCCATATGGTCCAGTGTAGGATGGGCGGAGGAATGGGACTTGGTGGAGGACTTGCACAAAGAGGCACTTTTGCAGATGCAGGTAGGGACATTATAGCGATAGCAATGAGCCCGGGAAAAAGGCATATAACAAAACCAATATGCGAGATAACTTATGCCATGAGGGAAGCTGGTATAAAGACAAGTGTTATGGTATTAAACGCTGGAAATGGAGTTCCTCCAGAAGCTCCTTCTTCAGGAGTAAGTGTTCTATTTGGTATTGAAGAAAAAGAAGTTGAAATATTAAATGAATTTAAGCTTGGAATAATACATCTTGGAAGTATTAGGAATCACATAAACTATAAGGCCAAATTTATTCTTGACCTTGCCCCTATTGATGCAATAATTGCATGCCAAGCTCCTGTTACTCTTGAAGATTTTGAAAAAATAGGCGTAAGAACCATTAATAACGATAATGGGACTACAAAGGGAAGAATAGTCGATATAATTAGTGGAATAATAAGAGGCCAAAGTTGCCCTCAAGAAAAACTTGACGAAATTATTTCCAAAGTAAAAAGAAATGTCTACCATGATAGCAATAGTATTTGATAAATCCGGAACACTTGTTGATACAAAAAGAGTATCAAAGGATTTGGAAAAAAATGAATTTATTTATCATAAATCTTGCATAGAATTAATTGAAGATAATCCAAATCTTTTTCTTGTAACGATAACTACAGATCCAAGGTACACATTTTTGCAAGAAGATTCTAAGAAAAGTCTTGGACACTCAATTAAAGGCCTAAATATAGGATTTGAAGTAGTTTTTAAAGGGGCGAATGCCACAATAGATAAAGAAAAAATTCTCAAATGGGCAGAAGATATAACTATTGAAGAGGTTAACGAAACGATAAAAAAACTAAAAAAACAATATGATATTTGTACCTTAGTTGGATGTGGAATTGTTGGGGACTCCGAAAGAGAAAGAATAACATATATAGTCGCTTCTTCAGGTAAGATAAAAGAAGGGGTTTTTCAATTATTTGACTTCCTGCAATCAGAAAGGATGGATATTTATCTTGCCACGGGAGACAATCCCTGTTCGGTATACCCTCTTGCAAAAAGACTCGGGATATTGGATAATTTTGTTTTCTCTCAAGTAGATCCAGAAGGTAAGAGAAAAATTATATCAAATCTAAAAAAGACCTACGAACAAGTAATAATGGTAGGCGATGATATTAATGATAAAGGAGCTTTCGAAGAAGCAGATTTAAGTTTCTTAATACTGGAAAGTGAAGCTAAAAGAAAAAATGATTTGAAAACGATAGTTGATTATACAATAAGTGAGCCTTTAGAAATAGAAAACATCTTAAAGAGATTTAAGGTTTAAAAATACATATCAAGAGTTTTTTGTTTTAGAATATTTTCTAATGAGAATTCAATTCTCTCTATTCCTTTCTCTACCCTAAGCTCTGAAAACTCGTATCTGTCACATAGTATCTTTAATATTTTTTCCTTTTCTGGCTTTTGAAAAGAGATAGTATAATTATCAGAAACATCTGGATTCAAAAAGAGGTTAATTATCTGATCAAATTCCCCATATTCCCCAAATTTCCCATTCCTTACAATCTCTATGGCTTTTTTAGGGCCAATTCCTTTTATTCCACCAGGATTATAGTCAGTTCCGATGAGTATGGCAACTTGAATTAATTGTTCTCTTGAAAAATTGAGTGAATTTAGTACATTTTCATTATTTATAATCTCAGGAACAACATCAACAAATAAATCCTTGCCTGGAATCTTCCTTTTTCCAGAAATCGTTAAATTTCTTACTAAAGAGGGGGCCCCAAAAAGTATTGAATCGTAGTCCTGTGATGCCGATAAATTCGCATCACCTTTCAAAACAATATATGCAGCCTGAGATTCGCCTTCTGATGGCGATTCGATATATGGAATTCCCATTGAATCTAAAAGTTCTTTAGAACTAGTTACCATGTCACCCTTCAAAGAAGAGGTCATTTGAGAATATTTTTTTGCTTCTTTGAAATCGCCTCTGGCTTTGGCATCGATGTACTTATCTCTTGCTTCGTCCTTGGCTTCTTTTCTTTTTTCAATTGTTTGGAACTTTAATTCAGGTGGCTTACCATCAAAAACATATATTGGCCTAATACCTTGTTCAATAAAATTAACAGTTCTATAAAAAAGACCAGACAAATGAGATGTTACTTCCCCTTTTGAATTTTTTAATGGAGTTCCATCTCTCTGCCTTATTATGGCTAAAAATTGGTAAAGTGCATTATAAGCGTCAATCGCTACACTTTTACCATTTAAATCAGAAATCTCGATTTTTTGTTTGGGAACTATTTCACCCAGGTTTACGCCCATAAGGCTAATCCCTTACAACAGTTATTGGGATTACTCCCTTCTTCATTTCTTCTTGTGCAATTCGAATAGGGTCAAGAATAAACGTTTCGATTAATATAGGCGCCCCTAAGGATATCTGAAGGGCTCTAGCCCCAATAATTCTTACTTTTTCATATTTTGTATAGTTCAACGACTCCACCATGCATGAATGAATATAAAGGGATTATAAATTTTATTGTTATAAATAAAATTGGAGCAGATTTCTTACAAGAAAAGTTTATTTACCCACCGTATTCTCTCCTTTTTTTATCTTGTCGATAGTATCGATGAATAGTTTAATAAATTTTTCCCTATCCTCGGCATTATAAGTTTGCATTATACTAACATGTATGGCAAGAATTTTCTCCAACACTTTAATGTGTTCATCAGCAGTTTTTATTGACTCGATTAAATCTCTTGTTTTTCTGAGAAGAACATGCTGTGCATATGAGAGCTTTGTTGCGACAAAGTAAACCTTTGCCATACCTATTCGTCTATAATCAACTAGCCCTATTGCTCTCATTATTTCAAGATATTTTACAGCGGTGGCCCTAGACATATTAAGATTATCGGCAATCTCTGAAGGAGTAGCGCCAATTTTTACACCTTTAAGATACTCTATAATGGCCTCTTCGGCATTTTGTTCCATTGATGCTCACCATCATTATCTCTAACGTTAATATATATAAATGTTACTACTATCAGTATTCAAAAAAATTAATTTAATTTAAAGCACTACTAAAAATATCCCTGTTTATTGAATTTTAATTCTTATATTAATGATAAATAAGAGTTAAAGTCAAGATTAATTAATTACATATTAGTATTAATTTTATTATATGATAACTATCAATTGTATTATACTGCGCTTATTAATTTATATAAGATAAAGTTCAACCATATTGACTATATATATTGATATTCATTACTAAAAATAATTTTTAAAGTATTATAATCCAATAAATAGAAAGATTTATATACTATTGTATTACAATATTAACTAAGGGTGATAAAAATTAAAAAGAAGACCAAATCCATTATTCCCGTAGCAGTAATGATCCCAATCATAGTCCTGGATATACTACTTAGAGGAGAAAAGTCGAGTTCATCTAGGTTTATATACTAATCTTTTCTTTTCAGAGTTACCCTTAGGATATTATTGTTTAATGGACATTCAATTTTCTCTTTAACTGTAATAATGTGAAATTTATCGCCGATCTTTATCCCATCAGGTATACAAAAATCATGATATTGGCATCTTTCGTTACAAGAAAATGAGAATACTCCGGTTGCACCTTCAATTGCAAACTTCTTAGGGATTGCCGCTTCAATTTGGGATTCGTTAACTTCAACTACTTTAACTCCAAAATCATGAATTTTACAGGGATGTTCAATATTCCTTACAGCAGAAACTGTATATATCCTTCCAGGTTTTAGATTATCAACACATGTTTTATAAAATCTACATCCCTTGCATTCGTTATCTCCCTTCCCTGCTACAAAAGAAAATCCTAGCTTTGCAAGATTTTTAGGGAGGAGGGTAAGAATCAATTTATTACCCCCGTAACTTTAGCAAGTTTAGTAGCGGCTCTCTCAGTAAGCCCGCTTTCTCCAAGTATTGTATACCTATCTCTAATTTTATGTGCCATTGTCAGCGCTTTTATTAATTCTATATCGGCGACTCCAAGTTCTTCAGCAGTTATAGGAGCTTTTATCTTTTCTAGTGCTTCCTTTATTGTTTTATACTTATCTTCTCTATGTAGATACATAGTCATTATAGAACCAACTCCGCACTGTTCCCCGTGCATTGCAGGTTTTTCCGCAATCATATCGAGTGCATGTGCAAATGCATGTTCTGCACCCGAAGCCGGTCTAGAGGAACCAGCGATGCTCATAGCGACTCCTGATGATATAAGTCCTTTCAAAACTTTTCGAGCAGATTCTTCCAATCCTTCTTTTATTACATCAGCATTATCAATCGTCACCTTGGCACTCATAGATGACAAAGATGCTGCATGCTCACTGTAATATTCACCTTTCAATTTATGAGCCAGTTGCCAGTCTAAAACAGCTGTATAATTAGATATTAAATCAGCACATCCAGAAGCCAAGAATCTATATGGAGCTTGGGACACTATCTTAGTATCTGCTATTATTGCAATAGGAGGTTGTGCCTCTATTGATAATTTTTTTTCGCCATCCTTAATAGATGCTCTAGAAGAAGATATCCCGTCATGAGATGCAACTGTTGGATAACTAATAAAGGGGATAGAAACATTGAAAGATGATAGTTTTCCAACGTCTATAACTGACCCGCCACCGATTGAAACAACTATATCATATTTATCTTTTTTTAAAATATCTTCAATTGAATGTACTTCGGCCATTGTAGCCGCTTTAACTTCGTGATGGTCACAGTTTAAATCATTAGATACCTTTTTTCCAACAATCCCCCTTGTTATTGGATCATCAAGAACAACGGGATTTTTATACCCTAATTTTTCAACAGTTGTTTTAACGGAGCCCCATATATCTGAGCCCATTACAACCATTCTTGAAAGATTAATAATATGAATAGGGTTTTCCATAAAAATAAGTATTTTATACTATTAATAAGTCTTTTGAATCAAAAAAGTGAAGGTAATAAAGTATTTCTGAATCCCGGTCCGAATCCAAGTATGAAAACCAGTACTTTTATTGAAAGGTAAAAATTATGCATCGTCAATGTTGTGATCTTAAATTTATATTTAAATATAGTAACTTCCTTTTCTTTAAAGTTTTTTCTCTCTTCTTTGTATAAAGTATCAAGGAGATAAATTACCACGAGAATTAATATTAATTTTAGAGGTATCATGATTAAAGCGGTACCAGTGAGATTAATCAAAAAAAGCGGTAACAAGTGTTCTTCTCCAAATCCATAATAATCGATAGCAATGAACGTGGCACATCCATCCAGTAAATGTCCAAATAATATTGCTGTGTTCTCAAACTCTCTAATATATTTGTAAAATAAAGGCGATATTAAGTATACTATCAACGTGATTCCAGCAGCCATTAAAAGAGGTACTATGATCCTTAACGGGTAGTTAAAAAAAGGAATTAGATTAGTTAAAAAATAGATCACGCCTACAACCCCAACTACAAATGGAAGTTTCCAATAAGCAATATTATTTCTTTTTTCAAGTTGAAATCCAATTAATATCATAATAAATGCGAGAACGAACGCAACTATGTACACCCCAGGAGTAATATTCCAAAGTTTTGATCGTTCATAAAATCCGACATCTGCCAAGACCCTTATGGCTATGGCCATTATCATATAAGGAGAGATTGTAATTATGAAGATTTTATCAATTTTTATTTTATTGAAAAGAAATTTTAATGCAAGTGCCAACAAAACAAGAAGAATTCCTATATATATAACATAGTCTTGAGGCTGGTATACTCCCATACAAAGACACGAGGTATTTAATTAAAAAGCTTTATGGTTTCTTCCTTAGTATATCAACCATCTTTTGATATATTTCTTTTTCTTTCCCATCAGTTGTTTTGGAAAGCCTTTCGACAATTAGTTCGGGCGTACTTTTTCCGGCTTTATAGAAGACTGGCTGTCTATCAACTATCAACTCTAATGACTCATCCAATCCTTTTGCTTCTATACCGTCTACTCTCATATCCTCTGGCAACTTACCTTCTATCGATTTAATCGAAGAGATTATGTCTTCACCAAGATGCGTAACTATAACACATAATGTATTGGAATTTCTCAAAAAATTTAGGAATGTTCCTATGATCCTAGCTGCAGAGCCAGGTTCTGTAATTGCTTCCAGTTCGTCCACAAGCAATAATCTCTTTTTTTCCTCAATTGCAAGCGGTACAAGTCTTTTTAGACTTGTTTCAAATGCTCCTCTTGACTCTCCTCTGTGCTTTGATAAGAATCCAATTTCATCAAAGATTGAGACATATGAATCTTCAGCAGGAACTAGAAATCCCATCTGAAAAAGAATCTGAATGGCAAGTGCAAGTTTCAAAAGAGTAGTCTTACCGCCTGAGTTGGCACCTGTCAATATAATAACATTTTCATTTCCAGCCATAGTGTCATTTGTAGTTCCGATCTTATAATTAATTGGAACAGGATTTTGAATTAAAACATTTTTACCATTTCTAAAACTAAATCCTTTTTCAGATATTTTTGGCATCGAAAGATTCTTTTCAACGGCAAATCTCCCCATAGCCATAAAGAAATCAATGTCGTAACATTCCTCAACTCTATGATTCAAGAAATCCCATAATTCAGAGATATCCATCATTTCTTTTTTTATTTCAAATTCCCTTTTGGATATTTCTTTTCTAGTATTTTCTTTGATTTCAAATAGTTGATTTCTGTTTGCTTCTATTGGAAAAGATACTTCTTCAGAGAATAATTCTGAAACATCTAAACCTATTTTTTGGTTCAGGCTATCTACAGATTCCTTAATTAGTTTTCTATATGCATCTTCAAGTTGTTTTGGAATATAAGTCTGAAAAGCTTTCAAAGGATCTGAATGTTTTATGTCTGAAAGCATTGATAATATGTCCTTGCCAGCAATGCCAATATCCTGACTTTCAATGATTTTAGAAAATCTTTCATTAATGTCCTTCTCTATTGTTTTAACCATTTCCTCTAGATTTAGCGCTTCCTTTAGCTTATTTAGCCTCTCATCTGGAAAATTCCCTTTAGAAAAAGAGTCTACTCTATCCGATATCTTTTGGAGTTTTTGAACATACTCAGATAATTTTGCACCATCATCAGTAGCTATGCCCCGGCTATTTTTAATCTCAAAAAGAACGTTATACATATCAAGTATCAGCTTTATTTTTTGAGAATTCTCAATGAAGCGTTCAATGAATAGCTCAGGAACTATATCTCGGATCGAGAAATCATCGATATTGATTGAAAAATCAGATATTTCAGAAAGTGTGTCATAAAATGCTGAATTTTTGCCATACAAGTAAAATATCAATGGATAATCATCTCTGATGCCTCTTGCCTCATGAGGCGATGCAAGATATATAGAATCATAATATTCTGATTTTGTCTTTGTTGACAGTTCTTCGTCATCTGTTATTAAAACTCTGTCCCTAAATTTCTTTAGAGAAGGAATTTTCAAATCAGATATCCCATCCAAATAGCCTAATATCTTATTAATTTCTTCTTGAGTTAGACCTTCTACAAATTTTTTAGCCTTGTAACAGTAATTTAATCTCTTTAAAATCAATTCCTTATCCCTAAGGGGCATATAAAGGTAGAATCTATTTCTTGATCTCTCTGTTTTAGGGTATGAAACTAGGATAGATACTATCTCTTCGTATATCTCCCAAGCATCCCCAAAAAGAACTTCTTCATATTTTTTACCGGTGATATCTTCAAATGTTTCTTTTTGGATCTGTAATATCTTCTTTTTACCAAATCCAGGGATCTTTAATAGCTTTTCAAGCTCTAGTTTTTCTATTATGCTTTTTAATTCGTCTTCTGAATAATATTCCAAAGCCTTTTCAAGACCTTTTTCCCCTAAGATTTGGCAAATATCCATTAACGCCTGTACCCCCTTGCAAATTCACAGTTTACGTATAATACTTCTTCGTTGAACTTGAATAGCTCTTTAGTTGAATCCGATAGTTTGTCCGCTTTTTCTTGGTCGGTGATTACGGCCCCGTGTGGAACTAATTTTTTATCGCCGATTTTTACCCCCACAACTATTGCACCATGGCCTATGAAGCATTCTTTTCCAATTTCTGAGCTATGGACTACTGCTCTAAAACCAACAAAAGAGTTATTGCCTATTTTTGTAGGCCCATGAATTACAGCACCGTGTGCTATTGAAGTCTTTTTACCAATTTCAACAGAGGTGTGCTCCAAAGCATGAACTATAACGCCATCCTGCAAGTTACTCCCATCTCCGATAATTATAGGGGTCCCTTCGTCTGCTCTTAATGATACAAAAGGTGCAACATAAACCTCTTTTCCTATTCTCACATCTCCAATCACTGAAGACATTTCATCACAAAAACTTTCTTTATCGATATTTGGATATCTGCATTCCTTATTAAAGGAACAAATTGGATTTTCTTTTATTGCCATATCTTCACCTGAAAGGTTTTTCATATTTAAAGGATATGTAACAAGCACCCTCTTTGGAAACCATGCATGGGCCTTTAGGGCTTTGCGGTGTGCATGTATTTCCGAATAATGGGCACTGACTCGGAATCTTCTCTGCCCTTAAAACTTCCGGACAACTACATCCTTCCTCTTCGGGTATATCCTCTATTTCAATATTAAATTCCTTATATGCATCTTTATTGGAAAACTCATTTTTTAAAGAGAGCCCTGATCCGGGTATTACTGGAAATCCTCTCCAGCGTATATCGCAGGATTCAAATACCTTTTCCATAAGTTTTTGGGCTTTAGTATTGCCTTCTGTCCTTACGCCACGAACATATTCATTTTCAACTTCAGCTCTTTTTTCTTTAATTTGTTTTATTAAAAGGTAAATTCCCATAAGTATATCGTTGGGTTCAAAACCACATATTACTTGAGGTACGTGAAATTTTTTAGATATCGGCTCATAAGGTTTTGTTCCAATAATCGTAGAAACATGTCCTGGATCTATAAATCCTGAAAGATTTATTTTTCCACTGCTTAACAATAAATCCATAGCCGGGGGAACTACCCTGTGTGCCGATAATACATAAAAATTATCGGGAGAGTTAAGGACTGCAACAGCAGTTGTTGGGCAGGTGGTCTCAAACCCAATGGCAAAATGAACTATTTTTTTATCAGGATTAGATATAGCAAGATTAATTGAATCATTAATACTATATACGAGTCTAATGTCAAGCCCAGATGCTTTTGCATCTGACAAAGAACGTTTAGATGGTACCCTTATCATATCACCATACGTTGTTACTATGGCCCCTTTTTCGGCAACTTTGACAGCAGCTTCAATTTCACCTTGTGTTGTTACACAAACTGGACACCCTGGGCCAGAGACAACTTGAATGTTCTCTGGCAACAAAGCCCTAATACCATAATGAGTAATCACATGTTCATGCGTTCCACAAACGTGACACAGTTTTATTTCGCCTAAATCCTTAGATAATTCAAATATTTTTCTTATTATTGTATCAGAAGCATTCCGGTCTTTATATAAATCCACTAATAATCCTCCTGAAATTTAAGGAGTTCTTTCCATATCTCCAATGATTCTAAGGCCTCTTTTTCGCCCATTTTTTCAATTGCAAATCCAGTATGAACAATAACATAGTCTCCAACTATAACATCTACAAGATCCAATCTTACTTCTCTTTTAATTCCGTTGAAATCAACTATTCCAACGCTATCTTTTATTTCTATAACTTTACCTGGAACTGCAAGACACATGATTTTACCTCTGTATATCGATTAAAAAGTCTTTCTTTGTATAGATCTATTTATTGATTAGACTCCACTTATAAAATAGATTATTAACTGTGCTAAAGGTCTTTCTTCTTATATATGTAGAGGCTTTTTATAGATTTATCATTGTAATCAAAAAAATCATGTAGTATTCAGTGGATAGTAATTATAGTTTATTACGACAAACTGAATGATTTATCTAAAATAGTATTAAAAAGAATATGGAAAAAAGAGAATCTTTAATTAATATTCATTATTATCTAAAAACTAATATTCTTTAAATTATTTATCTGTAAGATTATATTTCAAAACGTATAAAGTTATATATATTCAATTTCTAATAAATCTAACAACATAAAATAAAATGTTGAGTTGGTGAATAAATGGAAGAAGAATCTAAACAACAAATGAGTATGCCATTAATAGGCGATGATGCACCTAAATTTAAGGCAAAAACTACAATGGGAGAAATAAATTTTCCAGACGACTATAAGGGTAAATGGGTAATATTTTTCAGTCATCCGGCAGACTTTACCCCTGTATGCACAACTGAATTTATGGCTTTTGCATCAATGCAGAAAGAACTCAAAAATTTAAATTGTGAGTTAATAGGATTATCGATAGATAGTATTTATGCCCACATAGCTTGGTTAAGGACTATAAAAGAAAAGATCGAATATAAAGGCATGAAAAATGTTGAAATTATGTTCCCCGTAATAGAAGACTTAAAGATGGATATTTCAAAGAAATTTGGAATGGTCCAACCAAATGCATCCACAACTCAGGCGGTAAGGGCGGTATTCTTAATAGATCCTAAAGCAAAAGTTAGGGCAATGCTCTATTACCCCCTATCAAATGGGAGAAATATGCAAGAAATCAAGAGATTACTTCTTGCAATGCAGAAATCAGACAAAGAACAAATTGCAACTCCTGCCAACTGGCAACCAGGTGACGACGTAATAATTCCGCCTCCCGGTTCTTGTGGTGTAGCCAAAGAAAGAATGGAGAAAAAAGAAGAAGGCAAATACTGTCTTGACTGGTTTATGTGTTTTAGAAAAGAAAAATAAATTTAAGTCCCAAAATTAATTTATTTTTTATTATATGATTTTTTAAACTTTGGTAAATATAGAAATATATTATTCATATAAAATTTGACGTATTTTGTACTATCAAAACCATGGATACCTGGAAATTCATTTTTATTTGTTATGAATAGTATTCTGTACTTTAATTGTTAAGATTTTATTTTTTGAATTGACAAAAATAATATAAAGAGAAGTAGAATGGATTGTCCATGACAAAATGGTATAAAGAATTATTCCAAAATTATGCTGAAACTTACGAAACTGAAGTTTTTACCCGAGGAACAATCGGAGAAATAGACTTCATTGAAAAAGAAATTAAAAAAGATAAATCTAAGAAAATTATAGATATCGGTTGTGGTACAGGTAGGCATTCTATAGAACTTGCAAAAAGAGGATATAATGTAACTGGAATTGATCTTTCTGAATGTATGTTAGAAAGGGCGATAGAAAAGGCCAAGGAAGCTAAGGTCAAAGTTGAATTTATTAAAGCAGATGCAAGAGATTTAAAATTTGAAAAAAAATTTGATCTTGCCCTTATTATCTGTGAAGGTGGCTTTCCCTTGATGGAAACAGATGAAATGAACTTTATGATTCTTGAAGGTGCTGCTAGGTCCCTAAAGGATAAAGGAAAATTTATCTTGACTACCCTAAATGGTCTTTTCCCATTATTTCATTCTGTTAAAGATTTTATCAACTCCAATTCTGTCGATGGAAAAAGTCTGGAGAATACCTTTGATTTAATGACCTTCAGAGATAAATCAGTATTAGAGTTTACAGATGATGATGGGAATAAAAAGAAGATCAAGTGTGATGAAAGATATTATGTTCCCTCCGAAATAACATGGTTATTAAAATCATTAGGATTTAAAAAAGTAGATATATACGGCTGCAAGCAAGGAGCGTTTAGCAGAAAAGATAAATTGACAACTGAAGATTTTGAGATGTTAGTAATTGCCGAATATTGAATTATATGCCTTTACGTAAGATTTAAAAATACAATTATTGATTGGGAGTTAGGAGAAGGTATTATTTCAGCCATATCGCCAGTATGCTTTTTTATTACCTTCTCCTTCAAAATCTTTAAATAGAAATTATCATTTTCTGTTTTATGAATATTTGTGTAATAACAGATATACACGGAAAGAAAAGTTCTTTAGAGAAATTGTTTGATTCTATTGATATAAGACGATTTGACCTTTTACTCTGTTGTGGGGATATCACTTCATTTGGCGGGAAAAAAGAGGCAAAGGAAGTATTGGAAGTCATACCAAATATCCAATTCTATACTGTTTTTGGAAACTGTGACAAAAGTGAAGTCAAGGACTATATAGAATCAGAAGGGATTTCACTCCATGAAAAGGAAGTCAAAGTAAGAGGTTATACCATAGGGGGATTTGGAGGATCAAATAAATCTCCTTTTGGTACACCATCAGAATATGGGGAAGAACAAATAATGGTAGGGCTTTCAAAACTTTCTTTTAGCAATATGATTCTCGTAACTCACGTACCCCCATATGGAACGAAATTGGATAGAATTGGGGATAGCAAATCAATAGGAAGCACTTCAGTTAGAAGCATCATAGAAAAAATGCAACCGCTTGTTGCAGTTTCTGGACACGTTCATGAATCAAAAGCAATCGATTCTATCGGTAAAACTCAGATATTAAATCCTGGGCCTTTAAAAGATGGGTATTATGGAACAGTAAAAATAGATGAAAAAGAAATAAAAGTCGAACTAAAAGAAATCAATTAAATATATTTAAATACAGGTAAAATAAATTAATTGCATGATTTACGAGATTCTAATAGGTGCAGTCGTTTTAATAGCAATCCTTTGTGTAATCTATTTCTTTTATCCTCCAAAGAAGGAAGGCATCCCCAAAAAGCCTGCTAAAAGATCAATTCCAAGAGAAGACGTTAGTACAGTTCCTTATTACTCTGAAGGAGAGGTTATAGTAGAAGATGAGCTATTTGGAATGAAAATGATCTGGGATGCTTATGAGGAAAAGGTTGAGAATTTTGTAAAGTTTCTTGAAAGTTCAAGAGGAGTTCAGGATCCCAAAATTATAAGTACCTTTCAGGATATTGAAGGAGATTACGTTAAAATGAAAAAAAGACTCCGTCCGTTTCTAAGGGATCATATGGTGAAAAAAATGGATGAAAAGATTTTATATGCAAGGAGCCTAATTGATAAAAAATTCCGGTATTAGATTAAGACTTCCACCTACAATAAACTTTAATATTAATCTATTTTATAATACTTTATGTTTGGGATTCCTTTAATAATTATTATTTCTTCTATAATACTAGGCATCTATTTCCCCTCATACGGAAAAGATCTATCTCCGATGGTGCCACTTCTCCAAAGCATCCTCATCTTCTTATCCACAATTAAAGTTGATTTCAAGATTTATCAAAAATACATGGAACTCCTTAAGCCTTTTTTGTTGGGATTCTTCACATGCTATGCTTTCATTCCTGTACTATTCTTTTTAGTAGGGATATCCCTTCTCAAAATGAATTTAATCAATTTTCCATTATTTATTGGGATTATCATCACAGGGAATGTCCCTCTGGCCGCAGGATCTACTCTAGTATGGTCCAAAGAACTAGGCGGGAAAGTGGAGATTACTTTACTTTTGATAGTAACAACTATACTAGCATCCCCTCTAATAACTCCGACTTACATATATTTAGTTCTAAGAGATGAAATAAACGTCAATACCCAAAAGATGTTCTTAGAGATGGCACTAATAATCTTCGTCCCTGTTTTAATTTCAATTATTTTCAAGAAAAAACTTACAAAAAATTTTAATTCTAATATTTCTTTTTTTGTTATGGGAATCATAATATACATAGCAGTTTCTAAAAGTGTTGAGAAGCTCTACATGGTAAAAGATTATTTATTTCTTTCAATGTTCTTATCTCTTTTTTTTATAATCATTATCCTTTTATTTATGACAATTTTTTCTAGTATCTTAAAATTAAAAATGGAGGAAAAAGAATCAATTTTTATACCATCTTTTTTTAAGAATATAAGCCTTGCAATAATTGTTGTTTCATTTTTTGAACCTGAAGTTGTTTTCTTCCCAGTTGTGTACTATATTATTGAACAGCTTTTTTCTCCGCTGTATTATGAAATAAAAAAACTAAAATTTAAACCTATAAATTATTTAAAATAAAAACAATTATAGCACTAGGGGAATTAAATGAGTGTGAGAAATAGATCATGGCGTGAAAAATTAGGATATAGTAAAGGTTTGCCAAAAGTTGAAATAATAACTGAGAAGAGGTATAAACGATGGAGCTAAGGTACAGTTGTTATTCCTGCCCCAATTGAGGCCAAAGGCATAATGAAAACTGTTCCAGAAGGAAAGCTAATAACAATTAATCAGATTAGAAAAAACTTGCTAATGAACACCATGCATCTATAGGATGTCCTTTGACTGCTGGAATTTTTGCGTGGATTAGTGCCCATGCTGCAAATGAGGCTGCTTTGGAGAAAGACAAATATTACCCTACATTGGAGAACTCTAAAAACTGGAGGAGTAGTTAATGAAAAGTATCCAGATGGCATTAATTATCAAAAACAGCTTTTGGAAAGATGGGGCTATAAAATAGTTCAGAAAGGTAAGAAATATGTTATCCAAGATTATGAAAAAATGTTAATTTAATTACTGAGCCTTATTTTATGATTTAACTTGTTTATCTTTGTACTAGCAGTAAAAAGCTTTTTAAAAATATAAAACCATTATAATCTAGAGGGATTTTTTGATAGAAATAAGATTTCATGGAAGAGGTGGGCAAGGTGCCGTAGTCGCGTCAACTATCCTAGCCGATGCAGCTTTTCGAGAAGGAAAATATGTTCAAGCTTTTCCATACTTCGGTGTTGAAAGAAGGGGTGCGCCTGTTACTTCATTTACAAGAATAGATAAAAATCCCATTAAAATAAGAAGTCAGGTATATACTCCAAATTATATTGTTGTCCTTGACCCAACACTAATGGAGGTCACAGAGATAACTTCTGGTCTGAGTGAAGGAGGAGTAGTTCTCATAAATTCCGACAAAGACCCCAAGTATTACAATCTTTCGTTTAAGACAGCAACTGTTGATGCAACATCCATTGCAATAGAAAACAAACTAGGCTCAAAAATGGCACCGATTGTAAATACTTCTATCCTTGGCGCATTTGCCAAAATATCAAGAGAGGTTATGCTTGAATCTATAATATTAGCGATAAAGGAGAATATTCCTTCTAAAAAAGAGGAAAACATTAAGGCCGCAACTCAGGCCTATGATAAAACAATAATGTAATGATTATATGAAAAAATTAGAAAAATTATCATCAATAAAGGATTTATCTGAGGCCCCTATATCAAATGTTCCATCCCTTAATCAAAAAACTGGAACCTGGCGAGTCTTTAGACCAGAGATAGATAAAGACAAATGTATCAAATGCAGTATTTGTTGGAGATGCTGTCCCGATATATCTATAGATGTTGATGAAGAAGGATTCCCTATTATTAATTATGATTACTGTAAGGGATGTGGAATATGTGCTCACGAATGCCCTAAAACTGCGATTAGAATGGAGAGGGAGGGAAAATAATGGTAAAGAAGATAATGACTGGCGACATAGCCGCTGCTTGGGGGGCAAGGCTTTCTAAGGCAGAAGTAATAGCTGCTTATCCCATAACACCTCAGACAATTATCGTTGAGAAAATAGCACAATTTATTTCAGACGGAGAACTCAAAGCTGAATACCTTCACATGGAATCGGAACATTCTGCAATGGCCGCATGTATTGCAGCTTCCCATACAGGAGCCAGAACCTTTACAGCTACATCCTCTCAAGGATTGGTATTAATGCATGAATTACTTCATTGGGCTTCTGGCGCAAGAATCCCCGTAGTCATGGCAAATGTAAACAGAGCTTTGGCCCCCCCTTGGAATGTATGGGTTGAACATACAGATATGATGTCTCAAAGAGATACAGGATGGGTACAATTTTATGCTGAAAGTAACCAAGAGGTATTAGACACCATAATAATGTCCTATAAATTATGCGAGGATAAAGAAATCCAGTTGCCAGTCATGGTGGGATTAGATGCTTTTTATTTATCACATACATCAGAAATAGTTGACATCCCAGATCAAGATTCAGTTGATAAGTTTCTTCCACAATATACTCCCATGTATCCGCTAGATATAGAGGACCCACTAAGCATTGGATCCCTTTCAATGCCTCACCAGTGGTATTCTGAATTCAGATACAAAATACAAGAAGCCATGGATAGAGTAATACCAAAATTGAATCAAATTGAAGAAGATTTCTATAATGAATTTGGAAGAAGATATACTGGCCCATTAGAACTTTATAATACTGATGGCGCAGAGGTTGTCCTGATTGTTTCAGGTGCGGCTGCTGGAACTATTAAAGAAACTGTAGATATATTTAGGAAAAAAGGAATAAAAGTTGGGCTTATTAGATTGAGGATGTTTAGGCCATTTCCTTCAGAGGAACTAAATAAAGCATTATCAAAAGCTTCTTTCGTAGGAGTAATTGATAGATCATTCTCTTTTGGACATGAGGGTGCAATTTTCTCTGAATTGAAAGCATCTCTGTATGGGGCAAAGCATTCGCCCCTAATTAAGAATTTTATTCTTGGGATAGGTGGCAGAGATATTACTATAGATACCATTAGTAGAGTTTATGATAATTGTTTCAATTGTTTAAAGAATAATAAAATTGACAATCCAGTTGAATGGGTTGATATTAAGGTGTAATTATGAAAAGAGCAGGTATACCCACTGAAGAATTTATTTATTCCGGTCACACGGCATGCCCCGGGTGTGGAGCTATGCTAGTTGCTAGGTATCTCCTAAAAGTATTGGGAAAAAACACAATAATGAACATACCTGCTTGTTGTTTTGCAGCAATACCTGGAACTTTTCCAGATACCTGTTTGGGGATACCCTTATTGTATAATGCCTTTGAAACAACTGCTGCTACAGCTTCGGGAATTGAAGCGGCATTGAAAATTAAAGGTAAAAAGGAAAAAATTACAGTTGTTGGCTTTGCAGGCGATGGAGGTACCGCCGATATAGGGATTCAGGCACTTTCTGGCGCCATAGAAAGAGGTCATGAAATTATGTATGTATGCTACGATAATGAAGCGTACATGAATACTGGGATGCAAACCTCTAGCCTCACTCCGATGGGAGCTACAACTACTACAAATCCAGTTGGTAAGCATGGAGGATGGAAAACTAGAAAAAAGAAGAATATGATGGAAATAGTGGCAGCACACAATATTCCTTATGCAGCTACAGTTAATCCCTCTTATCCAATGGATTTCATTAAGAAAATAGAAAAAGCAAAGAGCATCAAAGGGCCTTCGTATATCCACGCCTATTCTGTTTGCCCAACTGGGTGGAGATACCAACCAGAAATTGGCTTAGAAATAGGTAGACTTGCAACAGAGACCGGAATATTTCCCTTATATGAATTTGAAAATGACACCTACACCATAAATTATAAGAAAAAAACAAAGCAAGTCATTGAATATTACAAATTACAAGGAAGATTTAGACATTTGCCAGAGGATTTCGTAAAAGAAGTACAGAGGGTCATAGATAAAGAATGGCAAAGACTTCAAGACAAAGAAGAATGTAGTCATAGATGAATAGTTATAGATTATTAAAGCAAGATTTTATAGAACATATGAACTACTATTGTATCTTAGCTAAAGACCTTTACATAACAGAAGACGAGCTTACTGGAAGAGATAGATATATTTATTTGGATTGTGTCGATAAGAATTTTTATGTCAATAGAACAAAGACAGAACAGCTCGACTAGAAATTATTACTTAGTTAACTGGACAAACTTCCAGTAGAAATAAAGGGGTAATAGACATTATTATACTATGATTATAAAGACATAACTCATTTGTATAAATGCATAATAAATAATAATAATACTAATTTATCTTCTAAAGAATAATATAAAATTATATTTAAATATTAGCTTATGCACAAATCAATAAATCTAAATTTTTCTGAATCAAATAATCCCTTATCTCCAATCTTTATTTTGGGGATAACTAGTAATGCCATGAAAGATAAAGTCATGAAAGGTGCATTTAAAGTGCATCCCAAAGACTTGGCAAAGTTGGTAACATTCCTGTAGCTATCTGCAACTTTGGGGTATTCTTCAAATGTCATTATGCCAGCAACTGGTAGCCCTAAAAAGATTTTATTTTCTCCACAGACACATCCAATGCCCCCTCTATTTTCGATGATCATGTTTACAGCGTTGCATATATCCTCGTCAGAAACACCAACGACAACTATGTTGTGGGAATCATGTGCTATGCTAGAAGCTAATGCCCCTTTATTTAGGCCAAAATTTCTTATAAATCCAATTGAAACTTTGGAATCAGTATAACGATTCACAACGGCAATTTTTAATATGTCTCTTTCTATGTCAGATACTAAATTGCCATTGATTATTTTTGGTTCAATGATTATATTATTTGTAATAAGTTGACCGTCAATTGCTTCAATAACATTCATAGCGCCACTTTTATAATGTAAACTAAAATCGGATATCTTTTTCTTTTCTACATTAAAATTATTTATTGTTTCAAAACTCTTGTGTTCGATTTTTGTTTTACCGTTATGAGAAACGATATTTCCATTAATATAGGTTGTAAGGATATTCAATTCTTTTAGATTATCTACAATTAAGAAGTCAGCAGAATCACCTTCTTGTAGCAGTCCAACATCAAGCCCATAATGTTTAACAGGATTTACAGAAGAAACATTTAATATTTTGAAAATATCGATACCGTAATTTATTGACCGTCTCACCATCTGGTCAATGTGTCCTTTAATTAAATCATCCGGATGTTTATCATCACTACAAAACATACAGGAAACATAATGTGTATCGACAAGAGGAATTAATGCTTCAAAGTTTTTTGCGGCAGAGCCTTCCCTGATCTGTATCTTCATCCCCTTTTCTATCTTCTCAAGCCCTTCAGCTCTACGAACACACTCGTGATCTGTAGTAATCCCTTTGCCAATATATTTATCCAGTATTTCTCCAGATAACCCCGGAGCATGGCCATCAATTTTCTTAAAATATTTTTTTGCGATATTTATTTTTTCTATTAGCTCACTATCATTATTTATGACACCAAATGTATTCATTACCTCTCCTAAAAATTTAACGTTGTCATCTCTAAATATCTCTTCAATTTCTCTAGCTCCAAGGCAAGCACCGCTTGTCTCAAAAAATGTTGCAGGAACGCATGAGGATGCCCCAAAATAAAATTTCAGAGGAGAAAGTTTAGAATTCTCAATCATGTATTCTATTCCTCTTATTCCTAAAACATTGGCTATTTCGTGAGGGTCTGAAACAGTCGCTACGGTTCCATGAGTAACTGCAATTCTAGAAAACTCGTAAGGGATTAACATTGAACTTTCTATGTGTATGTGAGAATCAACAAAACCAGGTATAATGAAATTAGGATAAATATTATCGTTTCTTTGAATTCTAGAGATTTTGCCATTTGAAATAGTTATTTTGCCCGAATATATTTGGCGATGGATTGGATCTACAATATTTCCAGAAATAACATTCTTATTTTTATCCATTAAAACCATAATTTAAAAATCAAGATAATATATAAAATTTTTGAATTGAGTGGTGATATCTACAAAAACAGAAAGATAATTGATTAGGGATTATTGCTTGAAAAAGTAAGGGCACATCAAAATACATATAAAAACAAAATCATTACTAGATATTGGTGATTGATATTTGCAGTGTTGGTGGAAGTTTTGATGTAGATATGCCTGAAGGCCCTGAAGGCTATGTTTGTACCGAATGTGGTACACAGTATAAAGGAATTGGAAAAAATCCGAAATGCCCAAAATGTTCTTCAGACAAGGTTATAAAAATTGGATAATAATTTATTTCTTCCTTTGGCAAATGAGGAGATATTGTTCCTATCCCATAACGATTACTTCTTAGGAATAGTCAAATCTAAAGGCAAATCCTTCTTATTGGAAACTGATAAACGAGAGATAGTACTTGGAACAGGAAATGAAGATATTCTTGTTGTTTCCTCTTTTGCAAACGACAAAAAAATTAAAGCTATCATGATTTCAGCATTATACTCCCTGCGAGAATTTTCTTTTCCACTTATAATCCTAAAGAAGGGTCATCCTGCTTCCAAGAGGCTTAAATTAGTTTTTGGATGTGGAGATAAAATAATTCTAGATTCTTGCATAGAGGCAGGTACTCATCCAAATCAACATCTTCTTTGCTCTACAGAAGCTTTATCAGGACTTTGTATATTATCAAGAAAAGGAGGTATTGAGATAATTGATCCTTTTAAGAGAGAAATAGAAATAGAAAGGATGTCTTTTGAGTTAAGATTATAAAATCACTTGGCATATTAAATAGTATGAAGATTCTTTATTTTGGGGATTTAAAGGATATCACTTTGAAAAGAGAGGAAACTATTGAAGTTGAATCAATTGAAATTGGCACACTAAAGAATCTTCTTTCAGAAAAATATCCCCCATTGAAGAAATCTTTTTTAAAGGATGAGATAAGGATTATTGTAAATGGAAAGGACTGTTCTTTTACTGGTAGAGATGAAACTCTAGTTTTAAAAGGATTTGAGATAGCTCTTTTTTCTCCTGTAGGGGGCGGATAAATGTTTGAAATAAAGGCAAAAGATGGATTAGGCAGGATAGGGAAACTATCAATAGGCAAAAAAAAAGTTGAGACGCCAACACTAATGCCCGTTATTAATCCTAACAAAATAGTCATTGCCCCCAAGAATATGGCAGATTATGGGGCAGAGATGCTAATCACAAATTCATATATTATTTATAGAACTCCAAAACTCAAAGAAGAAGCTCTTGAAAAAGGAGTTCACAAAATGCTCGATTTTGACGGAGTTATAGAAACTGATTCTGGTTCTTTTCAGATGGCCGCATATGGCGATATAGAAATAGAAAACAAAGAGATATTGCAATTTCAAAAAGACATTGGAGTTGATATAGGAACTTTTCTTGATATACCAACCCATCCCGATGAATCCCACGGAAAAACTCTTTCCGATCTGGAGATAACTCTAGAAAGGGCAAGAGAAGCAATCGGATTTGACTTAGACCTAAATGGAACAATCCAAGGGGGAACTCACCTAGATCTAAGAAAAAAATCGGCAGAGGAGATGAATAAATTACCTTTTACAGTGAATCCAATAGGTGGTGTTGTTCCATTGATGATGGAATACCGATTTAGTGAATTGGTGGACATTATTCTTACAGTAAAAAGAAGTCTTTCACCCTCAAGGCCAGTTCATCTTTTTGGTGCCGGACACCCCATGTTATTGTCATTATCAGTTCTTTTGGGTTGCGACCTTTTTGATTCTGCAGCATATGTTCTCTATGCACAGGATTCGAGATATCTAACTTCTTATGGTACAAAAAAACTTAATGAAATGAAATATTTGCCCTGTAACTGCCCAGTTTGTAGAAAATATACTGCTCAAGAGCTAATTAATGAAAATGATCAAAAAAGATTAGAACTTCTCTCAAGCCATAATTTGCATGCAACTTTTGAAGAAATTAAAATAATCAAGGAAGCCATACATGAAGGAAATTTATTTGAACTCGTTGAAACTAGAATCAGAAGCCATCCGAGATTGCTACTTGCATATAGAAAAATCAAAGATTATTATGATCTTTTAGAAGAATATGATCCCTTTACAAAAAGGTCTTCGATATTCTATACCGGTGCAGAATCCAATTTAAGGCCAATAATGCAAAGAACAAAGGAAAGAATAAAAAACATAGAATCTAAAAAATACGATGAGCATCTCTTCTTTGGAAAATTTCCAAAAGAACTTGAGTTTACTTATCCTTTCGGCCAATGTGAAATGGAGGAAGAAAGAAAAGATAAGGGAGATCTTGAACTAAATGACGAGGACATAGTAAAAGTAATTGCGGAATATCAGTTTGGCCCAAACGTTGGAGAAAAACTTTTCCACGATGTCGTCGTTAAGAGATCAAAAACTAGAATGATCCGTTATGTCTTTGATAAAAATGGAACTATGCTTGCAACTATAAGGGCTAGAGATGGGTTATTTACTCCAAATATTGAGGGTCTAAAAAGATTGAAGGATATAATCCCCTATCCCAAATACAGAGTAATTGTAGATGATGAGGCTGCGCCTTTCATTAAAGACGGTGCAAATGTATTTTCAAAGTTTGTTATAAATCTTGATAAAAATCTTAGAGCATATGAAGAAGTTATTATTGTGGACTCAAAAGACAATCTTTTAGGAACAGGCACTTTAATGCTTTCTCCGAGGGAAGTTAAGGCGTTTGAAAGAGGAATGGCTGTTAAGACAAGATGGGGAATAGAAAAAAATAATATCAAAGAAAACCAGATAGAAGATTAGAGCCGATAATAAATCTAAATGTTAGATATCCAATTGCAGTTAAAATAATACTGTGTTTAATCCCTGAAAATAAAGAATTTGTTGTCATCTTGCCAATCATGAGCCCTGCTAAAGCACCGTGTATGATAAGCATGTTTTGGAATGTAGTCTTAAACACATCTTTATCAATTGACTCTTTGGCAGTTGGAAGTGTTATTTCTGAGAATATTTCAACGAACTGGGTCTGAAGTAAGAAGACTACTGAAAGAAAGACAAGATAAGAAATATAAATAATGCCTGTATACTGGCCCAACTTAGAAGCCTGCTCTTTTGCAAGACCTCTCATCATTCTCGCACTTTCTGCTGCAGATTCTAAAATCTTTATGATATTTCCCCCGGCATGATGAGCGATAACAATAAGGGATACCGTCCCTTGTACATTTTCACTTTTTACCTTATCTGAAAAAGAGGTTAAGACTTCATCAAATGGAATTCCCCACGATATCTTTGAAGCCATAATCTTTATTTCATCGGTAAGTCTCCCATAATCATCCTCTTGTGCCATCTTTATGGCTTGGGGGAGAGTCATTCCGGCAGCTTGAGAATCGGCAAGTGCCCTTAGAAATTCAGGGAACTGGTCTTCAATTTCGGTAATCCATGCTTGCTCCCTCATTTTTAATACTAGGTAGGGGCCAACTGCAACGATTATGCCTGCAATAGCTAGTTCACTTAAATTTAAAATGAAAACCCCTATTAAACTAAGAATTATCCCTGCAGATATACTGCCAATCATTACATACACGTTATAATTTTTTCCCCTCAAATTTTCACCTGTCTTACCTCTTTGGGGCCACCTGATCCACTGCTATTATAAATATAGCATAGCCGATAGGCAGTCCAAAATATACAACAATATTATTAATCAAATTTACCTGTGACATTGGGGTGCCCATTATGCCCATAATTGTTGTCATGATAATAATGAATACTGGCCCTACAACTAAAGCTGTGACATAAGTTTCTGCTATTAGGCCGATAGTTTCTATCGCAGCTTCGGTTTTCATTCTTTCGACTTCCATTAATCTGTTCCCTTCAAGATACAGATACTCTTTGAGATTTCCACCTGTTCTTATGGTGGCTATCATCTTCCATAAAAGTTCACTGAAGAGTGGGGAAGGAGACCTGTTAGCTGCCCTTTGAAGGGCTTGAACTAAATCGAGTCCAAAGTTTTCAATATCATTTAAAATCTTTTCCGATTCTCTTGATACTTCACCATATCGCCTAAACTCTACAAGTGACCAAAAGATAACAGCAGGAGGCACCCCTGTTCCAGCTATTGTCGCCATTGTATTAACAGCATTTGTAAGTGCAAGATTAATTTTTCTTGATCTTTCTCCAGCTTTAAATGATGGATAAAACCAGAAGACGAGAAAAGTGGTAATGGCGGCTGAAATTGAAATTAAAATAATTAAGACTAAATTAAAGACAAAATCAACAGGCCTTTCTGGAGAGATAATCTCATTTATAATATCTCCCAAAAACAGAGGAACAATAATTATCAATATTACTAAAGCAATAATACCCACAATAGCGGTACTAAGAATCATTGCGCTGACATAAGCACCAAGATTTAGAGGTATATCGCCTTTTCTTAAAGGATCATGGAGTTCTTCAAAACTTTTTAGCCTTTTGTCTACCAAAAAACCAAATCTCTTATGGGCTGCCTTCCCATAATTCGTGAAGAAGCCTCTTTTTTCGTATCTTTCAATTTCTTGGACTGCAACGTCCTTCTCTTTTTTTCTGCCTAACATAGGCTCAACTTTTTATTTTTTCTAAGATTGAATCCGGATCTCTCATGTAAATTTTTATTATATCCCCTACATCTCTATAGTTAACTATATTATTTTCAGCCATCCAGCCTAAAACAAGGGATCTCCTGTTTATTTCTTCCCAAACTTCTTCTTGAGTCATACCCCGGGATATGGATATTCTTTTTACTATGCTGCTCTCTTTTGCATCATATATGAATTCATCAGAACCCGGATCCCACCTAAAAACAGTTTGATAAATAGGTTCTCCTTTTTTCAAATCCATTCCAGTTATTTCAATTACTTCTTTTACTCTTCTGATTGCTTTTCCTTCTATTTTTGCATGGGTTAATAGAAAACAAATGTTCAATGATTGAAGAAGTGCTGGGGAGAGACTAATGGGCCTTGTGGTAAGCCTATTAATTAAAGCTTCCATTGAATCAGCATGTATTGTTCCCATACCGGGGTGCCCTGTGGCCATACCTGTAAACATGACATTTGCTTCGGCCCCTCTAATTTCACCTACTACTAGATAATCAGGCCTTTGCCTTAATGCGGCCCTTAGTAAGTCAAACATGTCAACTTCTCCCTGTTTCTTTCCCTCAGAAGTAGAGGCGCCAAATCCAGACCTAGTGACTGCAGGTAACCAATGTTCTTGAGGGAGATTTAACTCTTGAGTGTCCTCAATTGTTACTATTTTTGCTTCTGGAGGTAAAAATATGGCAAGCGCATTTAGCATCGAAGTTTTACCCGTTGCTGTTCCTCCAGAGATAATTGTGGAAGCGGTATATGAGTGTTCAAGAGCCAACCACATATATGCAAATATTCTTGGTGGACACGACTTGTAATTTATCAATTGTACTGGGGTCATTGGATCTGTTTTGAATCTTCTAATAGTAAAAGTAGGACCGTGTTGTGTGACTTCTCTTCCAAATGTGGCCTGGACCCTTGAGTTATTTGGCAATCTTCCGTCAAGTAAAGGTTCTGCAACTGAGATATGCCTATTACATCTTTGTGCCATCTTAATGATTATACTGTTAGCATCGTCATCTGATTTGAATACTATATTTGAGGGGAGAGAGCCGTATTTTGCATGATAAACATATATTGGGATTCCTGTTCCATCACAACTTATATCTTCTATTAAAACATCATGAAACAACGGTTCTATCGCACCAAGCCCGATATAATTTCTTCTTAAATAATACATGATTTTTTCAAAAGCATCAGGAGATAACTTAAGATTTAATTCATCAACAACTTCCAAAGCTTTGTTTTCTAAATAATCAACTAATTCACTCTTTTCTTGAAGACTTTTGAAATCTACTTCAAGTTCTTCTTGAATTATCCCTTGAATAGTCATAAGCCTAGTTTTTTCATCTTCAGAGAGTTCAGGTTCTTCAATTAGGTATACCAGTTTAGTTATTTTTTCATCCCATTTAATCCTTGCATAAGCATATGGCTCTATCAAAGGGTATCTTTCATTAAATCCTGTATAATCTTGAGTTTTCCATTTCTGAGGGATAATAAGTATATCTTGATCCTTCATTATTACCCTCTTTTCTTCTTCTAATGAGGGAAGCCTGCCACCTTGTATTGTTACAGGACCAGATATAACAAAAGTCGCACTGCCTACTGTAGATGCAACTTCACTTTTTATTTTTTCGGATATTTCCTTCTTTGTTTCGCCTAATATATCTTCTGAGGGAAAAGTAGTTCCAGATTTATCTAATGATACCCCTTCCTTCTTTAAAAAGTCAACTTCACTCTTTTTCTTGAGCTTCTCATAACTAGATTTTGGTTCGCTATCCAGTAAAATATCAGATTCTCTGAGTTTTTTTATTAATTTGAGAGCTCCTCTTTTTCTCATAACTATTCCTCTATTATTAATTTCTATTAATGCATATAAATAGTTATCGGTATTGAAAGATAATTTTAAATTATTGATAAACTTTAAAGTTATAATACTGACTTGTTTCTTTTTTAATGCCGTCAATCTCAAATGAATATGTAAATACGAGAAGGTAATCTCCTGGCCGTCTTACATTATATCGGTATGTGGATAACAAAGTAGTAAATTCTTCAATATTATACCTTCCTGATCGCTCTAGGATTGGAGTATATTGGTAATATGGAACTCTTTTAAGTAAAACTCTTGCAGGCTCGTCTTTACGGTAAGAAATTATAGATATTACTTTGAATCCAACCCCACCACAATAGAATACATCATTTTCTAGAATTTTATTAGAGCCATTGACATAAATATATCCTTCATCGTCATCGATAGTTCCGTTCTTGTTTTCATCTATCCTGATTTTTATATATTTGTTTAATGTATTTATTTCTTCAAATTTTGTTTTAGTGTCGCTAAGCCAAATTTGCTGGCCCTGCTGGGGATAATACAGATCATACTCGAAGAAGTTTTGAGTATTGATAGATGAAAAACATGCAAGTATCCCATCATCAGTTATTACAGCTCCATTTGTATCATTTGAAAAAGAGGGATAAGTGGATTCAATTATTATTTTCTCCGTTGTATCCTCATAGGTATATTTCCATGTATTAACCACTTTATATTCTTCGTCATTCCATCCGTAAAAAAGCCTTGTTTTCCCAATGGGAAATTGTTTCATTTCTGAAGTCATGTCAAAATATTTAAAGTAAATGTGCCACTTGTCATCTTTATTTAAAAAAGTAAAACTGTCCAATACTAAGATGTAATTATCCAATACCACCGGGTCTCCAATCTCTAATGATATATCTTCTCCAGAGAGGGTTTCAAGGATTATTTGATATGGATCAACATTACCTGGCCCATGCTCGATCAAACGTACCTCATACGTATTGCCGCCTAATTTGAAATCTTCATAAATTGTTTTAGGATGATCAATCATAACTTCTAAAGTATAGGTGCTTCTTCTAAGAAAACTAACTAAATTGGTGGAGATACTTCTAACAACATATTCTTCTCCTCTCAAATTAAATTCAAATCCTTCTTCAATCGGATAAGCAGAAACACATATGAGATTTCCTAATGAATCTCTTCTGCACCTTTGAATATCAATAAGTGATTCATTAGTTCCGTTCAATTCATAGATACCTATTATTTTTTTATCTAAAGTATTAATCTTAACTTTATATCTAGAACCCTCTGATTCAAAGATTCCTTCATCAGGAACTAAATAAACATTAACTATTTCCCATATCTTTATTGAACTTCCAAGTTTTTTCAAGCCATTGATATCCTTGTCTGTTATAGGGCTTTCAAGATCATTATGGATAGAAGAAGAAACAATGATTGTATCCCCCGTTACAATCTCTGTAGTCCTGATGCCATTTTCTCTAATTGCCAATACATCTATTAGCCCATATCTTAATCCGGGTACTTCGCTAGGATCAAATGATTGTTTTCTTCTTTCAGTTTCCTGAAGAGAAATTTGTATGTTGAATATTGTATATCTGACATAGTCATCCTTTTGCCCATTTGAGATATAATTAATATCTGTGATTTTAATTAGGTAATTACCTAATAGGAAAACGTCACCTTCAGAGAACTCAGTAACTCCATCTAAATTGATTTGATTTCCATTTTGGTCTAAAATTTTTACATAAGTATTTCCTATATCCAAAGAATAATTTTCTAAGAAAGGTGCTCTATTTTCAATATTATTTATTCCTGCATATGTAGTTCTATACTCCCCCAAAGTATATGCTCTATTGTTATAGACTATTCTTGAACCAGACGAATAATTGCCTTCCTTGTATATTATTTGTCCGTTCCCGTGTATTACATAAGGATTTGAAGGAGAAGCCTCAGATGATTTATTTAATGGTGCGACTTCAAACTCTCCTATGTTCGAACTCATCAGATATCTTTTAGGAGAATCTGAAATTTTTCTGGTATCAATTAATATTTTTCTATTGAAATTCCCAACTTCAAATATTGAAGGCCCAATGAATAAAACATCGTCGTCGAAAGTTATGCTACTTGATTTAGTTACTTCTATACCAACATCAAGCCTTGAAAGATAATAATTCAATTCTTTTTCTTCAATTGCGTAATGGGCAGAATATATACCTGCAAATGCATTATGTATTGAATCGAGTTTTCCAGTGCTATATATTTCTTCAAATGCATTCTTAGAAGTATCTCTAAAAGAACTCTCAATATAACTTGAGATAAACGGGATATCCGAATATCTTATGTCTTCCACAGACTGCGATACTTGCTTATAAGATAAAAGTGAATATTGAATAGCTAGAAGGGATATTACCACAAGGATTGCGGCAAAGATAAAAAATTGGGATTTATTGTTCAAAATTTCTCCCTCCCCATTATTAAAGATACATAATAGGCTCTGACGTTACCTCTAGTATCCATAGTAGAAACAATTCTTTTGGCAGAGATAATTGAATCCATCTCCCCAGGTTTTTCTAGAATAATTATATCCTTCTTATAAGGAATAATGTTGATAATTATATGGCCTTTATTCCCATTATAAGACAAAGTTTTAATGTTTCCCGAATAATCTCCAAAAACAGTCCAGTCTCCTTGTCTTAAGCCTTTAGTATAAGTGGTAAATTGATTTGGCTCGCCAATTTTCTTTTCAATATCAAGTGTATCTGCACTAACAATATCATGAGCAGTGAATCTAAAAGTATCCCTGAAGATATTGACTATTTTTGGATTAGCTTCAAAATCAATATACATTGTTTCATCAAGTAATACAAAGGATATAGAATTACCATCTCTTGCAATGTTGGATATCTGATAAGTATATTCATAAGTGGTGCCACCTGAATACGATGAAAAAGAAACTAAATCACCTACTTTTAGAGGAGTTTTACTTGAAAGTTTTGTCGTTGAAGTAGAAAAATCTAAAGGATTTGAAGGATTTCCCCTCTCAAGTTTTAAATACACTGTATCATATCCTGGGATCTCATCAATTAGGTCAACTATTAGCAAACCATATATTGTGACACTACCTCCATCTGGAAAATATATTGTGTAATCTCCGGGCCATCCTGTTTGCGTTTCATGGAACTTCCAAATAGTATTGTTGTTCTCTAGAGTATCTACATTGTAACCGTTTGTAAGAAATCCGCGCTTACTGGTATCCTCACTAGCTTCACCATGCGTATCTATATATACTATATTCGAAATCTCAAAAATATTAAATTTATAAGCATAGCCTGAAGGGATAAGAGACTTTAGTTTCATTTCAAGAGCATTGAACTCTCGATTTGTAATATAATAACCAAGTTCACTTTGATTGTTAATTACCCCTTTTTCTAATATTACTAAAACATCTTCTGCAGAGTTTCTTGCATTTAACACTTCCCATGATGGATTAGAAGAAAATGTTGTCCCTGCATCGCTTAGTATGAATGAAACGCCCAATATCATTATAACTGCTGCAATTATGGCCTCAAATGTCCTCATTACAGATTTGTTATTCATGAGCATAATCTATTTCCCTCCCACATAATCAGAGTAAGCCTCTTTTCGGATAAGTTTCCAAATTCTTCCACTAAGACAAGTCTAGATATAACAAGAACAATATTTGAATAACTTCTATTTGTGCCCAGAATTATATCAGCTGCATCAATATTCAGAATCTGTGCCCCATCTCCTGACTTAAAAATGTCTGTAACTATATAGCTTCTAGAATCAAGTATGAAATTATCTCCCTTAATAAATCCCGACTTCGGGGTATTGTTTTCATCACGGCCGTAAATCTCATTTGTTACTTCATCTTGAAAGTCTTTGTTCATATTTATATCGATAAAAAGATGATCATATTCACTGTTATTATCTTCATCTACAATTAAGAACTCATAATATCTAATTCCTAAAGACGTCGGTTCAGTATTAAAATGTGGAGGGTATGTATCACTGGGAGAAGCCCCATCAGGAAGTGAATAATTGTATTTATTGATATCACTCTGCGTCATTGTAGCTATAGTGTTAACTTCTGTATGGGTAGAAGATATCACTATCTGAAGATCATAAACAGATCTTTTATTTGAGTAGTCCAATAATCCAAGTTTTCTTAATAGAGAGATATAACTATTGGTTGAAGTTTCAAGTGGGCATATTGGATATCTTGATGTATCTTCATTTGATACAAAGTCAACCATTTTGTCATAGGATAACACATGATTTCTCGAAACAAGACCATAAGTAGGATCAGACATTATTTTTTCTATAGATGTAATTGCTGTAAGTTGGACATCGACATATTCAGTTTTTTCAAGATAAGGATTCAATGAATTTGCAGCTATATATACCACATAAAGAAAAGCTATAGTAAATATCCCAAGGGCAACTATATTGTCAATTATATCCTGCCCTTTCCTAGACTTTTTAAATTTAAACAAGATTTTTATTTTTAACCCTCCTGTGGATTGGGCGACAAATAAGCACCATAGCTAGTTATAACAACATATTTATTTTTTGATATGCTAGAGATTGTTCCATATATCTTCATCCCCCTTAGTTCTTTCGTGTATAGAACATCTGCATTTGATGGATCATAAATAGTTAAATGAGTTCCAGTACCCTCAATAATATATTCTCTTGTACCAACTGTATTTGGTATATCTAGATTGACCCATATGCCTTCTTCAATTTGGATATTTTTTGTTGGTGCAGAGGTATATGCCATAATGTTGTTGAACAATCTCATCATGCCTCTATCAATAAAAGTAATTATAAAATTGTTATTAATTATGTCACCGTAAATAGATTCGATGTTATAAGTTGTTTCTACAGGTTTTCCTTCGTAAGTGTTCATGTTAAGTTTTGTAAGGTCTTTTTCATAAAGAACTCTCTCATCGGAAAACAAATAATTTCTATTAGTATCTATCATTATCCATTTTTCAGACATGTAAGCTCGAAAATTATTTGAAGCTCCCAATACAAACTGTGAGATTAATCTAAATCTATCATCATATGGATCTGAAGAATCTCCAAATTCAATTGCTTCAGGTTCAGAAAATGTATAAGAAATTGGATCAAGATTAGTTATAGTATTTGCAGTTCCATGAAGATCATGTCTATTAAAATTCCAGCGTGTGTAATGGTATCCAACGCTCAATGAGATAACTCTGCCATCGTGAGTCATGAATATTATTTCAGATTTCCCATCGTTATTGATATCATCGACGGCAACAGACCCCCTTATTGGACTTCCTGCACGATATTCCCATAATTTATTTAGTTTATTGTAATCACTTGGGGGAGCGTTTTCATTATCCTCATCTGCTCCTTGGGTAGTATCTCTATATGCCAATGCATATAGCTTCCCATCTTCTGCCCCTAATAAACAATCAAAGAAAAATGCATCGTATTGTTTTTTATAAGTGCTATAATTGTTAACTTCTGCTATTACAGGGGTAGCATATGATGCTGTAAGTGAAGTTGACTGAGTAATTCTACCTCTAACACGGTGAGTTTCATCTAAATGCTGTATCATTAAATATCTACCAGCGGGCACTACCATTTGGGGCCCCATCGTGGAATACCCATGAGGTGAGTGGGCTACAGGATGCCCCGCAATAACATCATTGACTTCTGATCTAATACCTAATCTATCTGGATCCCCACTAGGGTGATTTAATTCATTTGATGATTTTTCAATGGGGTCAATTATATAAGAGTGGACAGCAATATTATTTGTACTTTCAACCCTATGTATGGCTGAAACTAATATTTGATCATAATCCTTTGTGTAATCGGTAGATGCTATAACTGGAGATGAGACTATGTACCCTAAAAGGGCAGATGGGGGAGATGGGGCATAATTACTTGGGATAGGATTATCAAAATTTATAAGAATCTGAGTTTCCCATGCACCGCCAACGTACTTAGTTAAATATACATTTCTATCTACAGAGGTCCATACTATGTCCATTAAACCGTCATGATTAATATCTGCAACTGCGGGAGACGTAGATGGAATCATAATCTCAGGGGTTCTAGAATTTCTGAATGCAAAAAGACCGGGCGATAAAGATTGTTCGGCTCCAGGTATTTTAAATATCATTTGATGTGTTCTTCCACTGTATGCATAAATAGTATTCTTTATTGTAACTTTGGTATCCATGAGAGTATTTTTGTTATGTGCATACTGAAGATTCTTAAAAACTGTGTCTACAACTACTATATCATCATAACCATCATTGTCTATATCAGCTATTGCAGGAGCAGATAGCATTGCTCCATCTATTGGGAAAGTCCATAAAATATCTCCAGTAACGGCATTGATTACTGAAACAGAGCACAAATCAGTTTTGACAGTAATAGTTCTAGAAGATCCTGTTCTTGGGAAAGTTGCCAATAGATTCCCGCCTCCAGTTACTATTTCTAAAACTCCATCTTTATCCAAGTCACATATTGCAGGAGACGCTATTCCGACCGGTGCATGAAGGTATACAGTGCTTCCGGATCTATATTCTGCTATGGGGCTAACAACATTTTCTTCCCATATTGTCGAGCCGTCTGTTCCTTTTATTGCTCTAACATTTCCATTTCGCATACCTATAACAACGTCAATCATGCTGTTATTATCTACATCACCTGTTGACGGAGAAGAGTTATTCCTCAAAATAGGAAAATATGTATAGTCTAAGCCACCCTCAACACTATCAGAGAATATAACAGGACTATCAACTGAAACATTCCAAAGTTCAGGATGAGAATTATTAGGGGGTTCCCTATAAGATGGAACAGCTTTTTTACCATTCTCTTCTATATCGAAATAAATATCATAGGTCCTTATTTGGCTAGGTAAAGTTTTTGAGTGTGCGATACCTGAATTATCTGGACTTGCCCCCATAGAAAAGTATACATAAACAGGAGGGTATTCCCTATAAAATAGATTATTTCCTGTGGCAGTTTTTTCATATAGTCTGAATAAAACATTTTGATACCATGTGTACAATTTATTATCTGGATTCTCCATTGAAAGCCTAATCTTGTTATCTCCTTTCCGAAAGTATTTCGCAGTTAATACACAGCTAAATTTATCTTCAGGTCCACCACCATCCTGGGCGCCACCATCATATGGGTTCCAGTATCCAATCTGGGTTGAACGGCCTCCTTCGATAATTTCATTTACTTCGATATCGTTTATATATACCTTGAAGTCAGTTTCTATGGGGCCAGTGTGACTTGTTTGCCAATCAAGTTCATCTTTGTACTGTGAACCTAAAGGAACTTCCATTTCAAGTGTTATGTCAATTGGGGTCTCTAATTCAAAAAAAATTGTATGCTCATGGAACTCTAAAGGAGAACTTTTGTATCCTGCGGCCTGCATATTAGGCCTATAGGGGTAAGTTTGACTTGGTATTTCGATCTTTTGAGTGCAATCTCCACCTATTAGCTCGATTACTCTAATTGAATCGAAGTCAAGTGTCGTATTTTCAAGATCCAAAAAACCTTGTTTTGCAAGTCTATTTATGTCTGTTGTGGGGTCAATAATAATCTGAATTGGTTCATTAACTCTAGTTATATTTACAGGATCTACTTCTAAACGTTTTCTGAAATGCCAATCTGGAGTATTCCCAATTTGGTCAGGATCCCACCACGGACACACACTAAATGTATTATCTACAACAGAGTGAATATCCATTGGAATAGTTGTTGTAACTACTTTGCCTGCCCCCCAAGTTGAAAGAATGAGAGAAGGATTGTTATTGAGATATGGCGAATAAGGCACCTCTCTTAATAAAATTTCATTTGCTGGATCATCAACAAAAGGGTCAAGTATTGTTGCATTTGTAGAATAATAACTTCCGGCAATTTCATAAGGTTCTAAGTTCTGGGTAATATTGTGTTGTTTTGAGATTCCAATCGTATCATATTTGCCTTCATCAAAAGTAATGTTGGTCGGAAGAAAATCATATTTCTTTTTTGCAGTTGTACTTTGTGAAAGCATTATTAATGAACCACCACTTTTTATATAGTTATTCAAGATATCTTTAGTAGGACTTTCAGACAATGACTCAATCATATCAGAATTAGAAGGAATGAAAATATTAGTATAATAATTAATGTATCTACTATCAATTCCATTTTTTTTCGTGTTGACTATAAAATAGTTTGAAGGATAAACTGAATAAGTATTCTCCTTGCTATTATAGTATTCGCTCCAATAACTTTTAGGGTATTCTAAAAGAAAACAGGATTTTGCTAAAGATTCAGGTGGTTGACCCGCATCTCCGATTACTGCAGATTTGAATGTAGGAGTCAAATGAACTATGTATTCCTGACTTCTTCCTGATACCATCGGTTCAATCTTAAATAAAAAGAAATCACCTATGATATTTTTGTCTTTTAATGTAGGAATTGATGGATTGGAATAAATATTATAACTACCATCAATATAAAATCTTGTATTTAAGTATACATCCTTTGTGTCTTTAATTTCTGCCAATATGTCTTTTGAAGACACGGATAATAGATTAGATTTTGAAGTATTATATTCAATTCTAAAAAATTCGTTTTCTCCGATATATTTTTCGCCATCGTCTGAGAGAGGTATAGTCATATTAGTCTGAACAAGTGTTCTTTCAATCCAAGCAATTTCATTGTGGGCCACAGTATTTTCTATATATGTTGCTATATTCTGAAAACTTTTTTCGTCTATACTTTTAGAATAGCTTTGAGAAAAATTTTCAGATGTTCTCCAAAAGAATACAACAGTTGCTAGCAATATAGCAATTAACATTATGGCCATGACTACGTGCATTTGAGATTTTTTAGAGTTAATAAAATTATTATTGAATATACATCTTTTTTTCATGTGCACATCTCAATCTATTAATATCTCATGGCCGCATGCATATACAATAATATTCTGCTGTAATCTTCTTGCATCGCCAGAATAAACTTCATTTGGATGCCTATTTGAGCCCATAGAATTCCTATTGTTCTTGTATCTATCTAAATCCAAAGTGGTAACAATAGCAGCAGCTTCAAGGCTATTGTAAATATTTCTTCTTTCTTTTATCAAGAGGACAGGCCCCCCAGTTGCTTGAGGTGTAAAGATAGTTCCTCCTGATAGCCTAAAATTACCGGAAGGATTGGAGGCCTGTAATGGATCTCCTTTCTCTTGATATATTCTTGGGAATGTTTTTAGATTTATCATTACATTGTTATTTGCCCAGCCGGTGTCAGTTATATCAAAATAATCATGAACACACATTGAAAATTCATTTGGAAGTCTATTGACTATGGGATTTTCTAGAGAAGATTTTTCTAAATTAAATCTTCTATCAGATAGTCCTAGATCCATATCTAAAGTGAGCCAACTATTTTGCTGAAATGATCTGCCTGGCGGCCACACAGATCCTGGTCGATCTTCAAGGTCAAATTTAAATACATTTGGAATTTTTCCATGATCCCATTCAATTCTATTACCATCTTTGTCTATGTAAAGGCCACCGTCCCAAGTATATGAGCTATTTTCTGTCAATTCCCAAGCAGTATACATGACTGGAATATTTCGATGGGCGTCATTAACTTGGCCATAAATCTTATAATTCGTTCCTACAGGTTCGTTTGATACTCTTCCAATAGACAAATCTTGTCCTTGGAAAGTGGGAAGCCATGAGTATTTGCCATAATAATAAGTATTTGGTAATGAAACATACTTTTGTTTTGAAGTTATCAGATAGGTTTCAGATATAGATTGCCAATCAAAACTATTAGTTGCAGTGATCACTACTTTGTTGTTAACATCTCCTGCAAAGTCTGGAATTTCAAAAGTAATGTTGTTAAAATTATACCTATAATAATTTCCTCCTGTACATGTACCTGCGTCACTTCTATATATCGTTTGAGGGATTCCAGGTAACGAATCTGAAGTTCTTGAAAGATTTGTGCCAGAAGAAGTATACTTAACTCTTCCCAGTTTTCCGATAGATATCTCAACTTCTTTAATACTAGCATTACACTGTTCGACATTAAAAGATATGGAAGCTGTTGATCCTTCTTCAGCTCTATTCTCAAATGATAAAATATTTATAATTGGAACATCTGAACTTATAATATAATACCAACTTTTTGAAGATTTATTCCCAAGTTTATCGGATGCCTCAACTGAAACATTAATTTTATTTGTATTTTCCCACGCCCAAGTTGGTTGATATGTGGCAGTATACCCATCTGTAGCTGTAGCAAAGACAAGATTATCTGTTACCTCTAAATTTATAACACTTGCATTTCCATATGATTGCCCTAATATAAACATCCTAATTGAATTTCTATCTACTCCAGCAATTCCATCAGTTATAGTTGCTGTAATACTTTCTGTAACTGAAGATGGGGTTATTGGTGTTCCTGATATATCGGGACCAGAATTCTTTACCCTAATCCCAGGAACCTTTGTTGAAGATCCTTGATTTCCTGCAAGATCCGTCATTGTTATCTTGATATCGTAAAACCCATCAGAAACCGTATTTGGTATATCAATTGCACCCATTATGATATGGGTTCCCCCTGCTTTGACATAATCAACATATGGAGCGTTTATGACAGTTGAAGTTTGCCCTAAAGACGTTCCATTATTAAATAATTCAATAGTGTATGAAGCGGGATATTTTTCAGTATATGAAAAGGTGACATATGCTCTGCCACCAGTTTTTACTTTTTGAGGATCTATTGAAATTGAATTAATAATAGGGGGCGTATCATCATGGATTATCCACTTAGTAACTATAGTGTTATTATCATCACCTATA
>JBAYOH010000015.1:0-32710 GCA_041678455.1 Methanofastidiosum sp.
ATAAAGCTTAGGGTTACTAGTATCCCATGCTGACAACTGAAGCGGTCAGAAGACGGATCAGAGATGTAAAAGAGTGCCTGCCCTCCGAACACAAGTTCAAATCATCAGCTGGAAGAAACTGGCCAGAGTATGAGAAAGAGTTATCTAAGAGTATTCGTGCAGCATTCAGAAACATCAGCCCATTGATAGATGAGGCCGTTTCTAACATACGCATAAGTAAAGGTAGAGGTTCACCCCGTAAACTTACATTGAAGCAAAGAGTGACTCTTCTTCTAATAAAAAACTTGTAGGCCACAGCAACAGAATGATGGCAAACATGCTCGTTGTTTTCTTAATGCTAAATGACATCGATGTCAGATACAAAACAATAGAAAGGTTGTATTCAGACCCGGAAGTGGCTCTTGCAATCCATAGTCTTCATGTCGTGATGCTAAAAAAGAAGGAGATAACAAATGCTGACACATCTGGAGATGGGACTGGCTATTCCCTCACAGTATCCAAGCACTACTCTTCAGCAGCCCAAAAGAGGCATGACAAGGTGAAAGAAGTCAAGTATGGAGAAAATCAATTTCGGAAGGAGTTTGTCTATAAGTTCGCACTGCTAGATCTAAACACTTTCATGTACATTTCATACGGGGCAAGCATGAAAAGCGAGAAAGAAGCCTTTGAAAAGGCGATGGGCGTATTAGGGTCTCTTGATATAAAAGTAGAAAGCATTCGCCTTGACAAATACTACAGCCAGCCGTCATACGTTGATAGATTTGAAGATGCCAAGGTTTACATAATACCAAAGAGCAACTGCACAATCTCTTAAATCTAAATGCAGATTAATTATGTCCCACAGCCATTCATTTTTCTAAAACTCATCTATCTTAGTTTGCTTTAATCCTCTTTCTTCATAATCTTTTCCAGAAACTAGAGCTTCAGAAATTCTTTCCCCCAATACTTTTTTAATAGAAGGAAGATTATCAATGTTCACCATATTCCTATTTTTTATTCCCTCGTTATATAATTTCCTAGCCCTTATTCGTCCAATACCTTTTAGTTCAACAAGATCTATTAATTCTTCTTTAATGCCATATTTGACTCTAGTTCTTAAAGTTTTTATTTGGGGAACATTTCTCCTAAAGATGTGACTTATTCTTTCAAGCGAATATAATAGCCAATCCATATTATCTCTAAGTCTCTGTAAATCCCCCTCGCCAATTCCATGTTTTAATACTAATAACTCTTCTTTTTCTTCGTTTATCCAATCATAAAAAAGCATTGCCGTTTTGAATTGGGATATAAAAAACTCAAACTCTGCCTCTTCGTAAGTCGAATCAGGGATCTCAGTAATTATCTTCTCCCAGAACTCCGAAAGTGTTTCGTGATAAACTTCAAACTCTTTTTTTCTTAAGTAAAGTGTTGGCATATCGGGAGTAGCGCATATTAAATGAAGTATCCCTATATCATTAAATTTATCCTTTAGTATACCATCCCTCATTACAATGGCAGATTTAGGGTCAATGTATAATTTTGAAACTACATATCCTAAAGGAGTTGGTGAAAAATCTTTTTCCAAAAAGCTATTTTCTATTAAAAAATCAAGATTCTTATCTATTAAGGGAACAATTAACTCAGGATCTCCCTTAAAAGCATAAAATGTTCTATTGAAAAAATCGTGTAGGTTTCCTCTGTCTTTAACGAATTCTGATGCGATGAGGGATAAAACATGCGCCCTTAATCCACCTTCAGTTGCAAGTTTGGATGTTATTGGCAAGGGCTCAGATTCTATATATTCTTTAAATAAAAAATCTTTTTCTTCACTCCTTTTTGCAATTAATATAGCCTCCCCAGTAGAATCATATTTTGGTCTTCCAGCTCTACCCATCATTTGAGCTATTTCAATTCTTGGTATCTTTATTGACCCAAAATTTGAATCAAATCGAAAATAATCCTTTATTATAACTCTTCTTGCAGGTAGATTTACGCCTGCTGCAAGAGTAGGAGTTGCTACGACGATTTTTATTAAATTATTGATGAAAAAGTCTTCAATCTTTTTTCTGTCTTCAGATAATAAACCAGCATGATGAAATCCTATTCCATGCCTAAATAATTTTTCTAGCTTCTTGCCTGATGTGGTATCTGAAAATCCTCCTTCGTTATTAACTATAGAAAACTTTTTTGCAAGTTTTTCTGATGTAGATTCGGCTGCTCTCCTGCTATTTACAAAAATTAATACCTGACCTTCGTCATCTATGGAATCTTTTGATAACTGGTAAACAGGGTCTTCAACGGGACCAATATCTTTTTCTTCATTTTCAAAAAATATTATTTCTTTTAGAAGAACTCCTTTCTTCAACGGTACAGGCCTCCATTCAGATTTCACTAAAACTGCTTTTAACCACGAAGCTATTTCATCTGCATTTGAGATTGTTGCAGATAATCCGATTATTCTTTTATCAAATAGCTTTGAAATAACTATCTCAAGTGTTGCCCCTCTGTTGGGAGAATCAATCAAGTGAATTTCATCATAAATAACTAATGAAAAATCATTGAAAAAATAAGTATCATTTCTTAAAAGAGAATCACAACGTTCAATAGTTAGAATTAATACAGAATATTTCTTTAAAGTATAATCAAGATGATCATAATCTCCAGTTGATATCCCAACATTCAATCCGAATTCTTTGAATTCTCTATATTTCTCGTCAGCTAATGCTCTTAATGGAACTATATAGATGGCCTTCTTGCCATCTTTTAGTGATTTTAAGATAGCCAAAATAGCGATTAGGGTTTTGCCCGATGCAGTAGGTATTGCCAGAATAAGATTTTTATCCGATAGAAGACCTTGGTTAATTGCCTCTTCTTGAGGGGGGTATAATTTATTGTACCCCTTTGATTGAAGAAGACAAATATCTCCTTTTGTAAGAGGAAGATCTTCAATATTCATAGAAAACCTTAAAATTTATCCATTTATTAAATTAATGAAGGTGTTTTGATGCTTAGTGCAAAAGATTTTGAGATGTTTGAGATTATAGATATTAAAGCTAGAGAAGTTTTAGATTCCCGAGGAAATCCAACGATTGAAACAGAAATTATTACTGGAGGGGGTTATGGTTCAGCAATAGTTCCTTCGGGCGCTTCGACTGGAAAACATGAGGCTTTGGAGCTCAGAGATAAAAATGATCGATATGGCGGAAAAGGAGTTTTGAACGCTGTTAAAAATGTAAACGAGACTATTACCCCTCTGCTTATAGGAATGGATATTAGAAAACAGAAGGAAATAGATAGAGTAATGATAGAAGAAGATGGAACAGAAAATAAAAATAATTTTGGTGCCAATGCCATATTGTCTGTTTCTCTAGCAGCTGCAAGATGCGCTGCAGATACAATTAATATTCCTCTTTACCAGTATATTGGGGGCCTAAATACCTATGTTCTACCAGTGCCTATGATGAATGTAATAAATGGAGGAGAACATGCTGGGAATGAACTCGACTTCCAAGAATTTATGATAATGCCTGTAGGGGCAAAATCGTTCTCAGAAGCATTGAAAATATGTGCTGAAGTTTATCATCATATGAAAAAAATCATTGCTAAAAAATATGGGAAGAGCTCAACTAATGTAGGGGATGAGGGCGGATATGCCCCTCCAATGACGGAAATATCTGAACCACTTGAAGTAATAATGTCGGCTCTTGAAGAGTTATCTTATAAAGACGTTGTTAAAATTGCGCTAGATACAGCTTCTTCTACATTTTACGATGAGGAAACAAATACATACAATACAATGGGAAAGAAGATGAGCCCAGGACAGTTAGTAGATTTATTTGCAGACGTAAGCTCAAAATATCCAATTATTTCTTTAGAGGATCCAATGGCAGAAGACGACTTTGAAGGGTTTGTAGAAATAACAAAAAGATTAGGCAAAAAAATACAAATTGTGGGTGATGATCTTTTTGTTACTAACAAGAATAGATTGTCAATGGGTATAAAAAAAGGAGCTTGTAACTCTTTACTATTGAAAGTAAATCAAATAGGCTCACTTACAGAAGCTATTGATACTGCAAGTCTTGCATATAGAAGCGGGTATTCCGTTGTTGTAAGTCACAGAAGTGGTGAAACAGAAGATACTATGATAGCAGATATTGCTGTTGGAGTCTCATCTGGACAAATAAAAACAGGAGCCCCCTCAAGAAGTGAACGTTGTGCAAAATACAATAGATTACTAAGGATAGAAGAATATCTAGGAGAAAGTGCAGTCTACGCTGGAAAGAATTTCAGAATTCCATTTTAGGCCGAGGTAGTCTAGCTAGGTAAGGCGGCGGTCTCGAAAACCGCTGGTGCTCGTCACCACAAGGGTTCAAATCCCTTCCTCGGCGCTTTTCTACAAGAACAAATCCCCATGCTAAAAAAAGGCCGAAATTATAAATAGGACTTTTGTGTTATTTTTAATAATATTTACAATGGGCATACTTTTATGCACAAACCACAACGTAATCCGCCAAGCTCATTAAACATGTAATCTCTGCATTTTTGTCGATTAATTGTTCCGTCCTTTGATAAAGCTAAAACTGGACATATGTCTATGCACTTATAACATTTTTTGCAGCGGCCATCTACAAAATCCTTAGAAGGGAAATCTGCTAATAAGGGGGCGTCTGTGATTATTCCTGCCATCCTAATTTTAGGGCCAAATTTATCGGTGATTATCAATTGATTGAGTCCAAATTTTCCTATGCCAGAAAGGTAGCATGCGTATTTCATTGAAAAATCGGCTTTTAATGTTTCTTTATCTGCATACCAGTACCCAAATTCGCTTCCCTCTGAAGGGGCTAAAGTTGCAAGATATCCTATACTCTCAATAAATTTGGAAAGTTTGAATCCAATGATCCTAAGAGTTGCAGTTGCAGCCATGAGAGTGTTTGTATACTCGGCCCTTCCTTTGGGGAGAGGTTCAAAACTTCCCTTGGGAATTGAAACTCCTATGATTATGATGTTTTTACAATTTTCCATTATATCCTGGGGTTTATTACCTTTGTATTCTGGATTTAGGAATCCCTTCGAATCTGCGATCCCTATAAAATCTGCCCCAAGAGATTTTGCAACATTTATCAACTTATCAGTCATTTCTTTTGATTTCATTGCCCTCATGAATAATGAGTTAAGGTAATATATAAAGTTTAAGAGAAATAAAAATTAATTTTGATTCAGGATCTCTTTTGTTTTCTTTATTATTTCAATTGCCATGATCTAAGAGTAATCGTCACCAAATTTAACAACTTCTTCAAATCACTTCCTGTTTTTGAGATAAAAATTGACCGTTCTCGCCATATAATCGGATATACTTTTTATAATAAGCTCATATAACTCATCTTTAATTCGCAATTAGTCTTAAAAGTAAAACATCTAATCAAGTATATGAAGAAACCAATTGTTTATTTGCTATTGTTTTTTACAATACTATTTGCCGGATGCACAGCAATCAAAGACTTCGATAAAGAATTGGCTGTAAAAATAACAGATCCAATTATGGATAAAACTATGGAAGGATTAAATGAAAACAATTATGATAAATTTATAGAATACTTTACTGATTCATACAAAAAATCATTTCCTGAAAGTAGTTTTTTAAATTTTACAGAGAGATTCTATAAAAATCCAGGGAAATATGTATCTCGAGAAGTATACGATGTCAGGCCAATTGAAAATGGCGTTTTAATCCATTACAAAGGTATATTTGAAACTAGAGATAATGTTGCCATAACAGTTACTTTTGAAATATCAAACGAAGAATATAAAATAAAGAAAATAAGATTTTATTAATCAATTCTTTTCTAATATATATTTGCCCGTAAATAATCTTTTAAATGAACATTGATTTAAGATAATCATGGAAAACGATAAATTAGATGAAATTGATATAAAAATATTGAACGCTTTACAAGATAATTCAGAAATTAGCTTTGAGTCTCTAGGTAAAGAACTAGGTGTTTCAAAATCAACAATTCATTATAGGATCATGAATTTAAAAGAAAAAGGCATTATAAAAAAATTTTCAGCCATATTGGATCCTGAAAAAGTGGGCATGGGTATTCTTGCCGTATCTTTGATAAGGGCTCACTACAATCCAGGATATGTTGAATATATTGGAGATAAACTCAAGAATATTCAAGGTGTATGGGGGGTCTATTTTCTAATTGGTGAGCATGACTTTGTTGTTTTAATAAGGGCAAAAGATAAAGAAGACCTTAATAGAATTGTTGAAACATTTATCTCAATGAAAGAGATTGAAAGATCAAATACGCATGTTATAATAAAAAAGATAAAAGAGGATATTCGTGTGGATATCTAAATATTAAAAAATAATAAATAAAAAAGTTAATCTTTTTCTGGCCAGAATCTTTCTGTGATTATTTTATCTTCGGTGTAGAAATTCACAATTGCTTTGCTCTGCGCCTTTATATCTGCAAACTGAGAGTTCTTCATTCCACCAAATGGTAAGAATGCTACAGGTGCGGGTATACCTATGTTAACTCCTATCATTCCCGCTTCTGCTTCTAGTTTGAATTTTCTAGCCCAGTAACCGTTTTGTGTATAAATTGATGCACCATTACCGTACTGATGTCTGTTGATTATCCCTATAGCTTCATCAAGATTTTTTGCCTTCATTATGCAGACTACTGGCCCAAAGATTTCAGTCTTGTGTATTTCCATGCCTTCCTTTACATCTGCAAAGACTGTTGGTCCAATGAAGAATCCCTTTTCGTGACCTTGTACTTTTGCACCTCTTCCATCTAAAAGAAGCTTTGCCCCTTCTTTAATTCCAACTTCAATCATTTTGTAAATAAAGTCGTGTGCCTTCTTAGATATAACTGGTCCCATTACTAGGGGCTCCTCGGCATATGTTGGATCTAGTGGATTTGCTAGTATTACACCTTTTGCTTCATTAACGAATCTATCGCAAATAGTTTTGTACATTTCGTCTCCGACACCTACAAGTACCGAAGAAGCCATACATCTCTGCCCAGCGCAACCAAAGCATGAAGTAAGCATATTTCTTACGACTTCGTCCACCTTTGCATCTGGCATTGCTACAAGATGATTTTTAGCACTTCCCATTGCCTGAAATCTCTTATTGTTTCTTGCACATTTTTCAGCTACAGTTCTGCATACGTTTGTAGATCCTACAAGCGAGAATCCCTTTACATTTGGATGATCAATAAAGGCATCAGCAACTACTCTGTCACCGTTAACAAGATTAAATACACCTGGTGGGAGTCCAATCTTATCGATATATTCAGTTATTTTTACCATTGTTCCTGGAACTTGTTTTGATGGTTTAACTACTATTGTATTTCCAGTTGCAATTGCATAAGGTATAAACCAAAATGGAACCATTGCAGGAAAGTTAAATGGTGCTACCATGGTAAAAACGCCCATGGGCAATCTTAAAACTTCACCATCAATTCCAAAAGAACTGTCTATTAGTTTATCCCCTTGTTGGAGCATTGGCATTCCACAGGCGACTTCTATGTTTTCAAAAGATCTTTTCATCTCAGCCCTTGCATCAGGTAAAGATTTACCCATTTCTTCAACTAAGACCCTGGATATTTCCTCTTCATTGTCCATGAATATTTTTCTTAATTCATAGAGTGGTTTGGCCCTCCTTGGCCCAGGAGTTTTACTCCAAGATTTGAAAGCGTTGTGCGCGGCTTCGATGGCCTTATTGACTTCGGCTTTTGTTGAGAGGGGGGTTTTAGCAATAACATCCCCATTACTTGGATTAACAATATCAACATATCCGTTGTTTTCAGGTTCAATCCATTTTCCGTTTACATAGTTTTTGTAAACTTTGACATCCATTTAACTGCCTCCATATTTTTAAGATAGTATTAGGAACTAATCTTAATATTTATATTTGATTTTGACTAATATTCAATGCTTTTATAAAACTTTCGATATGCCTTGAAAGTAATATCGAAAGTATTAACCACATAATCAGAATTTTATGAATATATATTTAAAACTTTTGGTATTAGATCCTTGGGTGGCTATGTAGTAAAACTTATAATATCTTTTTAATTCCAATCCAGAGTGGTCACTGAAGATTATCTAAAAAATAAAATAAATACACCTTTAAAAAATAAGGAAAAACTTATTGCTTTAAGAAAGGCATTCAAAACAACAAGGGATAGACAAAATGAAAATAAATTTTTATTCCTATACTTAGATCAAAGAAAGGAAAGATTAAAGGAATCTAGAGACTTTTCAATTGGAAATAAAGAGCTTCTTTGTCAAGCTATAAAAAATTTTGAAAAAAAAATGGTTTCAAAGTATTTTACTCCAAGACTAAAGAGGATGCTATTGATTTTATACTAAAAGAGATAGGTGATGAGAAATTAATAGTGATGTCTAAATCAAATGTCACGAAAGAAATATGCCTTCACGAACATTTAGAAGAAAAAGGCATTGAAGTTATTGAAACAGATCTTGGGGACTACATAATTCAACTTTCTACAGAAAACCCTGCGCATCCTACAGGACCCGCCTGTCATCTTTCAAGATATGATATTGCAAAGATATTTTCTGAGGCTTTTGGAGAAGATTTTGAACCTGATCCTCTTGTTCTCACGAAAATAGGTAAGGAAAAAATTAGGAATTATATAGAAAAATCAAAGATAGGCATAACTGGTGCAAATGCAATATGTGCTGAAGAAGGCGCTGCGATAATAATAAACAACGAAGGCAATATCAATCTTGTACAGATGAGAGAGAGAAAACATATAATAGTAACATCAATAGATAAACTTTACCCAAATATCGAAGAAGCTATTAACATGCTTAAGCTCTGTACATATTACGCAACAGGTGCCCCTATTACATCTTATATTGAAATTATAGCAGGCATATCAAAGACAGCTGATATAGAAAAAATACTTTTCAAGGGAATGCAAGGCCCAGAAGAAGTCATTTTAGTTATAGTCGATAATGGTAGAACTGAGGCTTTTGAAAAGGGCTTCAAAAATCTGTTCTACTGTATAGGATGCGGTAACTGTCTTCTAGGCTGCCCAGTATACTATGTCGTGGGAAATGAGTATGGGTATAAAGGCTATCTTGGCGGCATAGGAGCTTCTGCATCTTACTTTTTAGAGGATCAAAACACCTCTTTAGAAAATGGGCTTTTTTTCTGCACTACGTGCAATAACTGTGGGGTATCATGCCCAGTTGATATAGGAAATGCGGATTATTCAGAAAGGCTACGGGAAAATGTTTCATCAATTGGAAAGAGTTTTCCAACACATGAAAAAATAATTGAAAATATAGAAAAGTCTAAAAACCCGTTTAATGAATATTCTCCAAAACAATTGAAGAAAGGAAACGAAGTTGTATATTTTAGAGGTTGTATGGGCCTATATCGAGAAAAAAGCATCGCCGAATCTACAATGAAACTCCTTGAGAAAGCAAATGTTTCATATGCTCTTGTCGATGAAGTTTGCTGTGGTTCAGTGGCATTTAGGACTGGAAATAAAGAAATAGCTAAAGAGCTTGCAAAAGAGAATTTAGAAAAAATTAAACAGACTGGATCCAATACCGTCATATTTTCGTGTGCTGGTTGTCTTAGAGCATTTATTAAGGATTACCCTAATTTTATAGATAGCAATCTAAAACTTCTTCATTCATCACAATACCTCCTTGAACTTATCAAAGAAGGAAGATTAAAATTAAAGAGTGGGGAAAAGCTGAAATTAACTTTCCATGACCCTTGCCATATGGGCAGACTTCTTAAGATATATGATGAGCCGAGAGAGATAATAAAAAAACTGTCCAATGCCGAATTTGTGGAAATGAAAAGAGTAAAAGAAGACTCAAGATGCTGTGGAGCTGGTGGCGGTGTGAAATCGCTATTTGGAAACCTATCTATTGCTATGGCTAATGAAAGAATTAATGATGCGGAGGAAGTTAAAGCAGAGATTATAGTTTCTACCTGTCCTTTCTGTAAGAGAAATCTAAAGGATGCTTCAGAAATGGAAGTCATTGACCTTTCAGAATTGCTTTTAGAGTATTGTAGTTAATAAAGTATTTTATTTTAGAACAATATCCGACAATTATAGATTATTAACGTATATTGTTTTAATTTTTTATTAAATATTAGAAAAACTTATAAAGGGTTCAAAAATTAAGTAAGTAGTCGTTGCAATATTTGAAAAGTATGAGGAATTAATTATGGTATCTGTAAAGGGGAAGTCCCTTGAGGGGTTATTGACGGAATTTAGAAGATTTTATCCTTCAACAGAATTTAAAGAAAATGCATATATAACGGATAAAGAAATATTTGAAATATCCGAGGAAGATCCAGAAAAATTTTGGGCAAATTATGCTTCTGAACTCCACTGGCACAAAAAATGGAACAAAGTGTTGGAATGGAATCCGCCCCATTCAAAATGGTTCGTGAATGGAGAGATAAATGCATGTTACAACTGCGTGGATAGGCATATCAAAAATGGCGGTAGAAACAAGGCGGCCATAATATGGGAAGGGGAGCCAGGTGACACTAAAACTCTAACGTATTGGGACCTTTACAGAGAAGTAAATATATTTTCTAATGTTTTAAAAAAACTGGGAGTTGCAAAAGGCGACAGGGTAGCTATTTACATGCCCATGATTCCCGAAGCTGTAATCGCCATGTTAGCATGCGCAAGAATAGGCGCAATACACATGGTTGTATTTGGTGGTTTTAGTTCTGAGGCTTTGAGAGACAGAATAAATGATTGCAAAGCAAAATTATTAATAACTGCAGACGGAGGGTATAGGCGAGGTAGTTTAATCCCACTAAAACATGATTCAGATTATGCGGTCAAGGATACCCCATCCATTGAAAATGTATTAATCATAAAGAGAGGAGAATTTCCTCTAAGAATTAAGAAAGGTAGAGATGTCTGGTGGCATGAGCTAGCAGAGGAAGTTGATCCTTATTGTGAACCTGAGCCTATGAATTCAGATGATAGTTTGTTTATTTTATACACATCAGGAACAACAGGCAAACCAAAAGGAGTTGTCCATTCTACAGGAGGGTATCTGACTGGTGTTTATACTACAAGCAAACTAATATTTGACATGAAGGATCAAGATGTTTTTTGGTGCACCGGAGATATAGGTTGGATAACAGGTCACAGTTACATTGTCTATGGCCCTCTTGCAGTTGGGGCTACTCTTTTCATGTATGAAGGTGCTCCTGATTGGCCAGAAATGGATAGATACTGGAGAATTATAGACAAATACGGAGTTACTATATTCTACACTGCACCTACTGCGATTAGAGCTTTTATGAAAGCTGGAACAGAATTTCTAAAACCTTTCTCCTTAGAAACGTTAAGATTATTGGGAAGTGTTGGAGAACCTATAAATCCAGAAGCTTGGATCTGGTATTATACCCACATAGGGAAGAAAAGATGTCCCATCGTTGATACTTGGTGGCAAACTGAAACAGGAATGGTAATGATAACAACTCTTCCTGGATACCATACAATGAAACCCGGGCATGCTGGATTTCCTTTTCCAGGAGTTTCCTTAGACATCTTAAATGAAGCAGGAAATCCCGTAGAGCCTGACGAGGGAGGGTATCTTGTTTTAAAAAATCCTTGGCCCTCGATGTTAAAGGGTATATACGGAGATGAAGAAAAGTATCTTGAAAAATACTGGAGGAAATGGAACGGAAAGTGTTACTTTACAGGTGATGGTGCAAGACGGGATAGTGAAGGATATCTAATGCTTCTTGGGAGAGTAGATGATGTTCTTTCAATCGCAGGTCACAGAGTAGGGACTATGGAAGTTGAAAGCGCATTGGTGTCGCATCCTGCAGTTGCAGAAGCTGCTGTTGTAGGAATTACTCATGAAATAACGGGGCAGGCAATAGTAGGATTCATAGTTTTGAGAGATAATGTAGACAAAGACTTTGATCTTGAAGATGCTATAAGAGAACATGTTGTAAAAAAAATAGGGCCTATTGCAAGACCAAGAAAAATAATATTTACAAGTGAACTACCAAAGACTAGAAGTGGAAAAATAATGAGAAGACTTCTTAAGGACATTGCAGAAGGTAAAGTTCTTGGTGATACAACATCACTTACAGAACCTGAAGTCATCGATACACTAAAAAAACAGTATGAAGTTATTGAAGATTAAAAATTTAAATTATCTCCAATATCTCTCACTTTATCTTTTTTTCTTTTCTCCAAATACTTGTATACTATTGAATGTGGTTTTCCTTCCAATATCATCTCTAAAGCTTCTTTTGCATCTGCGGCGCCATCATAATCCCCTACGATAGAAACAGTCTTACCATAAACACAGATATCTGTACTTGTAAGGTCTTCAATTGTTTTTCTTGTGCTTCCATCCTTCCCAATAATTCTACCTCTTTGTCTTTCCCATGCTTTGGAAGATTTTCCGAGATAATCTGGAAGGTAAAGCATTTCAAAAATAAAAACATCACTAAAAATCTTAGAAGCTTTTTCAAAAGGAAATCCCCTCCCTATAGCTCTGACAATGTCTCGCGCCTTCCATAGGTTTAGAGGCTCTTCTGCACCGTCTTTTTGAAAAATTTTGACAAGACCTTCTTCACTATCAATTTCAAGTTTCACTGAAAGCCTCTTCTCAATATGCCTCTTAACTTCGCCTTCTTTTCCAATAAGAACGCCTAATCTATCCTGAGGTATCTTTACAAATTCTTCACTCATTTAAAATCCCCTTTAACGTTTCATTCACTTCAGGCACTTCAATATAATTTGAAAAATATTTAGTGATGTTTTCGATATCTCTTTTGAGAAAATCCTGGGCCATAATACTATCCCTTATAGTTCCCTGTGCAAAATCAATGAAGTAAATCTTTTTACCCATAAGTATATTATACTCACTTAAATCAGCATGAATTAATCCTGCCTTGTACAATTTATCAACATTTTCTATTATAATATTGAAATCCTTTTCAGGCTCTTTTGATTTATTATCTTTTAACGTAGGATATGCCTTTGTATTTTTGCCTAAAAATTCCATTATCAAAACATTGTTTCGTGTTAGGATTGGTTTAGGAACATTAATAACTTCGCTTGCTATCTTCAAATTCTTAAACTCTCTTTTTGCCCAGGAAAATACTGTACTTCTCTTGTCTTTTTTTGTATAATAAAATCGTGGGTCCCCTACAAGATATTCATACATCTTATTAAAGTTAGAAGTTGCAATACGATAAATTTTAATGGCAATCTCTCCTCCATCTCCGTCTTTTCCGTAAAAGACATTTGCTTCTTTTCCAGTTGCAATCTCGCCATTTAAAGAATCGATATAACCGTTATTCATAAGCTTAAAGAGTGTGAGACGAGTTGATTGGTCAAAAACTTCATCCCTAACTTTAAAGATATCAGAATCTCTATCTACCCTTTCACGTTTTAGATTCTTAATTTCTTCTTTTCTTTCATAAATCTCTATACGATCTTCAATGTCACCCATAATCTAAAGAGTCATGTAGCCGTTATCAATTAGCCATTTTGTTTGGGCCCTTGAATATCGGTATATGATATTTCCTCTTTCATCACCCTTAAGTTCCCATGGTTCTACTAGGACAACCATGCCTATCTTAATCCATAGTCTTCTCTTAAATTTTCCTGGAACGGAGCATACCCTCTCTTTTCCATCTGTACACCTAACTTTCATTCTGCCCGCGCCAAGCATCTGATCGACAACACCCAATACCTCTCCTTTTTGAGGAGTTCTCGTTCTCTGGACTTGTTCCTCATCACCAGTAGTTCTAGGTTGATATTTCAGATAATCCCTCCTATATAGACCTTATCTCACTTATAATTTCAACAAGATAATCAATAACGGATTTCTTCAAATCCATTGGATGGACTTCCTTTGATAAGTAAGCCCTTTCAAGTGAGTCGTATGAATCAAACTCTACATTGCCCCCGTATCTCTCCGATCTTTTAATTTCAAAAGCACCGGTAATCTTTGGAAAGAGTATAAGGCGGGCTATTTGAAGTAGAGGATTCTCCTCCTTTACCCCCATAGGGCAATATGCCTTATTAATTTTTTCCTTAATAGCTTGTTCTTCATCCCTAACAGAAATCATACTTTCAGGTTTTGAAGAACTCATTTTATCACCAGGCCCTGTGAGAGAAGAAATGAGTGGAGTATGTAGACATACAAACGGCTTATAGTCTATTTTTGGAGAAAGTTCTCTGCCGAGCATATGGATCTTTCTCTGCTCGATTCCTCCAATGGCCACATCTACCCCTAAGTATTTTATGTCCGCAATCTGTAAAAATGGGTATAAAACTTGGGATACTCTTGCATGCTCAATGTCTCTTGCAATTACCTGCATACTTCTGAGTGCTCTATTAATAGTTGTGTCTAACGAAAGGTTGAATACATCATCAATATACTCTAATGATCTTTCAAAAGATGATCCCAATACATATTCAGTGAATCTTAACCCAAATGATTTAAAGGTCTCTTCCCATATTGAGGTCTGCTCGTGTATCCATCTCCAGTCCCCTTTTCTATTGAGCCATGTGTGCCAATCTGCAAATAAGACTTTTACTTTAAAGCCAGCTTTTTCCATATCTTTCAATTTTGACATTGTCACAAGATGACCAAGATGAACATCACCTGAAGTTTCATAACCACAATAGCATACCGGTTCATTTTTAGTATTCAATAGCCCAAGTAGCTCTTCTTCTGTTACAACTTCTTCAGTATTTCTAGTTATAATCTCTAATCTATTGTCCATGGCGAACACCTATACTATTAGTATTTATTTCTTTCTCATTTTATGAAATTTAAGATAGAATAACAGATAGATAAATTTTGGAATATCTAAAACGGTGAAATGAGATTTCTCATCTCCATAAATCGTTTCAATCGGTACTTCTTCAATTCTCATATGAAACTTTCCCACATAAGACAAAACTTCTGTTTCTATATTGTATCTTTCTGATTCTAAATGCATCTTCTCTAAAAATTCTCTCTTGATGGCCCTATATCCAGATTGAGTATCCCTAATATTAATGCCAAAAAATAATCTTATCAAAGCGGTCGAAATAAAATTTGACATCTTCCTAACAAATGGCATAGCATCCGTATTTCCTAAAAATCTGGAACCTATTGTGATATCTGCCCTACTTTTTTGGATTGGTTCAACAAGTTTATAAATATCTTCTGGCCGATGTTGAAGATCCGCATCAAGAAAGACAATAATATCTCCTTTCGCTATCGAGGCCCCGGTTCTCATTGCCCTCCCTTTGCCATAATTAACATCGTGGGTTACAATCTTTGCACCTGCTTTTTTGGCTATCTCGCCAGTTCTGTCCCTACTTCCATCATCCACAACTATTTTTTCAAAGATATCTTTTGGTATTCTTTTTACCACCTCGCCAATACTTCGCTCTACATTGAATGAAGGGATAACTACTGAAATTCGGCCCATAAAAAAAAAGAATAAAAAGAAGATTTATAAGTCTTAAGATGATAGAAAATATCTCTTAGAGCGTAAAAAGATCTAATTCGCAATATTTTAATAAAAAGTTTTATAAGGCAATGAAAAGGCTTTAAGAAAAAGGTGAGTTCATGAAGAGAAGAATCAAAAATCTTTTGAGGAGCGTCAAGAAAAGTGGGGCATACCCTCAAAAGGTCAATTTCAAGAAGAGGAAAAAAGAGAAGTATTATCCGGCACTCAGAAGCTAAACACAACTTTTTAATATATTATTTTATTAATTATTATATGGTTTCTAAAAAAAGAGTGCTTTATTTTGCTTCTTTTTGTCATACTATAACACATGCAATGACTTTGACTCTTGCACCCCTTTTACCTTTGATAAGGTCAGAACTAAGTCTTACAAACACTGAAACTGCCTCTCTCGCTTTTATTTCTTTTTTGGCGTTTGGCGCACTTGCTTTACCATCAGGACTACTCTCTGACAGGGTAGGCTCCTTAAAAGTCATGAAGATTGGACTAGGTTTATTCTTATTATCAATTGTAGGCATAGTTCTATCAAAAGGCCCTTTTGGTCTGTGGTTGTCTTTATTACTGTTGGGCATCGGAGCAGGAACCTACCACCCCGCAGGACTATCTCTTGTGTCTAAGCTTTACCCAAAGGATATGGGTAAAGCCATGGGAATAAATGGTTTATTGGGGAACTTAGGTGAATCCTCTTCTCCCATAATAGCTGCTGCAGCTGGGGTCTACATTGGATGGAAATATCCTTATCTATTTTGGGGTATCCCACTATTAATTTTGCTATCTATTAGTTTTTCAATTAAAGATTCTAATATCAAAGACCATATTCGGGATGAAGAAAATCATGACTTTAAGTACCTTGATGAAACAAGGAAATTGATATCAAAAGAATTTATATTGTATATCCTAATCCTACTTTTTAGGGGATTGTTTTACACTGGAACAGTTCTATTATTGACAACTTTCGCTAAAGACGTTTTATCACTTGAAGTTTTAATAGGTGGCTTAATCACAACAATATTAATAGTGTCCGGTATGCCAGGGCAAATACTTGGTGGAAAAATATCTGACAAATTTGGTTACAAAAAACCTCTTCTTGCTTTCACAGTAATTAGTTCTATTTCTATTGCTCTTATTGCTAATACCACTAGTGCGATTATATTCTTAATTTTTTCAATTATATTGGGATTCTCATATTTCGCCGCTCAACCTGCACAAAATATGCTTACCGCGTCAATGGGCAGTACAAAAATACGTGGTCTGCTTTATGGGTTTAGTTCTCTTTGCATATTTGGCTTTGGATCTTTTGCAGTTTCAGTTGGAGGATATATCGCCGATGTTTTAACTTGGAGGATTGCTTTCTACATGCTTGCTTCCTTTGCCATAATAGACGTTTTTTTAATTTATCTTAAAAGAGAAAAAGGAAGATATTAAACGAATTTGATATTTTTTGGGAATTCTCTTAAATATTTTTTGAATTCTTTAGGCCAGTTGTCTGAGTCTATTCCTTTTTGGGCCAAGAAAGATACTGTCCACCTTTGAAGCCCAATCCCAGAGCATCCAGACCACAACTCTTTGTTTTTTGAAGATTTAATAGAGAACGCTTTAGTGTACTTATCACCAACTATAGAGAGATTTTGAAATTCCAGCCACTCGCTCTCGTCTCTATCGCCTCTTGAAGGAATCCACGACTCATAATCCACAGTTCCTTTAATTCTCTCAGTTTCTTTTTCAACGCCTGTCTGCCCTGACTGCGCCATATAAAAAGGTGTTACCCACGCTGTTCTCCATTCAATCTCAAATATTTTGTCAAAAACATAGGCATATCTTTCCATCATTTTCTCTTTAAGTTCAATTAACTGATCGGGATATCCTATGAATACAGGCTCTATTCTCCAGAATTCATTTACTCGTTCAATACCTTGCCTCCCACCAGCTTCCCATCTATATGAAGGCCCACTTTTATCATAAATTAATACTGGAAATTCTGAATCGTCAATAGTCTTCCCATCAAAAGCCCAGTACATTGGAGGACACTGAGCATAGGTCATTCCACCTATAGGGTCCCTCATTCTTTCTCTTATTTTATCAACATAGGCCTTTTTTGTTATTTTGTACAAATCAATTACTTCTTCCCATACAGAAACATCTCTAGAGATTGGAGGGGACATGTAATAAATTTCTGGTTCACTACCGGATAAATGGCCAGTCTTTTCCCAAATTTCAAAAGGAACAAGCTTCGGGGCAATAACTTCAATGAAACCTAGCGGCTTTAAAACTTCTTCAACTGCAATCCTTTCCATTGTCCGGAGCAGCGCTGCAATTGGAGCATGATAAAACCATTGACCTTGACTTGGGCCTTGTTTTAGCCATCCTAAAGCCAATAATTCTAGTGTTGGGTCTTTTGTAGTCAAAGGTTCTATGTTTTCACTCTTTGAAATCAATTCCCAGTGTTCACCCTTGCCGCCCCAAAACTGAGCTTCAACTTTTTCATAGAACAAATTAATTATACGGTCAACATGATTTTTAGTTAGGAAATCTTCATCTAAATCATTTAAAGATAAAATTGCATTGGTACCTTCTATAACTATTTTATCAACAAAAGGTATCTTAATAGGATCTTTTGGAATTTTTTCAAGTTCAAGTATTAGCGTATAACTTTTTCCCACAACTTTTTTAATTCCAACTTTAAACTCCTTTCCGAGAAGTAAAGACAGAGCGTTCTTTAATCTTATGGCAACTGCATGTGATCTAACATATGTGCCACTTTCAATATTAACTAAGATTGTGTCATTTGATATCTTTGAGTCAGTTATTTTTGGAGATTCTGAAAGTTTGTCTTTAGGTACGCCTTTAATCAATAATTCCTTAGTTTCTTCAGCAAGATACTTCTTTACTTTTTGAACTCCGTCCCCTGTTAGTGATTTGCTTAGGAGATACTCAGCATTTAAATGGAGTTTCATTATATCACAGCACCAACTTTATTTAATTATATATAAAAGTATTGACTTTATTAAAAATAATAAAATTTATGAAATATCTCCTCCAGTAATAAATGGCTCTCCTAAGGTATCTGTATCTTTTGGCTTTTTCTTCTTATAAGAAAAAAAAGCCATCAAGAATAATATCCAAGCAAAAGAAGTGTAAATAATCATTGAAATAAAGTCTCCTGCAAAATAAACTCTTATTCCTTGGACATATATCACAGCACCAACAATAATATATGGAATTGTAAGATTTTTCATTTACTCTCCTCTTTTTTCTTTTTAAAAAAGATATATGATGCCATCAAGAAAAGTAATCCGGCTATACCGTTTAAAAGTGAACCTGCCGAATCTCCAAATAATAGTGATCTCGTTCCCACACACAAAAATAATACCCCTGTAAAAAAAGTTAGGGCGCTAAATGTTTTATATGGATCTCTTGGTTTAATTTGTGGATTCTTCTTACTTTTTATCGATACCATCAATAAAAATAGCTTAATTTGTTATATAAATGTAATTCGACTTACAGAAATGTCGATAGAAAGATTTAAAAGTAGTTTCCGGTAGTCATTATTAGGTACAATGGAAACACCATTACACTACATAAATTTGCTAGACGAGGAGAAGAACAAACTTGTTCCTGTCTGGACATTAGCTACCACAGTCGTTCTAATCTCATTAGGTTACGTTTTGACAACAATCTCCATAGTATCGGGCATTTCTTTTTTGTTAGATTTTGAATTTGTAAAAAACTTTACCATTGCTGTATTGATTTTGACATATCTATGCATAGCTTCTAAGGCAGTTTTTTCCCTAAAAGAAAACAACTGCTTAAGAAATGCTGTAGGTGAGCTCTACGCAATATAAATATAACACGGAGATGGTTTAGGGAGAAATCCCAGCTGGCTGTTTTTATGGAATCAGAAGATGACGATGCGTCAAATAGTTGTGATGTAAAAACGATTAATAATTTTGTTCTACCTTTTGTTAATTCTTTAGAGGTAAATTTAGATAGTAGTTCTAAATCCCATAAAAGGGGTGCAGGAATTTTGCATAAAAAGACAAGTCTTTTTGATAAAGATATAACTGAGATGTACTCAGACAACAATTTATTCGTTTTAAGTAACGAATACCACTATAAAACGGAGTCATACTATAGGATAGTTTTAAGAGAAAATCAGAATGGATACAAGATAACACCAAGTAGTGATGAGGTACTTGATGCCTACGTCGTTCCAATATGTCTGACTAAAGCAGAGATGATTGGAATACCTGTCTGCGAATGGGGGATATCAGATACATATTGCCCTTTGCCTTCGATGATATATGGGATAAACTATTACTCGGACTCTTCAAAATATGAGGTAGTAAACGACTTAGAAACTGCAAAGGAAGCCATAAAAAAAGTAACACATGGTGGAAAATATCCTTTCTGCTTCCAGAGATTACCCCCAAAGTCTGAAATAAAGACTTTCTCAACGCTATTTGGAAAGAATACTACCACAGATCCTGTGATTTGCGCTCTTCTGGAAAAAATATATGAAGTATTTGAAATACCTGTTGCTAAAATAATTCTCATTTACGATGGGGAAAAATATTATCTTTCTTCAATATCGCCAATGAGAAATTCAGAAATATCTAATGACGAAAAAGAAGAATTCAAAGCTAGGGTCGAAACTGGGATAGAAAATGGGGAAATTAGGAATTTTTGTTGATAGGCAGACTTTAAGTAGTTCGATACAACTTATATCTCTAATTAAATTCAGAGAAGAAGCTGAAAAGTTAGGGCATTATGCCTATTTTATTTTCCCAACGGAGATAAAAAAAATATCTGGACTTGATGCCCTTTTTATTAGAGCCAGAACTGACTCAATGAATATTAGTTATGTTGCCGCTAGAATTGCAGAATTGAAAGGAATCCCCGTAATAGATGATCCTAACTCTATAAGGATATGTTCTGATAAGGTCAACATGTACCTTCATCTCATGCAGAGAGATGTTCCTATGCCAAGAACTGTTTTCATGAAGAAGGGGGAAGTTACTTTAGAAAATCTAGAAGAAGTTTTCAAAATGTTTAATCCACCCATAATTCTAAAAGAACCATCAACATCTTTTTCGGCGAGAGTGGAAAGGGTCTATACAAAAGAAGAGTTCATAAAAGTTTCAAGAAGGTTCATAAAACTATCTGACTGGGTAGTAGTCCAAGAATTTGTGGATAGCAAATTTGATTGGAGGATAGGAGTCCTTAACGGGGAGTTATTGTATGCATGCAAGTACATAATCCCAAATGAAACTTTTAAAATACAGGCCTCAGTAAATGGTCATTTAGTCTACTGTGATGTTGTAAGTGTTCCAAAAGAAGAGGTGCCACAAGAAATTATCGATCTTGGCATAAGGGCAGGAAATGCTATCGGAAATGGCCTTTACGGAGTTGACATTAAAGAAAGTAATGGAGCCCTATATGTGATTGAAGTAAATGATAATCCTTCTCTAGACGGTGGCGAAGACAGACTTTATCCCGATATTTATGAAAGGATAATAAGCTATTTAATGCATGAAAAAATTAAATAAAAAGGAATTACCTTATATATCCAGTTTCTTCGTTTCCTGTGGGCAAAGGCTGGTATTCAGTCATGTTCTTCTGCATTTCCTGTATCTTTGAAAGTGCTTTTTCAGTTTCTTCCGCCCTCTTATCCAGTTCTTCCATGTTAATCTCGAGTTCTAATATATCAACTAATACTTGTAGAACTGCCTTTGAAGCTTTAGCATCAATTATATATCCCGGAGATTCTCCCAAAAGACATAAGCCGTTCATTTTTCTAAGTTTTCCCATTACAATAAGAAGCCCTGCTGCACCAACAATTGCAGACCCGGGATCTTCTCTAAAAACAATATTTTTGTCTTTGTATTTTTCAACAGTTTCAACATCTGATGCTGCGCCCAATACTTTTGGCTCTTTTACAGGATAGCCACCTGTAGAATACCCGCCCAATGTAAACATTTCTTTAACGCCAAACTTTTCAACAAAGTCCAGAATCGTAGTGGATATTTCATAATGCCCATACGCATCTGTTGGTGGTGGCTGGGTATCTCCAGATAAGAATAATATATCTCTTTTTCCACCGGCGTAGTAATAGAATTCATTTTTCATTAATCTCATAGTTGAGTCTTTTTCAACTAATGCTTGATGAGGAAATCTTGGAGAGTATAATTCCGCAAATTTAATGGCTTTTAACTCTTGAATAAGATGATCAGCAGCTAATTTTCCTACTAGTCCTATCCCTGGAAGACCTTCCACAAATATTGGATTCTCAAGTTTTATATCTTTAATTTCTTCAATAATATAAGTTTCTTTCATAACGCTCCACTCTCTTTTTTGATTAATCTCCTATATTTACCGTACTTGTCCTCAAGTGAAAACTTTGGAGGGTGAGGATTTACGGCATGAGTATTACATAAAGGACACAAACCCTTTAGGGTATACTTATTGCATTTAGGACAGATTTTCATCTTCATATCATGATCTCTTAAAGGACCCTTTACCCTCATTACTCTGAACGTGAGAAATTGCCATTTCTGCAATATCTCTTAAAACAGATTCTGCTGCTTTATAATCTTCAGCGACTATATGAACAGAATATTTTGGGGATCCTTCATTCCTTATTTCCACATTTTCTACTTTATCTTTGTATTTTTCTCTTGCATTGATTAAAGCGTCCTTAACTATATTTACTCCATCTCCAGAAAAACATTCAAGGATTATGTGACCTGTAATGGAAACTAAAGGATTTTCGACATTAGTTTTTATAATTTCATAAAGCCCATCGACATATTTTTCGTCTATCAATCCCTCTAAAACACTCTTGCCTTTTGTTGAAGTCTCTTCGAAAGCAGCATATAAATCGCCATATTTATTAACAATGGGTACCCCGATACTATGAATAATACTTTTGTAATCTTCTCCAATATTTGAAGCGTATAATTCTAATAGTTTTTCACCTTTTTTCTCTCTCTTGAATTCTTGGACTTTTGTTTTCTTCTGTTGGCTTGTAACTCTTCTAAGAGATAAGTCTATATGATTTTTAGATGTATCAACTTTTAGAACTTTGCATACTATTTTTTGACCTTCCCTCACGTGATTTCTAATATTTTTGACCCAACTGGAGGAGATTTCCTTTATATGTATCATACCCTCTTTGTCATATTCGTCAAGGATAACGAACGCACCGTAAGGAAATACTTCCTTGACAGAACACATGACAAGATCCCCTTCTTCGGGGTAATCCCTTTCAAGCATTGAATAATCACTCCAATACTTCTAGTATTTCGGCATTAATCTTGCCTACTCCACCTTTTGACTCAACAAGGGATTTTCCACAAGTAAGGCATTTTACGGTGATAGCGGGTCTGTTAAATACTATCTGCTCACTTGAACAGTCAGTACATTTTACTCTCAAAAACTTAGAAACAAGTTTTTTCATATTATGCCTCCACGAACTCTAATTTTTTTACTCTGAAGCCTTTTCTTGTAGTGGCTTTTTTACATAATTCGCATCTATATCTTAAATCAAGTTTGCTTACAGATTTTCCACCGCTAACTGAAGATCTTGGAAAACCTCTATAACCTTTAATTTTTCTTTTATACCTTCTCTGACCTGCGCTAAGTTCTCCTCTTTTCCTTTTCTTTACAGTCTCAACCTTATGCGACGTATGCTTTTTACAGGTCGGGCAATAGGTATTCATTTTTTTTGGCATTCTCATAAGAATCACTTTTGACTAGCTCTCAGCAATTTTTTCTCTTATAAATATCTCTGCATTTCTCAAGGGGATTGAAATTATTTCCCCTTTCTTATATGGTCCATAGGCCCTCATATCCTCTCCTATGAACTCTGGTACATCTTGTGAGAGTTTTACCTCCTTAAAAACCTTTTCCCTTCTTTCTTTAGGAGAGATATTTACATTAAGAATATTGGTCTTATATTCACTAAGAAGAACTTGAATTGCCTTAGAAATTCTATTTTCTAACTCATTGTCTGATCCTATATTCTCAAGGGATTTCTCAACTATGGATCTAAATCTTTTCCTACAAAAAGCCTCAAATTGTAGTTTTGTGTATTCACTCTTAGCTTTATTTATTTTGCCTTCAAGTGAACTTTCATCAAAAGTTTTACTTAGCAAATCAATAAGATCATTGTTATCTTCAGTATTGGGGGCAAGAATACCACTATTTTTTATATATTCTTTTCTAAAGATATTTATAGGGTCGACATTATATTTTCCCATGTTACTTCTCATCTTTCGACTCTTGGGGCAAGAATGAATACAAAAGAAGCGCCTTCGATTTCAAATTCAATTTTTACGGGCATATCACTACCTATTTCGATTGACATTTCTCCGGGTATTGACTTTGACATGTCTGTTAGGTAGCTCAAATTAAATGTTGAAGAAGCTCCTGCGGATACAATAATCTCATAAAGATCAGGGTCGCCTTTTTCAAGTTTTACTTCAATATCACCTGTGTCTCCTTCCGCATTCATATAAAACGCATCGTCTGCTTTTAGGGAAACGTGATCTGACACTATATTTGCATCTTTTAAGCCTTCTCTAAAAGCTTGAGAACTCAGCCTTACCTTTGAAGTGGTATTTAAAGCGGGCATCTTGAGATTCGATTGTTCGGTGACATCAATAAGCTGGCACCCGAATCTCCTAGTTGATGTTCCTTTTAATACCATAAGTATCTTGTTTTTTTCTTCATCAAGTTTTAGAACAAGAATATCGTCGCTTCGGCTTCTATTTATGAATTTTGACATATCTTCAATATCGATACCTATGATGGCCTCTTTATCAGTTTTATACTCTGCAAACACTTCCTTGTTCATTTTAAAATCGATCATGCTTACATGAGATGGATCCATAGCCCTTAACTCAATACCCTCTGCAGTAATCTTCAAAGGAACTTCCTCTACGAGACTACCGATAGCAGTGACACATTTTTTCCATGTTTCTGCACTCAAAACAGCTTCAAACATTAGCTCACCTTACAACCTATATACAATAGTTATTATTATTTATATAAATTTATTGGAATATTATTTATAGTATAGATTTTTTATTTTGTCAAAACTTTCCCTGTAGAGCTTTATATCAAGCCCCGACATGTCTTGAATTAATTCTCCTTTTAAAGAGCCCGAGATGGCAACACCAAAAACTCTAACGATGTCACCTTCTTTGAAATTGATATCTTCGCCAAAAACGACTTCGATTTGCCCTGTGCCATCGTCCAAAAGGATATCGTTTCCCTCTTTTTTAATTATGGCACCTACGGCACTAACATATTTTTCATTTGGTATTTCTTTTATTTTTACCTTCTTAAAAGGCGGCTTTGTAAATCTATCTGGCAAATTATCCCTCAGTCTATATTTTGAGTAATATATTTAAAACTTACCTTATGAGGTAGTTCATGCTTATTGTGGTGACTGGTCTTCCAGGTACAGGAAAGACGACAATTGCTGAAACACTTGCAAAAGATATAGATGCTATTGTTTTTTCAACTGACAAGATAAGAAAAATGATTTTTGAAAAACCAGTATACAACGAAGAAGATAAAAGAATTGTATACAATGAACTATTTTCACAAACTGGAAAATATTTGGCTATAGGTAAAAATGTTATCCTTGATGGAACTTTTTATACAAAAGCATTAAGAGAGAGGGCAAAAGAAATTGGAAAATCATTTTGTGAAGAAGTTTATTTTGTTTATTGTGAAACTCCTGAAGAACTTCTTAAGAAAAGGATAAATAAAAGAAAGGATACGTTCAGTGACGCAGATTACAGCGTATACCTCAAAATGAAAAAAATATTTGAAGAATTTGAAGAAGATGTGATAATTATAGATACCTCTAATCCAGTTGATACCAACATAGACATTATCAAAACAAGAATTTACTCAATATAGCCTTCAAGCCCAAGTCTTATTCCATTCTTTACAAAAACAACTGGAACTTGAATTTTTCTTAAATCTGACTTTAATTTCACGTCGTTTGTTGCTACAACACATTTGTTGGCCTTAGCATATTCTAAAATTGATCTGTCAACAGGGCCTTCCAATTCAATTTTTTCATAGCGCTCAGAAATAATTAATGCAATTTCTTTAGCGTTTTTATCAGAGCCAGTAAGTTCTATCCTTTTTAATTCAGAAATAACATTTGTGGGGATTACTATATTACATTTTTTTTCTATGATCTCTTCAATTGATTCAATTCTAAGGTTAAATCTACCTGGAAGAAGAAGAAAATTTGTATCAAGAATTACAACTATTTTATTATTCCGTAGCCTATTAGTCTCCATCTGGCCCCGACCCTTCTACTTATGGCTACCCTTTCACCAACTAAAGAACAAACTGGAAGTTTTAATATCAATTCTGTGACTTTCCCGACCTTTGTCGTTGTGCCTATTGTTTTAGCTGTTCCAACATTTAACAAAAGCATTTCTTTAGGTCTTATAGGGTCAACTTCAATTTCATCCTCTGTACCAACAACTCTTTCAAGAAGATTAATTTCTAGAGTTAAATTATCCCAAACTTTTGGCAACTCTCCGGGATGCCCCAATATACTGCCTGCTAAAGTATCTGACTTTGTAACTGCAGGGTCTAGTGAAGTTCCAACACCAAGAAGGCCCCCAGGCAACGCCTCTTCGACTGCTTCATTGCTAACATTTAAGCTGTATACTTCAGTTAATATTGGCTTGAAGACCTTCTTATTCTGTTCAACTTTTTCAAAACCAGGCCTTATTTCAATTTTATCTCCGACTTTTAGTTTTCCTTGGATAAGTGATCCTCCTAATATTCCACCTTTTAGATCCTCTGGGAATACCCCCGGTCTATTTGTATCAAAAGACCTTGCAATATACATTATTGGTGATTTATTTGAATCTCTTTTTGGAGTTTTAATTACATCTTCGATTGATTTTATCAGATAGTCAATATTTACCCTGTGCTGAGCTGATATAGGAATGATTGGAGCATTTTCAGCTACAGTTCCTCTAATAAAATTCTTAATCTGATTATAATTTTCAATTGCTTTTTCCTTAGAAACAAGCTCTATTTTATTCTGTGCAATAACGATATTCTTAATCCCTACAATATTTAAGGCCATTAGATGTTCTCTTGTCTGTGGTTGTGGACAGTTCTCGTTAGCTGCAATCACCAATATTGCCCCGTCCATGATTGCGGCGCCTGAAAGCATTGTTGCCATTAAAGTTTCATGCCCTGGTGCATCGACAAAGGAGACTTTTCTTAAAAGTTTGGATTCTCCACCACATTTAGGACAAGATTTTTCAGTAGTATAGGCCTCTATACCTTCGCATGATTCACATTTTCTAAATTCTATATCTGCATAACCTAGTCTTATTGTAATACCTCTTCTAAGCTCTTCACTGTGTTTGTCTGTCCAGACTCCAGATAGAGCTCGTGTCAAAGTAGTTTTACCGTGATCGACATGTCCTACAAGACCTATATTTACTTCTGCTTGGCCCAACTTTATATCTCCTTATCATTAATTATATGCACTTAAGATTTTGATTCTTTTGGTACTTCTTCTGCTTTCTTTTCTTCAGGATTTTCATATTTTTCAGGCTTAATTACTTTGGTGTTAATTTGAACGGTGTCTTCGTTTATGACGTTACCTCTAACTCTCTTTTTTCTTCTCTCGCCTTGTTCTACTGGTCTAAAGCCAACACTCTTGGAAAGCAAAAGTTTTACTCTTCTGTCACCGTCTAGGTCTTGCCTCATTGGAAATCCGTCTTTATCGGATCCGCCTGTGATCTTCAATACATGACCAGAAAGACCTATCTTCTCACCATTAAACTCTTCGCCAATTTTTAAACCAAAGAGAGGTTCTGCCTGTTTGTCCTTTACTTCTTTCTGTATAGTTTTACCATCCTGGTAAGAAACAATAATTTTGTATTCCATTGTGACCCTCCTTTCCTTAGATATATACGAAACGATTAAAGTGTTGTTTAAAAACTTTATTGTCTATATACTATAAAAATGAGATAATTTCTTCTAGCGAAGAGACTATAAGATCTGCTTCGTTTAGAAGCTCTTCGGAGGATACGCCTGAAAGAATTCCTATTGTGAAGCATCCAGCTCTTTTCCCAGATGAGATATCATATTTATGATCCCCAATAACAACTGTATCTTCTGCCTTTTTTTCTAAAAATTTCAAGGCGACTTCTACATGCTCAGGATCAGGTTTCACCTTTGCAACGTCTTCTCTTGTAACAATAACATCAATATATTCCATTAATCCAGAAACTTCTAGAGTCTTCATAGATGCAGCTTTACTATTCCTAGTAATTACCCCAATGTTCTTCCCTTTTGACTTTAAAATATTTAACAACACTATAGAATTAGGAAAAGCCTCAGCTTTTTCTGATGCTTCAAGTTCATGCTGAACTATAATATTTTCAATGCCTTTCGCAAATTCGTTATACTCTTCTTCTTTTGTAAATATAGGCCTTAATTCTTTTATTGTTTCAATTAAAGACCCTCTGATCTCTAGATATATCCCATTATCTTCTAGGGTTTTTCTTGTTACCCTTTTTAGATGCTCAAAGTCAAGTTTAAACTTGACTAGCGTACCATCCATGTCAAATAGAAAAAGGGTGTAATGAGAGAGCTGTTTCTCCATAATAACAATATTTAAGAATGCCTATATAACAGTTATTTCATGAGTAGCATATTGCTTCCGATTATTTCATTCATAACTACACTCATCATTACCCCAATCGTCAGCAAAATCAATAAAAAGCACGGTTTGTTTGGTATCGACCTCCATAAGATAGGAAGATTTGAGATCCCCGAAGCTGGTGGTGTAGCTCTTCTCCTAGGAACAATCCCTATTTTTATTCTCTATTACTTATTATCGAGAGATGCGTTAATACTAATGTTCGTCTTTCCTGTTGTAATTATAGGCGTGGTTGGTCTGATAGATGATCTGTATAATATACCTCAATCATTCAAAACAATCGTATGCCTCTTGGGAGGTATACCATTATTCTTTTTTGTCAGAGACACTACATTAAATCTAATTTTATTTAAAATCCCTACTGGTCTACTCTACTATATTATAGTTCCTATAGGCATCACCGCCGCTTCGAACCTGACTAATCTTCTTGCAGGGTTTAATGGTGAGGAGATTGGATTAGGATTTATATCAACTCTTTCACTTTCAATCTGTATATTCCTTTTAGGAGACCTGAAAACATCAATTTATCTCCTTACTTTTACTTTGTCTTTTCTTGCTTTTTTATTTTACAATAAATACCCGGCAAAAATATTCCCAGGAGATACAGGAACATTGATAGTAGGTGCTATAATCGCATCATTTTCTATAATAAAACATATTGAGATAATCGGAGTAATACTTTTACTGCCTCAAATTATGGAGTTCTTATTCAAATCAATGAGAAGATTTGGTGGAAAAAAATATGGCCCAACACAAGTGGACAGCAACGGAATATTACACCCACAAAAATATCTCTCGGTGGCAAATTTACTAACTTCCCATCTTAAACTCACTGAAAAAAGCCTAGTCCTTATAATTTGGGTAATTGGAGCTGTTTTTGGTATACTGTCTATACTTATAACCTATTTAGTTTTAGTAAATTAAATATTCCAAAGATAAAAGTTTTAAAGCAATTTCATGTTCATGCGGTATATAGAAGAGGTGATATAATGCCTGAAGAAAATATTAAAGGTATAGTCGATTATTTAAACGAATTTGTTAACGAAGACAACAGTGTTCCTAGAAACATAAGAAGGGCTGCAAAGGAAGCTGCTGACAGATTACTCGATACTTCTGAATCTGTCCAATCAAGAGCCCATGCTGCAGTTGAGCTGTTGGATGAAATTTCAAACGATCCTAACATGCCAATGCACACGAGAACAATTCTCTGGGAAGTTTTAAGCGAATTAGAAAAGATTTAGTCTCTTTTTCTATATCTTCCCCTCTTTTCTATTTGTTCAATTCTTTGGAGGATTTCATCCTTTTTTTTGTTTCCAACAACAACTGAATATCCTTCAAGTATTATTTTATATAGCTCTTCTGAAATGTCAAAATGTGTACTCTCCAAAGCCTGTCTCAATAGGTGTACGTCTATCCCTTGTTTCTCGATTTCTTCAGATTCCTCTGATAGTCCAAAGTCAATGAAATATACTTTGCCATTGTATAATATCATGTTTGATGTCGTGAGGTCCCCATGGATTATCCCAGTTTTGTGCATACAACCAACTGATTTACCTATCTGAAATCCTATCTCTTTATTGAGCCCTTTTGAAGAAAAGTGTTCTTTTAATCGGATTCCATTAATATACTCCATTACAATACTTTTTTCTTTTAAGTCAACAAGATACAGCGCTGGAGAGTTTACGCCAGAGAGTTTTGCTTTATTGATTATCTTTGCTTCTTTTACTGTTCTAAATCCTCTAATCATGTCATCAATTTCATTAATTCTGTAATTTTTCTTTACCCTTTTTTTGATGACGACCTTCTCGTTATAAAAATCAAATCCGAAAACATCCTTGAAATCTTCAAGATAAAGGTCTGCTTCTGCCCCTTTTTTTAGAATCAAAGCTTATCCCCCAGTAGATCTATTATTTGCTTTTCTTTTACGTTGCCTATCCTCCCTATACTACCATCAACTAAATCAACTATGGTCGAGGGAAGATTTTTATCAAGAACTCCTCTGTCGATAAATAGATCAATTTCTCCTAAGAATCCTTTGAGGCTAGATTTTACCTCTTCTATAGAGTAAGGAGATGGATCTCCCGATCTATTTGCACTTGTTGAAATGATAGGTTTGTCAGATAATTCAGACAACTTTCTAGATGTCTCATTTGAGGGTATTCTAAATGCCAGTTTTTCCTTATTTACCATATCTGGTATGGCATTGCCTTTTTTTCTAAGGGCAACAGATATCCCCGGGAAAGCTTTGAACAGTTTAATTGCTCTTTCTTCTAAAAAAACATATTTTTCTACCATTTCAATTGAAGAAGCTATCAATGGAAGTGGTTTATCTTTTTCCCTGCCCTTTATTTTGAATATTTTTTCAATTGCTAGTGAATTAGTCGCATCACATCCTATGCCATAGCAGGTGTCAGTTGGGTAGACTACCACGCCGCCCTTCTTTATGATTTTTGCCGCTTTTTCTAAATTGTTTATACCCAATTTACTTCCACCTCGTCTGTTCTCCATTTTTGCTTTATTATCGTATCTTCAATTCCCATCCTCTTGCCATTTGAGTATTCCAATAACCCTTGATATGCAATCATTGCCCCGTTGTCCCGGCATAGAGCAGGAGGGGGAACAAAAAGTGTAGCATCTCTTTCAACACACATAGTGCTACACATCTCTTTTAATCTTTTAGAAGATGCAACTCCTCCTGTTAATAATAGTTCATTTTTTTCGGTATGGGACATTGCTCGCTCAGATGCTTCAACTACCAAGGAGTATGCAGTTTCCATTAGTGAAAAGGTGACATCTTCTTGACTGTTAGTTTTTAATTTTTTAATTGATTCTGTCAAAAGACCTGAGAAAGAAAAATCCATGCCTTTTATTGTATAGGGTAACTGTAAATAATTACGTCCTTTGTTAGAAAGATTATCGATTTGTTTTCCACAAGGAAATCCTATCCCTAATTCTCTGCTAAATGTATCCTGCATATTACCTATTCCGACATCAAGAGTCTCCCCAAACACCCTATATTTACCTTCTGCATAAGCCAATATTTGGGTATTTCCTCCTGAAACATAAAGCGTAACTGGATCCTTTGCCCCTGTAGTGAATCTACCAATTTCTACATGGGCAACACAATGATTTACTCCTATTATAGGTACATTTAAATTAATCGAGAGCGACCTTGCAGCGCTGGCAACAATTCTGAGACATGGCCCAAGTCCAGGCCCCATTGAAAAAGAGATTAAATCAACTTCATCTTTTTTAATACCTGCTTCAGATAAAGATTTCTTCATAACGTTCCCTATTGCATTGGCGTGGTGGTCTGCAGCTTTCCTAGGGTGGATCCCCCCATCTGAACAATAAGAATCAGTAACATTCGAGAGCACACATTCTTCAGAAACTATCCCAATCCCAAGAGTATGCGCTGTACCCTCTATCCCAAGAGATATCATGAATTTGGTAAATATTCTCTTCTTAAATAGTTTATTTATTAATAGAGAATTATTTCATATTTTGGTTGCCAAATCATCATAATACTCTTCACCAGAGAACTTGATAGATTTCAACTTGCCGCTTGAGGAGAAATCTTTGAATTTTTTTGCCCAAATATCAAAAAATTCTTCGTGAGATAAGAACGCCATGAACTTAATAAGCTGCTCATTAGTGACCTTGCTTAAATTGTGTTCCATATCACACGCATCTTTTTCGGCGTCTTCTTCCGGTACAAGTATCATCGTAAAAAAATCAAGAAGAACTTTATGTTTTTTTAATGTAATTGTTGCTATTTTCGTTCCTTTTTCAGTTAAGACTGTGGGCCCATAATGCTCTCTTTTAATTAGTCCTTTTTCTTCAAGTTTTTTTAACATTTCAACTGTAGTTGCAGGTCTTACTCCTAACGCCTTAGCGACATCTTTTGTTCTTGCGAAACCTTTATTCTCTGTAATATTTAAAATGGCTTTAAGATAATCTTGTTCGGTATTTGTAGTAGTGTTGACCATACTAACAATATTAAGTGTTCCTAAATATAAATTTATTGGTTATTGTGGCTGTGGGACATAATTCCTTTTGCCCACATTCAAATAGAAGTTAGGTGCTAGTCTTTTACAATAATCACATAGGCCCGATAGCCTATGTACTTCTTCTGGGCATCTACCTTCGCCCCATTGCCATATGCACTAACTTTTCTCTCGTATATCTCTACTACTTCTTCGCCAAGATTAAGCGGACCATTCACTATAGCTTCAACTTTGCGTGACATGTTTGGTCTATACATAGAAAGACTTATAAAGCTTAGGGTTACTAGTATCCCATGCTGACAACTGAAGCGGTCAGAAGACGGATCAGAGATGTAAAAGAGTGCCTACCCTCCGAACACAAGTTCAAATCGTCAGCTGGAAGAAACTGGCCAGAGTATGAGAAAGAGTTATCTAAGAGTATTCGTGCAGCATTCAGAAACATCAGCCCATTGATAGATGAGGCCGTTTCTAACA
>JBAYOH010000016.1:0-31606 GCA_041678455.1 Methanofastidiosum sp.
TCCACATCTTTTTCAATATACTCTCTGGCTTTTGTTCTTTTCCATAACATAACCATACTTGCGCCTATTAAAGATGCTGCTAGAAGAAGTGTATTATGTGGAAGGTCAAATAAAGATTCGAGTCTTTTGTGCATAGCAATGAGCACTATTGTGGATACAAATATTGCAACGCCTATCTTAAACTCTTTCTTGTCTGGTACAAATTCCCATTCGTCCTGGAATGCCAATTTTTCTGTTGTCCTCATTTTTAATCTTATTTTTGACCTAAATAGTGCTATATCTTTTCTATACCAGAACAATACTATTATGATAGTCGCAATCAAAGACATTAATGCTACTGGAAATGCCCATATAATAAAATCTTCAAATGATAATTTACCCCTCATTGCAATCAATATGCCAATGGGGTTTCCCAAAACTGTCCCAGAGCTACCTATGTTAGTCGCCATAACACAGGCAATAACATATGGAACGGGATTGACATCAAAATAATCTGTTATTTCTAATAAGACTGCTGTTACAAAAATAATGGAAGTGACCTCATCAATGGCCATTGCAAGGACTGCAGATAGCAAACAAAAAACAATCAAAAGGGGGTGCGCTTCAAAGTTAGTTAGTTTAACGATTTTGATCATCAACCACCTAAAGAATCCAACATCTTTCATCATCCCAACAAGGGTCATCATCCCAACAAGAAATAATATTACTTCAAGCGATGCAAATTCAATAAGATGAGGGATATCCAATGTCCGCGTTAACAATAAAACCGATATCCCAAGAAAAGCTATGGCGACTCTAAAGCTCCAAAAAAGAAGAGTTCCAATGACAGTTGCCGCCAATATTGAAGTCGCTATAATTTGATTTCGTGTAAAACCGACATGATCGAGCAGAATGGCGATACCAATAGTAAATCCTATTAGGATTAAAACATCTCTTCTAAAGTTTAAACTACCACTACCTTCGTATTCTTCAGCCATCGCTTGACACCATTGGGATAGAGCCATTTTATTTTGATTAGGATTTAAACTTATCTGAAGGCCTTGTTTGAATATATTTATAAATTAGGAATAAGAAAGATATACGTGGTCTGATGAGAGAAGACATCCTTATTAAGCATTTGAAAAATCTTATCCTTGAAAATAATAGTATAAAAAATGCTTTTATAATGGGGATAGATGGCCTTTTGATATCTGTTATGGAGGAAAAAGAGGATAATCAGATTATAGCTGCAATAATGGCCGGGGTAATTGACGCAGCTAAAAGGATAGAAAACAGAACCCCTGAAGCCTTATCAATAATGGTCAAGGATTGGAAGATTATAGCAATCCCCCTTTCAGAGACTTTTTTGATAGTTTTAATAGCGAGCAAAGATATTAATTCATACAGTGCTATAAAATTGATCGATAAGTATAAGCAGAATATCCTTAGCATGATTGAAAAAAGAGAGTTTAGTGACCTCTTCTCATATAATCCAGCTGAAGTGGAAGGGCTTGACATTTAATAAGGTTATAAAAGCGTCATCCAAGATGCAACTTTTATCAGCTCTGATCCTGAGCAGAACGCAAGTAAGCCCAGAGGAGAAGCGCCAAGACCCGAAGAAGCAATGATAGGAACTCGGCACATGATTGTGACAACGCTGCCAAGGGTCGAAGTAAAGTTGATGTTTGTATGTTTTTCTTTTAATCCATATCAGCTGCAAACACTTGTCAGAATGGCATAGCATCAGCTATCGAAAAATTTTGGGAAGCGGCCCAATATTTGATTAAAAGAGTTAAGAAACACGATAAAGTGCCCTAAGATTTATAAAATTGAAAAGAAAAAATAGAGATTAATCGTAATTCTCATAATTTATTTTTATCTTTATTGATTATCATTGAAATACAGTTTTGTGGACAGACCATCTTACAAAGCCCACATCCTACACACTTTTCATAGTCAACATCATTTAACTTTGGATTTTTCATTGCGTCTGTAGCCCCGTCTCTACAAGCAGTGACACATCTTCTGCAGTCAATACATCTTTCAGTATCAACATCAGAATAGACTTCAGTTACATAGTCAAGTTTTTCAAGTTCTGTAATCTTTGACAGTGTAATCCCTTTCAAGTCAGCAAGTGAGTCGTAGCCATGCTCTTTTATAAAAGTTAGAATATTCTCGTTCCAGCCTTTTACTATGTCAAATCCATACCACATAGCAGCTGTTGCAAGCTGCACTGTACCTGCACCCATCATCATGTACTCAATTACATTTTCCCAAGACTCAATTCCACCTATCCCTGAAATATTGATCCCTTCTCTTGCAATCTCTCCGACCATCCTGAGTCCTATTGGCCTCACAGCAGGCCCCGAGTAACCGCCAAATCCGCCCTTGCCCCAAACATCAGGTAAAGGATTCCCAGTAGTAATATCAACGCCTGATAGAATTAAGACGGTGTTAATTGCTGCAACTCCTTTTGCACCGCCCTTTATCGCTTCCTTTGCAATTGATGCGATGTCAGTTACGTTTGGAGTTAGTTTTGTCATGATAGGAACGCTGACGGCCTCTGCTGCCGCCTTAGAAACTTCTCCGGTCAAAGGACAGTCCTGACCTATGAATGATCCCATCGCACTGTCTGACATGTGGGGGCATGAAACATTTAATTCGATTATATCAGCGCCCTGCGCCTCAACATCTCTTGCCAATTTTGCCCATTCGTCTAGATCTGTACCTGCCATGATACTGACAACAATAGGGGTACCGTGAGTTTTCTTTAGCTCTCTTAGCACCTTAAACTCTTTTATCCACCTGTCAAAGACATAGGTGGAAACATGCTCTATATTTTGCATTCCAAATAGTCTGTTTCTACCTTTGACCCCTTGAAATCTTGGTTTTGGATCATGGAATTGCCTGTAAGATATAGTCTTTGTAACTCCACCGCCAAATCCCGCCTCTACAGCCCTTTTAATATGATCTGCATCCAAAGTTGGCGGGGCCGAAGAGAGGAGAATCGGACTCTTAAATTCAACACCTAAAAATTCAACACTTAAATCTGTCATTAAATCACCTTCCAAACTTTAATCCATATACTTGCGGAATAATAGAATATTTAGAACCTGCAGCTCTTTTCAAGAATGAAGGATCATTTGTAATAAACGGATATGCCCTCCACTTCGAATCGGTCCTGGCAACAATAGCCTTTGAGAATATATCATTCTTAAGGCCGTATGTTATTAAGGCCGTTATCACGCCACCATCTTGGCTATGGGATGATAGATTATTGGCCCTTGCTGCAACAATCTCAGGTTCTTCCTGATCCTTCAAGAGTATTTTCTTAAAGGAGTGAGTTCTTGGACACGCCATATAGCAACAGCCACAGCCCAATAGACAGCCTCTGATACTGTAGGGCCTCCCATCCTCAAGTATTTCAATATTATAACACGGACATGCAAGTGCGCATGTTCCGCATGCAACGCAAAGCCCCGGTTGCAGAATTTCTTTTTCTAAATCCATAAAGTCTTTTTTATGACCCTTTTCAACAAATCCTTCTAAGTTATCATCTTTTTCCAAATCTGCAAAAGGAAGTTTAAATCCCTTGTCTTGGGCTAGCTTAATAGATTTTTTGGCCTGTTTGTTGTTTAGGTCTATAATCTTGTTTAGCTCTTCCATTTGCACATTTGCTGAAACTTCAATAAGCCCCTGATCGACAAGTTTTTTGAATAAATCTTTTGCTTCTTTTGATCTCAAGATTACCGTTGACCAGCCTGCTTGTGTTCCAACACTGCCCACAGAAATATCTGAAAAATCACCAGTAAAGTCAGTACACTGCCTACAGTTTCCCCTTGCATACTTTGATATTTCTTTTATCTTTCTTGATCTTACCTCTTTGTCAGTGTATGCATAGAAAACTCCGTTAGAAATATTCATTTTGTTGACTTCTTCGAGGGGTAATCCCATATCCTTTTCAACATAAGATGGTATTGACTTTGGAGAAAAGTTTTCCTTGCAGAATACCGCTACGGTGAACACTCTTTTTGGCCAGTGCGGATAGTCTGCGTCTCGGTCTTTATAAAACTCTTTGAACTCTTTTGTCAATGCCATTATTTTCTTTACGCCGTTTATCTCGCATGGGTTTCCGACGATTACAACTTGTGCCCTGGGATCATTTGGTGTCTGAGAGAAACTAGCCTCTTTTATAATAGCTCCACTCGTTTATATCCCTCCTATCATTAAATTTTTAAAAAACAGAACAGACAGAAACATGATGCCTATACGATTTTTATATTTAAATAGTTTTCGTTATATATTCGTTTAAATAAATAAATAGTAAAATTTATGCGAATAACGCCATTATTAGCGAATAATATCCGCTTTTCTTTTAAGAGCCCGTTTTTTTCTTAGGTAATACATGAACGGGTTATTTATCCTTCTGGCTGTGACTGTTTTATTTTTGACAAATGCTAAAAGCTGCTTTTTTACTTCATCTTCAGGTTCACCAGTTTTTTGAATGATTTCATTTACAGTTCTTATCCTATCTTTTAAAACAAGTAATATTTTTTCACCGGTGGTGTTGCCTTTGATATTTTCAAGTATTTCTTTTTTTGTTATCTCGTAAAAATACATCTTACAGAAGCCGTCAGGTTCACACAGTATTGGTGCATTTTCCTTCACCTTAGCGCATCCTGGAGGGATGTACCATTTGCTTCTCCCAAAGTTATCCAATGTAGGGTAAGCAAGACCAAATCCAAGGTGGTAGTATATATTTAATTCCTCTTGGGGTTGATCTTCGAGTAGGGGGGGGTTACACTTGTTTGCAGCAGATAAAATTAAAGGTATGACTTCATTTATCAAAATATTAATCTGATTTTCATTGAGAGAAGGTTTTTCATCTTTTGAGAAGATCTTTGTTGAAGGCAAGAGCCTTGAATAAGATAAAAAAGAAGATAAAAATAATGTGATGGCATAATTTCTGTCACCAGCTCCAACACCTGATAATGCTTTTATGACACAAGGGGGATAAACTTCAGGGTTTAACTCTTCTGATTGGACTTCAATCTCCGTCAGAGTTCCTGATATCCTCGATACTTCCCGAAAAATCTCTTCATATATTGGAAGTTTCAGTTCTTTTGTTTTTTCAGCTATACTTTTGATATAACTTAGAATTCTCTGCTCCATTTTTTTCATGAACGCATTGAGAAGTTTGCTCTTGTCTACAAGTATGTAACCATTAAGGATGTAGCTATCAGTGTATTGGATTAAAGTTTCCGCATCGGTCCATTTAATGAAATAATACTCTGGAAAAAGTCTTGGGTCCCTTGATTCTCCTGATATTTTAAAAAATCCAAGTTTTTCTAAATCCCTTATAATCTCGTCAGTGATTTTAAGATCGATTTCTTTAATGATAGAAAACGATTCTTCAATTGACATCTCTTTTGCTTTTTTTGCCCTGTATTCAAGTATCCTGTTTATATCGGGCATGCGAAATGGTATGACTTCAATTATCTCCTTAACAGTTTTTATGATCTCGTCCTTTATTTGCTTATTATCTTTTTCAATTATCAATGCTTCTGACAATCTTGACCTGTATATCTTTGAATTTACAGAAGCGAAAAGTCTTGATTCACTTGAAAAAGGTCTTTTAGAAAGAGCCTGACAGAAAAGATAAAAAGATATAATATCTGTTGCCTCGTCTGATCCGCTAGGAAGTAGATATTTCCTATTTTTGGTATTTTCTACTTCGGCTTTAATTTTATTAATTCCAAAGTCTAAAAGATCTTGCGATACCTCTTCAAAACTAATGCCAAGGTAGTCTTTTGCCTCCTCCCGGAAAGGATTTAGAAGGAGAGGATTCATAAAAATAAACTATATTGTGATTTAAAATAGTTTTCTATGGTAAGTTATAAGTTTCGATTGAAGGCGCTATTCCACCTATTTCTAAATCGCCTTTTGTGCATCTCGTTAAGAGCTCTTCTAGTTTTCCAATATCTTCCTGATTTCTATTTCCTATAAAGATTAGCGGTTTATTCATTATCTCTGATGCCTGCCTAATTAATTCTCTGTATTCTTCTCTGGAGCCTCCTTTAAAAAATACTATAAGCTCGTACTTGTTAATGAACTCTGCGACTTGAGGTATAAGTTTTTTTACACCTTTGAAATCAAGTATCTGCTCGTAATCTTTTATTATTTTATCTGGGTATAAAAGTCCGTATTTAGCACTTAAAACAGCAAAATCAGCACCGTTTCTTCTGTTATAAACAGATTTTATCCTTGAGGATTTGTATAGATTTATTGCTGGCATCTTACCTTTATTTTTTTTTGCCCCGCAGGCAGTTGCAAGGAGTATCTTCATCAAAACTCAACTTTTTTTATCAGATTTAATACGTTAGATCTTATATCGCTTACATCTTCAAAATCAATTAAAATTTTTCCTTTTTTCATTAAGTTTATCTGAGCGGGTTTCATTTTTTCTCCACATGCACATTTTTCAGTTGTTTTGCCATAGACAATCTTTCCAGCCATGCATTTTGGGCATCTAAGAACTGTTTTTTTACCGCTTAGTTTTCCCCTTTTAGTAAAGGGTGTACCTTCTACCTCAACAATATCAAGTGCAAAATCAATTGTTTTGGCATTTGAAACTGAGGTTCCCACACCAAAAGCATCTGCATCTTTAAATGATTTAAAAGATTCTTCGTCTAGTCCTCCAGAAAGGAATATTTTTACATCTTTATATCCCCTAATATCAAGCTCCCATCTGACTTCCTGTATTATCTTTGACATATTTCCTCTTCTTGAACCAGGTGTGTCGAGTCTTACACCATCAAGATTTTTTATATTCTCAGCTGCGATCAATGCCTCTCTCTTTTCATCACAAAAAGTATCTGCAAGCATTATTCTTGGTATGTCTTTATCTATTATCTGATCAAATAAAATAAAAGCCTCTTTTGAATCACCAATTATTAATGCAAGGGAGTGTGGCATTGTTCCTGATGCCTTCTTTCCTATAATTTTTTCAGCCCCTATACAAGAAAATCCATCCAGCCCGCCGAGGTAAGCGGCCCTATCAATCATCGGAGCTATTGTGGGATGCATCCTTCTTACACCGAAACTTAATATTGATTTTTCACCTGCCATTTTTTTAAGTCTGGCAGATTTTGTTGAAATGCCTGATGATTGACAGAGAAAGCCCAACAATGCAGTTTCAAGATCACAAAATTCCCTGTAATTTCCTTCTATTGTAAGAACAGGCTCTTGTTGATAGAAAAGTGAGCCTTCTCCAAGACCACTTACATCGATATTATAACCTTCAAGCAGTAAAAGGGCCTCGTATAATCCAGAGAGTATCCCCCATCTATAATTATTTGGGAGGCCAGAAGCCGTAATTTCAACGACGACGTTTTTATCGATGTCCTTTGCTTCAAGAATCTTTTTTGTGTTGATAAAGTAAAAATCAGTTGTTTTCCCTGATTTAATATCCTCTTCAGATGCTGTGTAAAACATTATATCCCTTCAAATTCCATATCAAACGTAGTATAATCAAATTTAAATCTTTCTTCTTCAAATTTCTTCTCTCTGCCATACCTTAAAAGGGGTTTTGATAGGTGACGTTTGGCACACAATGGTACCTCATATATCCCAATTTTAATATCTCTTGGAAGTTGAATAATTGAAACTTCTCTGTTTTTTGTATGGCACTTCTTGCAGCGGTAACCCTTCTCTTTGCCAATTGATTTCATCTGATTACTGCATATAGGACAAATAGGCTTTTCTGTTTTATAGAGTTCTGCTAACTTTGTTATTTCAATCTTCTCAAGATTAATTGTAAGTCCGTGCTCTGTTTCTAAAACACCGCCATAAGCCGTTATTTCATCACCTACAGTAAGATTTCTTACTATGTTTCTAAATCCTTTCGTGGGTTCATATGCTGCACATAGAATTTTTTTACCGTTTGATATTTCAAAAAAGACATGCCCCCCATAAACGGTATATGGATTCTTAGAAACAGTACCCTTAACTATAACTGAAGAGAATGGACGCACTTCTTCAATACTACTTTCTTCGAGGTGCATATCTGTACCCTGGTTAGTTACAAAGAGATTTCGTTTGAAAGGAAGTTCTGATTCTATCATTTTTGCAGCTTCCAATATGAGTTCTGGAGATTCACCTCTTAAGCCATATAATATGGGACAGTCCGAATGCGGTGAAATAACCATTCTCCGATTTTCAAAATCATAACTTGAGAATATTTTAGGCGGATATTTTTTTTCTATTTCCATTGCCCCTAGTTCGCTGACAAATTTTTTCCCTCGTTTATTGTGACTTCTATATACAATCAGTTCATAAGTAAAATCTTCCAATTGCAACGCACATGATGCAAGCGCACCTATGAGCCCTCTACCATTTCCAATAAAATTATAATCTGCCCCAATTTTGTTTAATAACAAAATGGCCTCATCTATTGAAAGCATCTCGTGAAGCGCTCTTTTGGCAAACAATTGAATTTCTGGGGTAATTGAATTATCTTTGAGGAAAACAATTGCTGGATTTGTATTGTCTCCTGATTCGGAATACTTAGTTACGATGTCAAAGGAAACAGATTTAATTTTTTCAAGAATCTTTGGGCCAGGGGTGTTAGTTATCCTGATTGAAACGGCCCCGTTTCCCCTTGTTTTATATGGATTATTTGGATTCAAACGCAATAATTTTGGAGGTTCCCTAATAATATTTCTATCAAGGTCTCTTATAGCATCTACGATAAGTGTGCCAATATAAGTTGTACACATTCCGTCAACTGAATCTGTATCATCAAGGCCGATTATCACGAAAAATTGAAGGTATATATTTATATAACCTTTCTTATACCGTTATACGATGGAAAAGCAAGAACTGTTGGATAATATTGTTGAAACATTGAAAAAAAGTGGTTTTGAGGTAGCCCTATCTAGGGTTCAATGCTCTTTTGACATTGTTGCAAGAAGAAATCTTATAGTTCTAATAATAAAGGCTTTAGTAAACCTTGATACATTTTCTGATGAGCATGCTTGGGATCTTAAAATTCTTTCTAAAGCTCTGAAAGCGATACCGCTTGTAATTGGGACAAAGACAAAATTAGGCTCAATTGAAAACGGTACTGTCTATTCAAGACACGGGACAAACTGCATCTCACTTGAAACTCTCGAAGACCTATTCATAGAGGGCAATCCTCCTTTGATATATGCCGATAGAGGGGGGTTTTTTGTAGAGGTTGACGGGAGTATAATCAAGGAAGAAAGGGAGAAGAGAGGTATGTCTATAAGCCATCTAGCAGAACTTATAGGAGTTTCAAAAAGTTCTGTCTATGAGTTTGAAAACGTAGACAAAAGGATTAGTATTGATTCTGTTCTGAAGATAGAAAAAGAGCTGGATGTAGGCATAACTAAACCGATATGTATAATTAAAACAATTGACAAAAAAGAAATTAATACTATTCAAGAAAATCCTGTTGACGCTGCTAGATCTGATCTTGAAAAAACTGTTTTATGGGATCTAAGTGACAAAGGGTTTGAAGTCTTTCCTACCAAGAGAACCCCTTTCAACGCTCTTTTGAAGGAGAGGGAAATTTTAATCACAGGGATATCTAATACTAAAACATACATATTTGAAAAGAAGGCAGAGATTGTGGCAAGTATTTCCGATATTACAGAAAAAGATGCAATGTTTGTAGTAAATGTTAAGAAAGTAAAGGAAAATATCAAGGGCGTTCCCATACTTACCCAAAAAGAGATTAAATCCTCAAAGGATGTTGAAGATATTCTCGAACTTGTTCATGAAAGAAAAGTTGATAACAAACGTCAGAACTGAGATTTTTTGAACAAAAGGTTATATATTTCAAATAGTAGTTTAATAAGCGTGATGAGAAAGCTAATCTGAAAAAAGATGATGAGGCTTATGAGCTCTGAAATGCTTTGGGGTGTATTGTATGAGATATAAATATTTAATAATATTTCTTTTTGTACTCTTTTTTGTAGAGTTACCCCTAGCATATATTTACTACTCAGGACATGAAAAGACAGTTAAACAAAATATCAAACAGATAGAACTAAGTGAGAACTTTTTTGTATCCAGAGATAATCCTAAATATATAGCCGTGCCGTTAGAAGGGAGGAGGACATACCAAATAGTATTTTCTTCCTCTGGCAAAATTAATATTTCATTGACTGATATAGAGGGTTTTTTAGTCTGGCAAAAAGAGCCTGATGATCTAAAACCTATAGAATATTTCTATCAGACGGATAAACTTAACTTCCCCTATGCTCCAAAAGAAACGAAAACATATTACTTAATATTTGAAACTGATCCTTTGCTATCAACAAATGCTTCAGTAAATATTGAGGTATATACTATAAATGTAGAAGTTACCCAAGAAGATGTCTTAAATACCATAGAGCCTATACTACAAGGAACTTCAGTTATAACTGTCCTTCTTTTTATCTTATCAATATTGCCAAAAGGTGGACTCTCGAGAAAAAAACTTATGAAGACTTCTTATGTTCTTTCAGAGGAAGCAAAATCTCATGATATTGCTTATTTGAAAGAGATTGGAGGATTTTCAGAAAAAGAAATCAATGTGTTTTTATTAATGCAAACAAAAGGCAGGGTGACTGAAAAAGAAATTCCAAAACTTTTTGATATCCCTACCTTTTATAGGCTATATAAAATGGGATTCATTGAAAAGATTACAGAACTTTAATGAATATCTCGCCGAACATCTCTTCTTGGGTGACATCTATCTTTTTATCGCTGTAAAGGAACAATATATACAAAAATATTCTTGCTATTTCTCTTGTTGTTTTCTCCTCAAGTAAATCTCTAAAATAGATAATGTCATTTATGCCTTTAAGCTCCAATAGGTGTTGGTATAATTTATCTACCTGTTTTCTTATATCGGCCTTGATTTCATCAATTTTATAAATCTGGGGGCCTGGTTTAGCTATAGTCTTCCTCTTCGGCTTTTCCCCTTCTTCTAAAGCATCAATTAGTGCCTCAAAAAGTTCTGGGAGGGTCATCTTGCCAACGCTTCTTCTTCTTAATGGTGGCTTAATATCGTCAATTTCAAATTCAGCGTTTTCAATATCTTCCCAAAAATCAAAAAATTCGTCGTCTTCTTCTTTTTTCTCATCTTTTCTCATCAATTGTTCACTTTTCATTCTCAAAAGAATGGAGGCTGTAAGTATTGTCTTGCCGGATATCCTTAGGTCAAGATTCTTTAATTTTCTAATCCTGTCCAAAAATTTATTTGTAAGGTCTATTATATCAATGTCCCACGGATCTATTTCTCTTGACAGGACAAGATCCATAAGAACGTCTATTGGGCCTATCTCAGGTATCAGAACATCTTCTTGGATCAGGCTAATGCCTCCGCCTGTTTAACTACTTTCTCGACTTCAAGTGAGACCATTGATGAGAGTCCCTTCTTGTACATTGAAACCCCAAACAATCTTTCTGCTCTGGACATCATCCCTTCTCTTAAGGTAATTACAATAAACTGTGTCTTTTCAGCTTGCCTCTTTATCATTTCAGCAGTTCTCTCTACATTTGCATCGTCAAGATTTGCATCTACTTCATCAAGTATGTAGAAGGGAGATGGTTTGTGGCGTTGGATAGCAAATATCAATGACAGTGCAGTAATAGCTTTTTCTCCACCACTTAATGATACAGCAGCCTTAACATTCTTACCCAAAGGCTTGGCATCTATTATTATCCCGCCTTCAAAAGGATTGTCTTCTGTTTCAAGGAGAAGTTGAGCTGTTCCTTCAGGAGATATGTCTGAGAATATATCTGAGAAGTTGGAAGCAATCTCATTAAATGTTTTGAGGAAAACTTCAGATTTCTCTTTCTCTATTTCGGCTATGAAGTTAAGAATTGCATTCTTTTCTTCTATAAGTGTGTCTCTTCTAAGTTTTAGGATATTGTATCTGCCTTCTTCTTCCTCGTGCTCTATAATCGCCCTCATGTTAATTGGCATTAATTTCTCTCTTTCCTTCTCCAACGACTCAATCTCAATTTTAAGTTTGTCTGGGTGTTTGGAAAATTCTTTAGGCGCTTCATAATCTGAAGCGTGTCTAGAAAATTCGGATATATCTTCTATTATAGTCCTTTTTTCTGAAGCCCATAATTTAAGATCAGATTCTAATTTTGATATTTTCTCAATTTTGTTATCTTTTTTGATTCTTAAATCAGAAGTATCAGTTGAAAGGCCCCTTTTTTTTTGATTAAATGAAGATAATTCTTTTTTTATTATAGAATCTTCTTTTTCATTTTCTTTCAGGGTTTCATTAAATTCTTTTAGGCTGTGATCTAAATCAGATATTTTTTTCAAAGCCACGTCTTCTTGAGGCTTTCTTAAATCGATTTTTTCAGAAGATTTAATATTGGATTGTTTAAGGTATTCAAGAGTTGAATTAATTGATGATATCTGTGAGGCCATCTCAGAATTTTTCTTTCGAAGATCTGTAAGGTCAAGCTCAAGAGCCTCGCCCATTTCACCCGCACTAGAATCCTCTATGCCTCTCTCAACGTTTGCCTTCTCTGCCTCAAGTTTTGCTATTTCTTTCACGATAGGGTCAATTTTGATTTTTGTATCAGAAAACAGACTCTTTTGTTTTTCTAGTTTTTTTGTTAGCTCTTCAATATTTTTCTCAAATGCCAATTTTTCCTTTTGTAAGGAATTCTTCTCTTTTAAGAGTTCATCTTTTTCTCTATTAGTTGTAGCAAGTTCAGAAGCCGACTCTGCTTTATTTATGCTGAGATTTTTCAAAGTTTCTTCCAGTTTTTCTATTTCTGTTCTAAGAGATTTTCTTCTTAGATCGTATTCAGATAACTTTTTTTCCAAATCTATTAATGAAACGTTATCTTCTTCAATGTTAAAAGAAACAGAAAATTTCTTTCGGGTATAATAACCACCAGTTATCGCACCTGATGATTCTACTAGATCACCATCAAGTGTTACAAGTCTTGTATTGTCTATTGTTTTAGAAACATCAATATTTTCAATTATGTAAGTTCTTCCAAATATATACTCAAATGCTTTTCTAAATTTTTCATCAAAAGATACCAGTTCAATTGCAAGCCCGACTACTCCTTTTGTCTTTGGAGCATTTAATATTCTTGGAGTAACGAGTTTATTTAAAGGCAAGAATGTTGCACGACCAGCTTTTAAATTCTTAAGGAATTTGACACATTCCCTTGCAACATTATCATCTTCTACAACAATATTTGTAAGTCTTGACCCTGCTGCAACTTCCAGTGCAAGACTATATTCCTCTTTAGTAGTTCCAAGCTCAGAAATAGTGCCATAAATTCCCGGAATTAGTTTATCCTTTTTAGCCTTTAGGATCTCTGCAATTGCTTTTTGCCCACCGGTGATATCATTTTGGGCTTCTTTCTTTACATTTATTCTGGCTTTTAAGTTTTCAAATTGGGATAAAGCCTGTTTTGAATCAGACTCCACCTTCAATAAATCACTTTTTAGACCTTGATATCTCTGATTGAGGGTTATACTTTCATTATTGTTATTTTTAAGATTAGAGTCGTAAGCTGAGGATTTTGATTCTTTTTCTTTTAATTTTTTTTCGATATCAGATAATTTATCGTCTATTTTTTTGATATCTGTTGTAATTCGTTTGGTGTCTTGGTCCAGAAGTGAAACAGATGCATTGTAGGAATCAAGTTCTTTGTTTAGTGCAAGATAGTCTTTTCTATTCTTTTCTAGTTTTCTATCAACTTCAAGTAAACTCTCTTTAATTTTTAAGAACATCCCGTCTTTCCCAGACAATGTATCTAGGAGTTTTCTATATTCGACTTCCTTGCTTTTAATAGTTGATTCAACTTCAGCACTTTCCTTTTCTAGTTTGGATTTATTTTCTAATAGTTCTTTGATTTTTAGTTCATTGCCAGAGATCTCTTTCTTTAGTTCATCAATCTCTTTCTTTACTGAAGAAAGTTCCTTTTTTTCATATTCGATCGATTGATTGATTGAGGAAATATTTCCTTTAATTTTTTCAATTTCTCTTGTTATGTTGATACTGTCCATTTCCATTTTGCGATTGTATTCGTCATCAAGTTCTAATAATTCTTTTTCTTTATTGGATATATCCTGAACAATTTTAGAAACTAAAATTCGTAACTCTTCGATGTCTTTTTGGCCTTTTTCAATATTTGCCTCAAATTTTATTTTTGTATCCTCTAACTCATTTAATTTGCTGTGATAGTAAATAGCCCATTTATTTTTTATTTCTTTATCGATCTCTTGGTATCGCTCAGCATCTTTTTTGTCGCGGAGCAGTCTATCAAGACGATTTTTAACTTCGGAGATTACAAGCTCAACTCTTGTTATATTCTCCTGGGCTTTTTCAAGTTCTCTTAGCCCTTTATTTTTTTTATCATCAAATTCTGCAATACCAGATATTTCCTCTATGATCCCTCTTCTCTCAACAGGGTTCATATTAATAAAGTGTGCAATATCTCCTTGCATTACAATATTATGCCCATCGGGCCTTACACCTACATAAGAAAAGATATCTAAAACGTAAGATCTAGTGGCTCTTTTTCCATTTACCCTGTACTCCCCTTCTCCTTTGAGATTGACCGCCCTTGAGATTGTAACTTTTTTCTCATCGATTGGAAGCCCGCCGGCTTCATTGTTGAAAGTGATTGAAACAATTGCTTCTTCGGCTTTTTTTTCGTCTTCTGTTCCGTTAAATATTAGGTCTGAGAGTTTCTCCCCCCTCATTGATTTCGCAGATATCCTACCGACAACAAAACAGATTGCATCTGTTATGTTTGACTTTCCGCTTCCGTTGGGCCCAACTATACATGTGAACCCTTTAGAAATTGGAAGTGTCAGAGTTTTATTACCATAGGATTTGAATCCTTTCATTGTGACTTTTTCTATAAATACTATAGGACCACCTCTAGGTCTAACAAACGATATTCATTATCTATAGCTTATAATAGTTTTCGTTAGTTGAACATCAATCACGATTAATTTTAAATAAATACCTATGTTTTTAACATTTGTGGTGTTCCAATTTAAAAGAAATGTGGTTATTTTTCTAAGTCTAAGTATTATAGGACTTGTTATTTTTAGTGTTGTTTTTTACAGGGATCCAGAAAGATCAATTCCTTTTGAAAAAAATATTATTATTTCTCCTGCCGATGGAAAAGTAATAGCTATAGATACTGTGAAGGATGGTGAAATCCCTTATACAGTAAAAAATGGTGAAATAATCTACTTGCCAGAACTAAAAGGAATTATTGAAGGAAATTTTACAATGGTCTCTATTTTTATGGGGCTTTTTGATGTTCATGTAAACAGAGCGCCTATATCTGGCCAGGTGATAGATATTATTTATGTTGAAGGGGATCATTATCCTGCTTTTAGAAACGTCCTTGTAGAGAATGAGAGAAATATAGTCGTAATTGATGGGGATATAAGGACAGTTACAGTTCAGATTGCCGGAACAGTTGCACGAAGAATTGAATGTTATGTAAATGAGGGCCAAATTTTGGACAGGGGTGATAAAATAGGCATAATAAAACTAGGGTCGCAAGTAGTTGTTATGTACCCTTCTGATTCTTCAACAATAATAAAAATTGGGGACAATGTAAAGGCTGGGGAGACTATAGTAGCAGAAATCTAAACTACAGTAGATTCTCCATCTTTTTTCTTCCTGCCTCAAAGGCTTTCATGTTTATCTCTGCTTTTTTAGATAGCACAGATACTATTGTTTCCAAAAGTGTTTCATTTTTTATTGGGGTTTCAAGAAGGGATAGAGCCCCCATCATTACCATGTTCATTGTGACCTGATTGCCTAAGCCTTTTGCAATTTCAGTTGCATTGAAATGATAGACCTTGCCTTTTTCTGAAAGATTAAACAGTATCTCATCTATTGGAGGATAATCACATTCCCCTAGTGATACAGAGATTGGATTTATTCTCTCGGTATTTAGTATGGTCTTCCCACCTTTTTTAAGATAGGATACATTTCTTAAAGCTTCGAGTGGTTCAAATGCGATTATAATATCTGCTTTCCCTTGGGGGATAACAGAACTGTAGACCTCATCGCCCATCCTTACATGAGAAACAACTGACCCCCCTCTCTGGGCCATGCCATGAACCTCACCCAATCTTACCTTATGCCCATCTTTTAATGCTGCATTTCCAAGAACATATGAAGCGAGAATAGTTCCCTGTCCTCCTACTCCGCAGATGAGAATGTTAAATTCCATAAAAATGAGATAGATAAAAAGTATTTAAAGTTATTGAAAAGTTATTTAAGATAATTTAATCTTGGTATATATATGAAAAGAGAAATTGTAAAGGATATTGATCTTAATAAAATAAAGACAATGAAAGATCTTACTGATCAGATGGCCTTATCTGGAGGTTATGTAGCAAAAAAAGTCGGAGATGGTTCTCAGATTTTACAAAAAATGACAAGAGACAAAGATTGTAAGAGGATTCTATCGTTTCCAGCTTCTTTAGTTGCAACAGGAACAAGAGGTATAATCAAGGAACTTGTAAAGAGAAAAATCTTTGATATGATAATCACAACACCTGGTACATTAGACCATGATATTGCAAGAATCTATAGGAACTATCATCACGGCTCGTTTGAAATGGATGATAGACAACTTCACAAGGAAGGTGTAAACAGAGAAGGTAATGTATTGATACCTAACGAGTCATATTCAGAGATTCTTGAGGAGAAGGTCAGAAAAGTTATTGGAGATTTATACAATAAAGGCGTTAGGGATGTTTCCCCTCACGAACTTGTGTGGGGGTTTGGAAAAGCCCTAGAAGGAGAAAAAAATAAGGAAGATTCTATTATTTACTGGTGTTACAAAAATAATATACCAGTTATACTCCCAGGACCTCTTGACAGTTCTTGGGGATGGCAACTTTATTATTTCTGGCAGGATGAACATAAAGACTTCAATCTTAATTTAATGAAGGATGAGGATGTTATAAGTGACCTGATTTATTCAGCAGATAAAACTGGTGCATTGATGATTGGAGGGGGCATATCAAAGCACCATACGATATGGTGGAATCAGTTTAGAGGGGGCCTTGACTATGCGGTCTATATCACTACTGCACCTGAATGGGACGGTTCTCTTTCAGGAGCGAGGATAAGGGAAGCTATTTCATGGGGAAAGGTAAGGGAAGATGCAGATTTTATTACAATAGAAGGGGATGCAACAGTAATATTGCCGATAATGATATCCTCTCTTCTTGAAGTGATCTAATGAGCAGAGGTCTTTTTATAGGCAGATTTCAGCCTTTCCATAACGGCCATTATATGGCGATAAAAGATATTCTGAAAAAAGAGGATGAGGCGATAATCTGTGTTGCATCCTCCCAAGTATCATACACTATTTCAAACCCCTTCTCATGTGGAGAACGAATTGAGATGATCTTACGTTCTACCAAAGAGATTAGGAATAAAGTAATAATTTTGTCAAGCCCTAATACAGAAAGTAACTCTATATGGGTGGAAAACATTATTGATACTTTTCCGTCCTTTGACAAGATCTATACTAATAACACTCTCGTAAGACTACTTTGGGAAAAACGGGGTTACACTGTATCTGAAGTTAAGTTCCACCAAAAAGAGGAATTCAATGGGACGTTGATTAGAAAATTAATTTCTCTGGATAAAAAATGGAGTGATCTTGTATCAACTGAAACAAGAAACTATATCAAAGAAATCGGTGGAGAAAAAAGAATAAAAGATATTCTAAACATTGAAGAAAAATTAAGAGATGGCGCTGTATAGACTACTCTTGCATAATATGATAAAGCTCTTCAAGTGTTATATAAACGACTTTTTGATTGTCGAGATAATCTAAGAGGGAAGTCAAATTTTCAATTGTATATTTCCCACAAGCTCTAGTATAGCTCTGATATTGTTCTGGTGCTTCAATTTCAACTAGCTCCCAAGGGTGGAGTCCTATGACTACAATCTTAATGTCCTTATCCGATTGCTGGCTTACTGCCTTATTAAAACAATCAATCCATGATCTATCGTAGGTAGTTGGGGGATAGAAGTATGAAGGTGTGTGAGAAACTGGTACTCTAAGGATACTCATATTACCTTCAGAGATCCAGTCATTTACATCCGGATGGTAAGGATAAGAATTAATTTTTTCTGCAGATGCTTCAACAAGATATCCCTCATCTTGGAGTATAGTCATTAAATCGTTACATACGCTGTGCCCAGGAGCCCTAAATGAAACTGGTCGAACTCCTATTGTTTTCTCGATCGCATTTGTTGAAAGAATAACCTCATTTTTTATATCAGAGTTGGTCTGCGCTTTAAGTGATTTGTGGTAGTAACTGTGTGACCCGATCTCATGGCCTCTTTGGTAAATGTCCTTTAAGACATCTGGCCTATTATCTGCCACTTCGCCGGTCACAAGAAAAGTAGCTTTTACACTGTGCTCTTCAAATATAGAGAGTAGTACAGGGATGCCCTCGTCAAGGCCTTTTTCAGTGTTAAGTACTGGTGGGAAATCGTATTCTATATCTACAGTGAATAACACATAAGTTTCTTTAATCTCAGCTTTATTGAAGAGCTCAGGATTACCAATCAAAATTAATAGTAAAATGAGGACAGCAAAAATAATTAGCTTTTTCATTAAATCTACTCAATGCCTTTTCCTGTGGATACGATAATAAAATCTCCGTGTTTTATACCTTTTATTGACAGAAGATATCTCGCAAAGTCTCTTATCTTTTCACTGTTACCTTTAATTATAATGACCTCAAGGCAGTTTTCTTCATCAAGATGTACGTGAGTAGTTGTTACGATTTCTTTTATGTGGTGGTGCTCCACATCAGTTATCTTTTCAGCTACCCCTCGCTTGGTGTGATCGTATACCAATGAGATTGTGCAGACGGCGTCCTCTTCCCCAGAAATCCACTGACGTTTAACTATGTATCCTCTTATTATATCTCTGATTGCTTCAGAGCGACTGTCATAACCCTCCGCCTTGATTATCTTGTCAAATTTTTCCAAAAGGTCGGGAGGGATTGAAACGCCAAATCTTAAAACACCATTCATCGAACACGCCTCTGTTTAGTTAGGGCTATAATTTTATATAGTTATGCTCAAATAAGATATAAGTCAATATTATTAATAATATATTGTATAGAAAGATTTATTAGTATATAAGTATATCTTATAATATAAGGTGATGAAATGAATAGTAATGTCCGACTTGATGAAAAGGATAGACAAATAATAACACTTTTTCAAAAAAATCCCGAGATATCACAAAGTGAGATAGCTGAAATAATAGGTCTTTCACAGCCTTCCGTTGGGATGAGAATAAAGAAACTGAAGGATAGAGGAATACTCTCTCATATTGTAGGCATGAACTTTAAGAAGGTTAATCTCTTCCTTGCTAAAGTTGAGATAGCTGCAAAAAATTCACAAAATATAATTGATACTTTTTCCAAATGCCCATTCTTCATTAATGCTCTTATGATATCGGGAAAATATAATATGACGCTACTTTTTATGGGAGAGAATATATCAACCCTCGAATCTATTGTTGACTATCATTTAAGACAAAATTCGGATGTAAAAGAAGTTAATTTTAATATAATTATAAGCCCGGTAAAGGATTTAGTGATGCCAGTCAAGATAACATTAGAAGGTGAAAGAGGGTGCGAGCTAGATTGCGATGGATGTCCTTACTACAAATCCGGGAGATGCCTTGGGTGCCCAGCAACTAGTGCTTACAAAGGAGACTTCTGGAAAAAAGATTAATCATTTTCTTCCTTTCTCAAATCACTGGAAGATATTTTTTTATTATCTTTAATAATTAAATCTACTTCTATTATATCAAGGGGGTAAATCCCTAATTCAGCCCTTATGTCATTTATTTCTTTTGCTGTATCCAGTGTATCAGAAGTTACAACAATCACATCAGCTTCCATAGACTCAATAGCAAATCCATACCTATCGTTTATTTCTATTATTTGGTAATCATAATTATTTGTTTTCCCTTCTTCTGTCAAGCATTGAATTAAATTATTCTTTCTAGTCTCAAAACTTTGGATACTATTTGCGTATGGTTTATTTTTAATCATGTTTTCAGATGTTAATCCGATGTAAACATAACCGAGTGAAAATGCGGACGTTAAAAAATGTTTATGGCCTTTGTGGAGCCGATCAAAAGTTCCTGATGCTATGACTTTCATGTGCCCACCTTTGGTTTTGTATACCCTTTTAGATTATTAAAATTGTTAAGCGATCTTTGGACTAGCAAATAGAGTTCATTTTTACTGGTTATAGCAATCATGTGTGCAGGAGGATGAATCTTTCGAAGCCTGTCTATTATTAGACCGCCCTCGCCCTCAACAGATGCTATCACATTGGCTTTAAACTTTATTTTTACTTCTTGTTTTAAAGTTTTTTTCAAAAGTGTCTCTGAAAACTCCTCTGTGATAACTTTAGGTTTTCCAATTACCTTTAGGTCCCCATATCTCTTCATATCGGAAAGAGATGTTAATATTTTATCAAACGATTCAGCTCTTAGAAGCACAAAAGTAGTTTCCACAATTTATTTAGTGAACAATGCAATAAAAGTTTTTGCCTAAAAACTAAGAAAAAAATAACCAAAACCTTTATATATATTTTTTAGGAGTAAAAAATACTCCTTCACATGCGGTTGTAGTGTAGTGGCTAGCACGCGAGCTTGCCAAGCTCGCAACTCGGGTTCGAATCCCGGCGACCGCACTTCTTTTTATTACAAATGCGTATTGATTTTGGGCCATTTTTACCATATTTTAATTAATAGAATAGATTTTCTAAAATAAAGTCTAATTATAATCTATTTGGCCTTAAAAATAAGGCCAAATTCTAAAATAAGGATATTTTTAATATAATTATCATTTGAAATGCAACTATGCCGAGATAAGGATAATCAATGGCTCAAAAATATTTTATCCATGTTTTCAATAGATGCTAATTTTAGGGCCAAGATCCTAATAATCACTAAGGCCTTCTGTAAGGTGGCCTGATATTATGCTATTTTCTTATTGGGAAAAGAGTGGTATAGTTAAGCATGAAGGCATAATTCACGACGTCTACTTTGATGATAAAGACCTCGAAAGCTATCTAGAGTATACCAGTAATTATCCAGTTTCGCATACTTGTTTAGACTACCCCATGATAACTAATGAGGATAGAGAAAAAAAGTTTCTTGAAGATCTTAGGGCATGCGCAAAGGACAAGCGTTTTCAGTATCTTGACCTAGATAACGCCGTACTTGTGTATGAGAATCTAGAGACCCTAAATTTAGGGCCAAAAACATCGATTGAAAGATTGTTCTTCCTTAAAGGGTTTCACTTAGCTATGTTGGAAAGCTTCGATATAGCTTCAAACTGGCAGCAGCCAACTTCTATCGAACTGGTCACATTGAATTGGGAGACAAATGAGCTTTCAAGAGTAGAGATTATTCTCTTTGAACTAATCTACGAAAAAATATTCACGCCAGTGCTAAAGAGTGTACACAAAAAAGGAAATACATGGCGTCATGTCCATAGGACAATTTCGAAAGAAAAGGCCATTAATTTTTTGTGTAAGAATTCTCCAATAATTTATAGAAATCAGAAGGTTCCAGAAACTATCCTGACACTTTCACTTAGGTTAAACTATCCTCTAATTGATGAACTGGCCCAAAAAATATATCTCAAGGAAGTCTTATTCTTAGAGGATGCTCCTAACTTTTACGGAGACGATCTAAAGGTTTATGGCCCTTATAAAAAAGGAGATATTGGAAAGATACCAAAAAGAACATATGAGATTCTTATCGAAAATGCCGTTGTAAAAGATGCAGCTTGTGGCCCAAAGACGCTGATGGATTGGGCTTTGACCTATTATGACGCAGGATTAAACATTTTGCCTCTAGTTCCACGTGATAAATTCCCAATGATCAAATGGGGGAAGTATGAGAAAGAGAGGGCAAAAAGAGAGGATGTCATTTCTTGGTGGACAAAACAGCCTGAAGCAAATATTGGAATTATAACTGGAGAAATAAATAACTTAGTAGTAGTCGATGTAGATAAAGAACAGGGTAAAAAATCTTTAGAAATACTTTACAACAAGGAAATGCCATTAACGGTCGTAACAAAGTCAATAAGAGGAAAACACTACTATTTTAAAAACACAGACAAATGGGGCAGTCATATTGGGATCTATCCTGATATCGACATAAGAGGGGAAGGGGGGCTTATAGTAGCACCTCCAAGCATACACCCTACTGGAAAAGAGTATAAGTGGATTAATCCCATACTTGAAACAGAAATTGCTGAAATGCCTACCGAGCTAGTTGAGGCTTTCAAGGAAAAGATTAGAAGTAAGCCCAACATATTTGAAGGTAAGATAAAACAAGGGGAGAGAAATAAGGCCTTAACATCAATATCTGGAACTCTGAGAAACATCGGTCTTGATCCAGAGCACATCCGAGCCACACTCCTTGCGATAAATCAAGTTAGAATGCAAGAGCCGTTACCAGAAAAAGAGGTATCTAAAATAACTACAGATTTTCAAAAGAGTTTTTTCACTTTGAGCGATATGGGAAATGCAGAGCGCATGGTCAAGTACTATGGCGAGACTATAAGGTATTGCAGTTCTCTTGGAAGATGGTACATATGGAACGGGGATAGATGGGAAGAGGACTCGGTAAAAAAGATTAAGCTCATGGCTATGGAAGTTGCAAGATTTATTTTTTCAGAGGCTTCTATGGAGCCATATCTAGAAAATCAGAGAAAGCTATCCAACTGGGCGTTAACTTCTCAGATGGAGCCAAGATTAAATGCAATGGTAAATGCTGCAATGGCTATGGTGCCTATAACTCCAGATGATCTTGATAAAGATCTATTTCTTTTGAATGTTCGAAATGGGACAATAAATCTAAAGACAATGGAGTTTGATGAAGCCCATTCTAAAGATAGCTATATCACAAAGATTGTCGATTTAGTCTATGATTCCGAGGCAAAATGCCCTTTGTGGGAGAATTTCCTTCATGAGATCTTCGAAGGTGATATGGAACTAATTTCTTATGTCCAGGAGCTCGTTGGATACAGCCTTACAGGAGATACAAGTGAGCAGATACTTCTCTTTCTTTATGGCGGGGGCCAAAACGGGAAATCTACCTTTATGAATGTTCTAAAAGCCTTAATTGGTGACTATGCAAAGCAGACTGACTTTTCAACTTTCACTGTTAGGAAGAACGATTCTGGCCCTAGAAATGATCTAGCAAGACTCAAAGGATCTAGGCTTGTAAGCACGATAGAGATCGAGGAGGGAAAGCAGCTTGCAGAGAGTCTTGTTAAACAAGTAACTGGTGAGGATACGATTAAGGCCAGATTTCTATATTCGGAGGAGTTTGAGTTTCTGCCAAACTTCAAGATCTGGCTAGTTGCCAATAATAAGCCGATAATCAAGGGCGGTGACTTTGCAATATGGAGGAGGATAAGACTAATACCGTTTAATGTGAAAATCCCAGAAGAGAAGAAGGACAAAGAGCTTGGTAAAAAACTAAAGGAGGAGCTCCCAGGCATTTTGAACTGGGCGCTTGAAGGGTGTAGAAGATGGCAATCTGAAGGGCTAAAAACTCCAAAATCAGTTGAACTCGCAACAAAAGAATATGAGGAGGAGATGGATCCTATAAAGGAGTTTTTAGAGGATATCTGCACGACAGAGACTCTAGGCAAAACAAAGACCGGAGAGCTTTACCAGACCTATGAAGAGTACTGCAATTTTGTAAAAATCAATCCAATCCCAAACAGGGTATTTGGAAGAAGACTTGCCCAGATAGGAATCAAAAGATCAAGAGATCACAACGGCAGATATTATGAAGGGATTGATATTGATAATGATAAACTTGAAAGGATGAGAAATAGCTTTAGGCCAAATTTATATTAATCTAAAAATGTGACATTTGTGACATCGATGACACTATTTTCAGGAAACTTTTTTTAATGTTTATATTATAGGAACTTTTATTATTTTTAATATTTTGATGTCACGTTTGACACGGATTATATTAATATAGTATATTTGGCCTTAAAAATAAGGCCAGAATAACTGTGAGCCTTTTCCCTATTTTCCCTATTCTTTTCGGCTGTGGGACATATTAACCTGCATTTAGATTCAAAAGATTGTGCCAGAGCGCAATGCATGTGACAGCAGAATATATTCTTGCAGTACGCCTCTGCTCTATCTTCCAGCCAAAGCGCCTCTTATCGGCTGAAAAAGCTGCTTCAGAGCTTTCTCTTCTGTAGTACTCTTGGAGGTAGCTTTCCGTATCCTTCAGAAACTCTTTCAAAGTGCTCTTCCATTTCTGCGACCCTTTGATCGTGCAGTTAGCCTTTGGTATAATGTAGACTTTGGCTTCCTCAAATCTGTCAATGTATGATGGCTGGCTGTAGTATTTGTCAAGACGAACGCTGTCTATAGTTATGTCAAGAGTGCCCAACATTTCCATTGCTTTGTCAAACGCTTCTTTTTCGCTTTTGAGACTTGCCCCGTATGCAACGTACATGAAGGTGTTTAGATCGAGAAGCGCAAACTTATAAACAAACTCTCTTCGAAACTGATTTTCCCCGTAATCAACTTCTTTTGCCTTATCATGTCTTTTCTGAACTGCTGAAGAGTAATGCTTAGACACTGTAAGAGAATAACCTGTTCCGTCTCCAGATGTGTCGACATGTGTTATTCCCTTCTTTTTTAACATGACAACATGGAGATTATGGATGGCAAGCGCCACTTCTGGGTCAGAGTAAAGCCTTTCTATCGTTTTGTAGCTGACATCTATGTCATTTAGCATTGAAAAAATAATGAGCATGTTGGCCATCATCCTGTTGCTGTGGCCTACGAGTTCTTTTATCAGAAGAAGAGTTACTCTTTGTTTCAAGGTGAGTTTACGGATAGGGCCTCTGCCTTTACTTATGCGCATGTTAGAAACTGCTTCATCTATTAAAGGGCCGATTTCCGTAAAAGCAGAACGAATGCTGTCAGATAACTCTGCTTCATACTCGGGCCAGTTGCGGCCTGCGCTAGATTTGATCTTAGGGCCAGAGAAAATGCCAGCTTTCACATCTCTGACACGTCTTCGGACAGCTTCTGTCGTTAGCATGTGGTACTAGTAACCCAAAGCTTTATAAGGCTATCCATGGATAGACTAACCATGCCAAGAAAAGTTGAAGCTATAATGAACGGCCCGCTTAATCTAAGCGAGGAAGTTGTACAGATATATGAGCGAAAAGTCACAGCGTATGGAAATAGTGCAAAAGTTGATGCCCAGAAGAAATACATAGGCTATCGAGCCTATGTGATCATTGTAAAAGACTAGTGCTTAAAATAAATATGTCCCACAGCCATTCTTTTCCATATTCTTATAAATTAAAAAATATAATAATATTTGATAAATTTGAATGCCGAAGGACATTTATTTGTTAGTGGAGTGTTCAATATACTCTTCATATGTATTATGTATTTATTAGGGATCAATGTTTTTCAAATGGATATTCTCTTTCCTATCTTAATCATATTTGGAATATTCAGCTTGTTGCCAGACATCGATCATTCAAGATCCAAAATAAGTGGATTACCTCAGATAGCCATGGTACTTATAATAATTTATTCTCTAATAATGTTTTTTTTAGCTTCAAAATACTTTAATTTAGTTTTTGCTTTGTTAGCGGTAATTGTTCTCAAAATTCACAGTGGATATGCAGAAGACAGCTACGATCATAGAAAATTTCCTCATACTATTACTTTCAGTTTAATATCATGCATTGTTTTATTCTTTCTTTCTTACTTAACTCTAAAAAATAATGCCAATGCCTTAATATTAACTGGGATAGGCACTATATCTGTTTTTTCACATATTTGGGCAGACAAGTATATGTATGAAACATTTATGCTTTTTAAGACTAAAAAAAACTATTTAGTTAATGTAACTAATATGATTGCTTTAGAAAAACAAATTCCTTCCCAGTTTAATGCTTTGATACTTAGAACTACAAAAAAATCAATTACATTCAAGCTTTTAGAGTCTGGCAAAAATGTATGTATTCCAAAAAGTCAAATTGAATACTTACAATGCTTAAGTGATTATAATTCTCCAGTAATTATTAATTCATATGGTAGTTCAGATAATGGTCTTTACGAATACAACAATGGAGAGTACCAGGAGTATGAGGAATCTGGAGAAGATGAAATGATTTATGAGAATGGCCTGGGGTATGAGGATATAAAAGAGATTATTTACGTTTTCATCCAATCGGAAGCTGAACCTAATCTATTTTTTGGAGACATAGTACAGATGCTACAATTTGGGGAAGTAAATACAGAAAATGCACTCAACGATTTAATACAAGAAGGTAGGATCCGACTAGGGGCTAATGGTTTTTATGCTACTTAAAATATTTTCACAATATTCTCTAATTGGTAATAAACAGATTTTTCCAATCAGTTTATTTTCGTCTCATTCTTGAATCCTTAGTTTTATATCTGTATATGGAAAAGAAATATTTTTCCATATCTTTATATATATACAAAATATTAAAATCTTGACTTATATGAAAAATCTAAAAACATTATTTGGATTATGTTTATTGATTATTATTACAATTGTTTTTATCCTAGAAAGTTATGCAGGCTATCCTGCAACTGAAACATACGTTGAAAAAGAGCCGTATACTGTCACTGAAATCTATACTGAAAAAGAACCTTATGTCGTCAAGACACACACTACCAAAAAACAAGATTTTATTATTTGTGGAAATTCTGAATTTGATATATCCAATACTTCAGATTATAATAATTGTTTAATCGAAGGATATTATAAATATAAAGAAAGGCGTGTGGGCAATTTGAATGTTGTTTCAGGTTCTCGCGTATATGAAATTAAACCTGCTGGGTGGTACCATATTATTACTGATACACCTTTATTAGAGGAATATAATCCACGCCCACTCCCCGAAGTAGAATTTTCCCAAGAATCAACTCTTGAAGAACGATGGGAAGCAATGACTAATAATACTTGGTCTATAATAACAGTAGATTTGTCAAATCATTATATAAATTATACCCCCAAGTTATCTTTCAAATATTCTTATGGGTTATCCATACCAAGTGAACAATGTATATGTGAAGTAATAGAAAAAGATGTGACTGTATATGAAAATGTAACAATGTATAAAGATGTAAATAAGACTCGAACAGTGACTAAATATCAAGATGTTGAAAAGACAATAACTTCAACTACTAGTAGTTCAAGCCCTTTTTCTTATTTTCGATATATCTTTCTCGTGGGGTTATTGTACGTTACATACAAAGTCATAAAAAAATCAGATTCGGAACGAAATAATGGGGAGAAAAATAAATCTGGAACTAAACAAAAAACAAAACAAACCAATACAAACTATCAAGAAGATGAAGCTTTCAGAATGGGACAAGAAGAAAACAGAAAAAGATACGAAGAATCGAGAAAACAAGAAGGTTCTAGGAGAAGAGAAGAAGAAAGAAGTCGACAAGATCAAAGTAGAACTAAAAGACAAAGTTCTCATTATTCTTCTCCTAAGACAAATGACTTTCCTCCGGAGATAATATCATTACTTCAAAAATATGAGATCAATATGTCAAGCCAAGTTACATTTGACATGGTCAAAAAGAAAAGAAAATATTGGCTAGAGCTGCTACATCCCGACAAGAACACTAACAAATCCGAAGAAACAAGAAAGATGGCAGAAGATAAGCTAAAGGAAATGAATGATGTCTATCGGCAACTAAGGGATTACTTCAAGGATGTTTCGATCAATTAAAATGGAAAAGAAATATTTTTCCCTATTTTCCCTATTTTTTTCCATATTCTTATATATGGGGAAAATACATAAGATCTTTGATGATGTTATGGAAAAATTAAATTATCATTTTATTATTACATTATTGATTCTAAGTTCTATTATTATATTCCCACTGTGTAACGATATTCCAAAAGTAGATAATTCTCCCCAAAATATTGCTAAATCATCTTCAGATTACTTTGAAGAAGGAGCTTCATTATTTCTTGAGGAAAAATATACTGAATCAATAGAAAAGCTTGACCTAGCTATTGCTATGGATCCAAATAATAAAGATGCATGGGTAACTAAAGGCGTTGCACTTCTAATGCTTGAAAATGATATAAAGGCGGTAGAATGCTTTGACAAGGCTATTTATATTGATCCAAATTTTGTTTTAGCTTGGAGTTATAAAGGTGATGCTTTGTATAATCAAGAAAAAAATAATGAAGCCTTACAATGTTACAATAAAACTATATCTATCGATCCAAATTATGCACCTCCTTGGAGTAAAAAAGGAATTATTCTTAATGAACAAGGAAGATTTAGTGAAGCGATATCTTGTTTTGATAAGTTTCTCTCTATCGAACCTGATGATGACTATATCTGGTTTGAAAGAGGAAATGCATTATACCAAACTAAGAATTATTCTGGAGCAATACAATCATATACTAAATCTATTGAGATTAATCCGAATAATCCGTTAGTATACAACAACAGAGGACTGAACTATCTTTCTTTGGAGCAGTATAGCAAGGCTTTACTTGACTTAAATAAAGCAATTGAACTGGCTCCACTTGATTTTCATCCTTACTATGTTAGGGGTATGATTTATTATAATCTAAAAGATAACGAAAAAGCGATTGCTGATTTTACAAAATCCATACAAATGAATCCTCAATTTGGGCCTTCATATTTTATGAGAGGTTTAGTATATTATACAACAGGAGATTATGATAAAGCTGAACTAGACTATAATAAGGCTTGTAGGCTTGAACCAAATTTATGTAATTAAAAACAATATAAGGGGAAATAATATGTCAAAAACCGAATCTGTAATTAGACATGGATTTAGATATTTTGCAGGAACAATAGCTCTTGGTTTTGGGGTTATGGCAATTCTTTTTATTAATTCGTTTATTGGGATGCCAACATCATATTTAATTCCGTATCAAATACACTCAATAACTTATTCAATTATTTTAATTGCATTTATGCCATTATCTCTTTATACAATCATAAAAAGTGGCAAAAAAGAAATGCCATTTCGGTACATGTTGATTCCATTTTTTGTAGGAATCGCTCTTTATACCGGATTTAGGAAATATTACATTGATAAATTTAATTCATTTGATATGCCAAACTTGCTTGATTTGAATATAGCAGTTCTCTTAGTAATAATCTTATTTATTGCTACTTTATTTTATATGAAAAAAGTTAAGAAAAATCCAAGAACTAAAGATTTTAGGCTCGATAATACTTCGGCTTCAGCATTAATTATAGTATCAATACTACTAATTGGAGCACTTAGCCTTAATCTAGATTATTATACTGAGAAATTCAATGATGTTGCAGGAGATGATTCATTAAATATTGAAGAGATGAGATCCTCAATGGCTAAATCATTTTGGTCAGGATGGTTTAGAATTTATAGTTTTTTTGGAATAATAGTAGGTATAGTGGCCTTATATGAAAATAAAAGAGAAAATAAACTTAAAAAAATATATGCTTAATCATGAAAATTATTCCTCCTAATAAAAATTATGTGATTTGGAGGAAAAATAGTAACTGGAGTGTAGGTATGGGTAACTATAGATACTGTCAAAATTGTGGCTCAATACTCCCTGAAGAGTCTTACCATTGTATTTATTGTGGAAAACAGATTGGGCCCAGATATTCAAACAGCCAATCTAAATCGCAAAGTATTTTCACAGGTAAAAATATTCTCTTGGGACTTATTGTAGTAGGAATACTTCTTTGGGCATTTAATAATAATTTTTCAGATTATGGGCCATATAGCCAATCTAATCAGGTATCTACTCAAATGAAGATGCCCGCCCCAGCCTATGCTCTTGAAGTTGGCCCTACCCATATTAATGCTTACGGAGACGATAATTATAACTTGAATGATGAGTGGGTAAGCATAAAATGCACAAAGGGAAAAGTTGATCTTGGTAGCTGGTCAATAAAAGATGAATATGGTTGGACTTTTGTATTCCCAAAAATTACTTTATATGAGGGGGACATTGTAAAAATATATACAGGGTATGGATCGAATACTTCAAATTCTCTATACTGGTGCAGAACTGGGGCAGTGTGGAATAATGGTGGAGATACCTTATACCTTTACAAAGTTGATGGAAGTTTGTATGGGTCTTGGTATATATCTAAATAGGTGATAAAAATGAAAAGTAAGAAATTTTGTATAAAATGTGGCGAAGAAATACCAAAAGATTCTTTTTTTTGTCAAAAATGTGGTGCAAAGACCTCCGAAGTAAAAGAAGATATACCAAACTCTATCCCTCTAAAGGCATCACAAAATAAATCTAGAATCGCAGTGGCATTAATTATAACAATTGTAGTTGGTATTGCTGGAGCATATTTCCTTTTAATGCCTCACTATGAATGGGATAAATATAATGAACTTATTGATAAGGGTAACTTCGAGATAGACGAAGGCAATAGGATAAGGGAAGAGTATGTCGACAAATTAGATGAATGGAATAATAAATGGGATAAAATCTATTGGGAAACTGGCAGTGCTTATGTCCAGGAAAATAACTTGAAAATATTGAATGATTATGATAACGCCATTGATAATTTAAATCCTTTATTAGTTGAGTCTGGCAGGCATTATGGAAATGCAGAAATTTATTATAAAGAAATTAAAACTTTAAATCTGCCTGATTGGACTTATGAGTATATTGATTTGAGGATACAATCTCTACAAAAAAGAAAACAAGCTTTGTCTAAAGAAATCGAAGTGGATAGTAAAAGAAAAATTGGTAGAGAGTTTGTAATAGCGTATGTCGATGGGCAGATTGACGGACTTAAATTCTCAGAGGAGATGAACAAAGGATTAATTAATATAAATTTGTATAACTTTGATAAAGCTCAAACCAACATTAAAAATTCTCAAAAATATCTTAGCTCTTGGATATATGACTGGAACAATGCATATAAGAAAATACCCATTAATTCCCTGAAATCTAACATTACCACTCTTCAATGCCTTGATAGCTCTATGGATTATATGAGTAGAGGATTGGATGCCTTCAATAATATGAACTATAGTGTGGCTACTAACTATTTCGAGCAAGGAACTAGTAAAATGAGTTTATGTACAAATACTGTCCGATCTCCTGAAGATATAGTCCTTGACCTTTCACTCTGGATTGAGAAAAATATTGAGCCACTCCAAAACCAAGCAGATAACCTCTACGAAGAGTCCACAAAATTAGAGGAACAGTCCGATAAAATTTGGGAACAAAACCATACAAATTAGGGATCTACATATTTAATCAAAGAGAGAATATTTTCTTTTTAATTTTTTATAGTATCTGACATTCTTCCTAGTCCAATCTGGCCCTAAGTTTAATCCCAATCCAATTGTTTAAAATAAAACACGAATGTATAATTATTTCGCATAATTAAGCTTATGCGCAATACATACAGATAAGAACAATAAAAAATATAAATGCTTTGTAAAAATGAAATTTACAAATGTAA
>JBAYOH010000017.1:0-30369 GCA_041678455.1 Methanofastidiosum sp.
CCCTGTACAGATGATGCCCGTAGAATCATTATTACAGATGTCATTCCAGACTACATTAGCGGTCATTTCCCCATTTGAATCACATTTTTTAGTAACATTTAGATCGATACTTGCCGAAGTATTATTAACAAAAAAGTCCCCATACTTCCATTCATAGCCGTTTGGGCCTAATATTTGATTAGGCGAACCGCCGTTTATAGTAATGTTATTAACATTAACATGATAATTATCAGTTGGGAAAGATACATTAACATCATATGCACCTCCAATTGAGTCCCTATTGATATTAAGGGTAACTAGGTAAGTTCCACATCTATCTATAATTGTGGGAAGGCCGCTTAAGTTGACATTTACATTAGCACCGTTGACCGTTACAAAAACTCCCTCTCTTATTTGCCTTACCCCATAGCAATTCCCCCCGCCAGTTTTTCCGGTATCTAAGATTGACCAATCAAAAAATGTATAAGATCCACTACATCGCGGTTCGGATAGATTTTGATTAGAGAGATTGTATTCAATAGTGATACTCCTGTTTCTAACACTTGTTGTATTTGTATCTATCGCACAAAATGTCCATATGAGGCTCTGTAATGTTGTGTCCGAAAAATTGACATCCAGATAGGTTGAAGCTGGTGGGGTATAGGTAACGTTACAGCTATCAATAGTAATAATTACGGGGCTAACAAGAACTTGCATGTTTGATAATTCTTCTCTAAATTTAAGATTTGTTATATACACATCGTCCCAAAATGTATCATTGGCAAAATTATAAGTATTTGTATATTCTATTGGAGTGCATTTTTCAAAGTTATAGTTTGAGAATACTGTTTTGTTTGAAGTCAACTTTTCCGCGCATTCAAGGATTGTACTCTGAGAAGATGAAGCTGTTCTAACACATCCACAACAGTCTGTAATGGTAGCATCTACGGTGTTAATGGCAGTTGTATAGCAGTAGCTGCAATTACCATAATCTGGCGATTGAAGAACAACGGTAGTGTTTAATCCTGTTGCAGGGTCAACGTTCCATGTTATTTTATTTCCACTAACAGTGCCGCTTCCATTATTATCTATAGAAAATCCAGCAGGTATTGTGTCAACTACCAAAATGTTTGAAGTTGTGCTGTTGTTACAATTAAGTGGTCCAGAGTAAGAAGCCACTATATTGTAAGTTATAGTCCCTCCTAAATACATTGAACCTGGGGCACCAGTCTTTGATACTGAGAGTGAGGGGATACCTGTGACAGAATAATTTCCTATTTTAACAGGAGGTAAAAAATTAGTTTCACAATAAAGATAGTGAGGTTCAAAGATTACTACTCCTGAAGGCAGATCGCTACACCAGTTACCTGTTGGGGTGAGATCAAAAATTAGACTAGTAGTTCCATTTGGAACATTACCTAAAATAAATTTACCTCCACTATAAGACGCACCAGAAGGAGAAATTATATTGGTAACCGTCAATGGCCCAAAGTCTGCCGATAAATTAAAGTCGTAAGCAGTTCCGCCATCATTTGTTATGGGTATGGTGAAATTATTTCCAGTTCCGCAGTATGTAAGATCAAAGGATGGAAGAGTGTAATCTATTTTTGGGGGATTTGGTTGAAAAGCGATACTAGCAATAGTTTCTTGTCCAAGACATTCTGATTCACACCCCCATGCAACTTTAGCTAGATTAACTAAATTGCTACACCCAATAACTTTGGCATTTAGTTGAATTTTTACCTCATCATTAGGATCCATATGAGAAAGTGCCGGAATTTCGTTAGATGTCCATTCATATGTTCTTGTTGCAGTTGGAGATCCTCCAGGTGAAGATGAAATATATTCTAATCCAGATTCAAGAATATCTGTAACTTTTACATCCTTAATCGGTCCAAGACCTGTACTCTTTACTGTAATAGTCCATGAAACATTTTCTTCTAAGGTGGCAGGTTGAGTAGAAAGTGTTTTTTCTATTGTTACCGCGCCTTGGTAAACTGTAATTGACCTTGTAGAAGATAATGTGGTTGATGTATTGTTATAATCATAAGCTCCGTTGACAGAAATATTTCCACCTTGTGCGCTACATGATGTATCAACATGAATCTTTATTTTATTTGATGTTCCAGGCTCTAAATAAGGAATAGTGTACGTTAAAGGATCTGTAGTGTTAAATCCCGTAGGTAAAGTAACATCATAATTAATATCTGTGGCATTTTGATCTACTGAATTATTTCTAAGAGTTACATTATAATCATAGGGATAGCAATTGTAAACTGTAGTGTTTCCATCAATACTTACCTCTATTATCTCCCCAGACACAAATATCAAAGAAAAACTTAGTATAAAAAGTACAAAAATAAATATAATCGATGGTTTATTCATGTAATTTAAAAAAACTTCTAATATATAAACTTTACGGCATTGATAATCATTTACTAAAAATAAAATAGCAATAACTATAAATTTGATTGAATTGAAGAATGATAAAATAAAAAACAATAACGATAAGCGTTATTTGAATATTATTTAAATAAAAAATTATTTATTTTTAAAGCCCCTTAAATGCCTTGTCAATTAACTTTTTCTCAGGGGGTTTTGTCAGAAGGCTCACTACTATCATAAGTGCAACAGCAATTGGTATTGCAATGAAAAATGGATCAAGTTGGGTTAGTGAAGCCTTTGCATCGAGAAGGCATGGCTTTCCAAATATCCATTGACATATTCTTAGGGGCTCTGATTCAGTTACCTTAAAGAAGAGTGTCCAAATCAGCCAAGATAAGAAACCACCTGCCATTGAAGCTATAGCACCTACTCTTGTTGATCTTCTCCAGAACAAAGCTCCTGTGTAAGCAGGTAAGAATACTGCACTACACATCCCCATAAATATTGTTGTCCCTCTGGCTATTACTGCTGGTGGAAGTATGTACCCTAAAGTAAGGGATATTAATACTGTTGCGCCTATCGCTATTTTTGTCGCAGTTACAGCATTAATCTTCTCCGATGAATTTTTTATCCAAACATGATAAAAATCATGTCCAAACGAAGTGCCCATCGCGTGGAATTGTCCTGAAATAGTGGACATTGCAGCGGAGATTAGTGTTAGCATGAAAAGGACGACAAACCAACTCGGGAATCTGTAATTTACAAATTCCGGTATTACTGAATCAGTCCAGTACACATATTCAGAGGGTCTACCGACAAGTTTTCCGTTTTCGTCATATTTGAAGTATAAATCCCTAATCTGCTGATTTGTAAGGGCTGGGTTGTATTCGGCCTTTATTACTTCAACACCTTCTTTTTCAAAATATGCATTAGTAAGAGATCCTACTGTAAAGGCTACACCGGTCATCAAAAGAATGAAGACTCCGCCGATTCCAACGGCTTTAGTTAAATCACGTTTGCTTTTTGCCGTCATGCAACGAACAGCCAACTGAGGCTGTGCAAGGACGCCCACCCCGACACCAAATATCAAGCCCATTAAGACAGACCAGAATATACCTTGCGTATCATTTAATCCGCTGGTGTTAGCGGGTGTATTGCCCAGGCTCATTATTGGAAAAGTTGTGAATCCCTGGTGGCCAAATACAGACAATGGCGCTCCTTTATTTGTTAACATTGAATAAGAATCAGTCAATTGAAAGTTTTCAAGTGCCTGATGAGCTTCAATTACTCCCCCAAATGCAGCGTAAGTTCCAACTAGAAGTAATATCATTCCAATAACCATTATAGTACCCTGAAGAGCATCTGTGTAAAGCACTGCAAGCAATCCACCAAACAGAACATAAGCTGCAACAATTCCTGTCATAACAATAAGTGCAAGATTGAAGTTAAGATTAAATGTAGATTCAATCATTCTCGCAGCTCCAATTATGACTACTGATGCATAAATCGGCATGAATATTGTAATCAAGAGCCCAAAAGATCCCTGCAAAAATCTGCAGTTAAATCGCTTCCCAACTATTTCTGGAAAAGTCAGAGCACCTAGATTCTTCCCAACATGTCTTGCCCTGTTCCCCCAGATTACAAATGCAAGGAATATACCGACAAATACATTCATGAAAGTCAACCATAGTAATCCCATCCCAAACATGGAAGCCGAACCTCCAAATCCTACTATGGCAGAAGTGCTGATAAAAGTAGCCCCATACGAGATTGCTATAATATATGGGTGGACCTTCCTTCCCCCAAGCATGAAGTCTTCCTTGCTTTTTGTTTCTTTCCAGCCTTTGTGGGCCAGTAAACCAGTGATAACAAGATAGGCAACAAGTATAATAATAGAAATAGTTACGTCTTCCATTCTATTCACCTTTACTCTCCCTTAAATTTACTATGGACCATCCTACACACAGCAGAGTAGCCAAAATCGTCAGCAAATATGCTGACCATACCCATGGATCAGAAATTCCGAACATTTTAAATCACGAGCCAAATAAAAGTTTAATATTTATAAATATTTCGCTCACAATACGAATTATTTATTAAAATTATAATATTCCTGGTATAATAAAAATTTATTATTCAAATTATTAATTATATGATAAAATAAATATTATTTCAAATATTGAAATACAATATCTTTAAATATTGTATAATCCTCTGTTTTTATATCAACACATTAAAATAAGATGGGGTTTGGATGGAGCTTTGGAATTTTATTCTAAATAGCCAGAAGAGAATGGATATACTGGAGGAATTGTCCCTTACTAACCCTCAAAAAAGCCTTGACATTGCAAAGAAACTAGAGATGAGGTGGCAGGATGTTTCTACCCAGTTAAATCTCTTTGTTGAAAAAAAGCTTGCTGCTAAGGATGGAACCCAGTTTTATCTGTCCAAACAAGGACAAATTTACAAATCACAGATCAAAAATCTCCAAGATCTAGAAAACAATGTGAAAAAATATTCCGATTTTATTGAAAAACATAATATAGAAAAGATTCCGAACTGTTTTGTTAGAGATTTTTTGAGTTGGGAAAAAAATAAATTGAATCATCTTACATCCCTTGATGTGTTCCCATTTATCTCAAAAAATGTAAAGGGATCTAAAACTGAACATCTTAGCGTATTCTCCAGAATTTCAAAGGATATCCAAGATCTATTCTCTGGGATAGGCGATAACGTAAATCTCAGAATAATATATCCAATAGAAGAAATAGACAAACTAAATAAAAATGACTATCTCCTGGACAATCAAAAATATGAAGTGAGATTTGTAGAGAGAAAGGATATGTACTGCGTTATGCAAGTATGTGATAGAAGTTTTTCTTGGATGGGATTTGAAGATCATAAAAATGAATTCGATTATCTTAACGTCATAGAAGGAAATGATACCAGATTTCTAAACTGGTCTATATCAAACTTTGAATTCCTATGGAAGGATTCTAAAAAACTTTAGGGGTATAATGGATTTTCAAGATAGATTGACAAAGGCATTTGAATTAACTGAAAAACATTTTGATTCTATAGACATAGAAAGGGCGATTTTTTTATCTTACTACTGCGATCTAAAAGACTGTAAATTCTGTTATATGTCTACCATAAAAACTGGGCCTAAAAGGGGGTTAAGAAGTATTGAATCACTTTTCGCCGAAGCTTTTCTTGTAAAAATGGCAAATTGGAAGGTAGAGTTTTTATCTTCAGGTTATGGCGTTTATGATGCCAAAAAAATAGCAGATATAGCCAAAGGAGTTGCCTGTATCACCGGTGAACCAGTGTGGCTGAATACGGGGATACTTGAAAAAGACGATCTATCTGTTTTTGAAAATGAATTGAAAGGTGTCACTGCATCGATAGAAACTTTTACAGAAGAGCTGTTTCAAAAACTCTGCCCTTCAAAAAACTGGGATAAGCTAATGAATTTCTTAGATATTGCAACTGATCTTGGATACAAGAAAGGCATTACAGTAATATTAGGTATTGGTGAGAAGAGAGAAGATCTTGAAAATCTTTTTGAGATAATCAAAAACTACAAAATAGATAGAGTGACATTTTATTCGTTAAACCCTCACAAAGGAACTATTTTTGAAGATTCGGTGCCCCCGACTTCTTTATATTATCTTGATATTGTTTCAGAAACAAGATTAATGTTTCCCAAACTAGAAATCGTGACCGGCATTTGGTCGGATAGGATTAATTTAGTTGGCCCTCTTTTATTAGCAGGTTCAAATGGAATAACAAAGTTTTCATGGAAAAAATTTTACGGGTCTAAAATTGGAAAATCTCTTACATCAGAGATACAAGAATTTGAAAAGATTTCAAAAAGAAGCTTCAAGGGAAGCATGACAGATATATCACTACTCCAGAAGAAATTAAAATTTCCCAGAAAATCCTTATATAGAAATGAAGTTGTTGAGAAAGAGATAATTGAAAGATCCAGTCAAATAAAAGAAAGAATAGAATCTTATATTTCTGAGATTAGACTACTTAAATGAGTCAAAAAATTCTTTCAAATCAGCCTTTACAGTTTTTTGCAGATGGTGCCACCTAACGCCTTGAATAGCGCCCTCTAATCCTTGAAGCATGCTAAAACATGCAGTATCGTCAATAGTCCTTATTCTGATAAATGCTTCTTTGCTTCCCAACGAAATCAATTTTTCAGGTGTATCGATCCCAACAGCTATAAGTTTCTTACTGACTTCTTTTCCTATGTTTGGCATTTCAGCTAATTCCATATTATCCACTTCTTTCAGACTTTCTTTTTTCCTCAAAATATTTTCTCTCCTCTATTAAATCTAGGATTAGCTTATCAAAATTCCATTCAATGTTATGCTCTGTTAGGACACAAAACAAAGGTTTTGCTAAGTTTGTATCTGAAAAATTATATAGGAGATATCGTATTTCCTCATCCAAAAAATCTAAGAACATCAGAACTTTATCCTGTTTATCTTCGAAGAAAGAACTTTCATTACTTTCAATTATGTCTGCTATTTTAATATTTTCTTTTCCAGATGCAGAAATTATTTCTAGATTAATATTAAATTTTTGATCAAGGAAGCTTTTTATTTTGTTAACATCTTCTTCAGGATAACCATAAACAATGACGTGTTTTTGCTTTTTCATGAAAAGTTAGAATAATTTTATCTTTATAAATTCTTTGCAAAGATTTTTGAGCTATACCTTTTTGAAGTAGAGATCCTCTTTTAGAAAGGGTATATATGCAAGTTTAAGTGCTGAAACGTAAAGGTCCTTTCTCTCAACGACTCCATCTGTTAGAAATCCAACGGCTCCACCTTTTCTTTTGATTTGAGCATCACCTGTGACATCTGCCATTACATCTCCAAGTTCAACGCCTTCGAGAACTTTTTCTACAGCATCGTTCCATAGTTCAAACATGGAAGATACCCCAAATCCCCTATTTCCCTTGTTGTCCATTATACATGCTACCCCGATACCAAACCACTTTGAATAGATATTAATTACTCCCCCTTCAATTCCAACGAAAAAAGATGCACCAATTTTTGCCTTATCATCTAATTTTTTTAAGATTTTAGCACGGTGCTCTGCGCCTTCAAAAGTTTCTTCATCTACAGGTTGATCAAGTACTGAACTGCCTACTTCTATCCCTTCTACTTCAATATCTTTAAAATAAGAAGAAAATGCTTCCTTTGCAGCATCTGTCTTCACCGGATTCTTAGAGCCGACTAGGATCTTCATTGCCAAGATTATATTCAAATTACTTATATATTTTCTGGAAAGTTGGGGATATTCCCCACGAAACCTTTAAAAACTCCTTAGAACTCATTTGTCTATCTTATGGAATGTGGATTTAAGCGAAATGCTTGCCGAACCATAAGGAGGGATTTATTTGGGTTATTACAAATATATGGAAGAGGCTTGGAAAAAGCCCAAAGAAGGTTATACTCGAGAACTTTGGACAGAAAGATTAATTCAATGGAGAAAGGAACCTACAACAGTAAAGGTTGAAAGACCAACAAGAATAGACCGAGCGAGAAAACTTGGTTACAAGGCTAAAAAAGGATTTATTGTTGCAAGAACTAGAGTCTTAAGAGGTGGAAGAAAGAGGCCAACAATAAAAGGTGGTAGAAGACCTGCAACAAAAGGTATCTTGAGATATTCACCGAAAAAGAGTCTTAAATGGATTGCAGAAGAGCGTGTTCAAAGGAAGTTTCCAAATCTTGAAGTCTTAAACTCATACTGGGTTGGCGAAGATGGACAGCGTGTCTTTTATGAAGTCATTTTAGTTGATCCTTTTGCACCAGAAATATTCGCAGACCCAAGAATTAACTGGATATGCGAAAGACAGCACAAGAGAAGGGTATTCAGAGGTTTGACCTCAGCAGGCAAGAGATCGAGAGGACTTAGACACAAAGGAAAAGGTGCTGAGAAATTAAGACCCTCACTTAAAGCCCGAGGAAACAGAGGTAAGTAAGGTTGAATCCGTTTGGTATCGCATGGATACAAATAGAGACATTTTCACATGCAACTGAAGATATAGAGAAAGTAAAATCGTTACTTTCCAAATTTTTTTCTTTTGATATTTCTTTTAATGAAAAAAAGACTTACGGCCATTTTGGCAATGAAATCAAAATAATTAATGTTGAGCTTTTTAAAAATAAAGATATAAAAGATTTCGTTTCAAATTTCTTAACAATAATTGACAAAAGCTATATCCTTGAAACTCTAGAAAAAAGGCTCGATGAAGATGGGATATTGTTCATCCGAATGAGCAAGGAAAGGGTATTTAGCGATGATTTTAGTATTGATGATAACGGTGACATACTAATATCGATGAAGTTTGTCACATATCCAAAAAGTAGAGAAAAGGTTATCGAGAATGGGAAGCTACTATTCGGCAATTGATCTAAGGGGGTATCCTTCATCTTATTTTTCAAAAACAGCGTTAGTTAGACCTGTTAACGCAGAAAATTATAAGGTCGTATTAGATAACTTTGACAAAAATAAAACAGAAGATATCCTTTTTGGCATTGAAATTGACGATGAATCCAGAAACGCTAAGAAAGTCATTAGAAGAGCAGAAGGTATAGATATCATAATCTTCAAAGGTAGGGATTCAAAAGAAAATAGAGAGGCACTCAAAATAAAAGAAATCACTTATGTTTCTAATCCCGATAATCTTGACAAAGTCTGTTTTGATCTGGCAAGAGAAAATTCAATAGGTTTTGAATTAAACATTCAAGATGTTTTTAACACCCAGAGGTACAGGAGGACAAAGATCCTAGAGACTAATAGAGAGTTGCTTAAGGCTTATAGAAAATTCTTATTTCCGATTGTTATAACTTCAGGTGCTAGAGATGCAAACGAAATCAAAACCCCTTTGACACTTGTATCTTTTGGATGTATACTAGGCATGGATATAAGGGAAGCTAAAGGTGCGATTACAACTGTTCCCGAGATGTTAATTAATAAAAAATAAAGAGAATTTTGATTAACTTCGACCCTATTTTCTCTATTGATTAAATTTACATCTTAATAGCGGGTTTTAGTTGTCATGGACAGCTTGAGTGATTTTGCCTTGAAAAGATAGTATGAACGCCTTCAAAAGCTAAGCGACAGATTAAACGATATATACAAACTTATTGATTGGAAGCTATTCAGGCCTATTATTTCTGAACTATTTGACAATAAGGGTGAGAACGACGCCAAGGCCTGAAGAAGCAGGGATGGGGACTCTGCACATGCTTGTGACAACGCTGCCAAGGGTCGAAGTAAAGCTGATGTTTGTATGTTTTTCTTTTAATCTATATCGGCTTCATACTCCTTCTAAAAGGATGGTCTAGCGTTAGCCATCAAAAAATTTTGGGAGATAAAGCGCCTGAAGATTTATAAAATAAAAAAGATAAGAAAAAAATAGAGGTTAATCGTAATTCTCTTTATACTATAAAAGCTTTAGATTGATAGAAATACAAGAAGAAAATTATAAGAAATCAATTTTGAAAAAATAGAGAAAATACAGCATCTTTTGCTTTATTTCTTCTTTTTAAAAGCATCGGCAAGAATATCTTTGATACCCTTTTTAGGTAAAGTTGTTTTTGTAGCTGTTTGAGCAGTTGATTCTACTTTTGGTACAGGCTCTCTTTTGACCATTGTTTCCTCGCCTTTACCTGCTTTATAAACTAATTTTCCTTTTTCAACCACATCTACATCCCATTGAGTATTTTGTGAAACAGCTTTTTGAGCCATATTTTCAGCGACGCCTCTTATTTTAGAATCTGACCAATCCGGATGCTCCTCCTTTAGCTGTTTGATATAATTAGCTGTGAATTTTTCTCTCATATCCATTATCATTTTATTTCTTTCAGCCATCGTTATAGTTGGTCTTTCTGCCATATTTATTACCTCCTTAATATTTATGCTATTTTAATTAAAATGAATCCCTTGTTTCATGAAAAGCATATATATCAATAATGCATGTATATATTCTTAACATGAAAAAAGAAATCTAGTTAAATCCCGTTATGCTAATTCAACTTTTTATATTATTTAAATATATTGGTTTATCAAGACCTAAATCATCAGATTAAGAAAAAGAAAAAAATAAAAATAACATTCCAGTCTTTAGAATAAGCCCCTTCTGTGTCTATGCCTATGATGTGTGCGCCCATTTGTCTTTCGTACAAATATATCGCTTGCAATGCTTTTCTCTAAAGCAATTTGAGTTTCATCAACTTGGACTATAAATGTTGGGAAAGTTTGGATAATTTTTATCTTTGAACCTGGGCTAAGCCCCAATGTGGAAAGCCTCTGCAGCCTAGGGTAACTCTTTGTAACTAAATACATTATATTGCCTTCGCCTCCAGATTCCATATCGCTAAGCGAAACTATTATTGGCTCCAATGTTTTTGATACATCCTTGCAGCATTTACCTGGAGGAATCTCGAATCCATGGGGGCATATACTGGGATGCCCTAGAAGGGTACAGATAGAATCTTCCAATCCTTCAGTGATCGTATGCTCAAGTTTGCATGCGGGCTCCTCTATTTCATCAATTGTCATCTGCAGTATATCCTTCAGAAGCCTCTCTGTAAGCCTATGCCTTCTTATTATTTTCTTACCTATCTCTTCGCCCTTCTTTAGGAACTTAATCTTGTTATCTTGAATCTCAATATACCCTTCATTTTTCAAGTTTTCCAAAACAACTTCAGGAGATAAATCTCCTGCAATTTGAGAAAAATTACACCTTAAATAAATCCCTTTAACAAAATCCTCAACTTTTTCATCATTTTGTTCTCTCATAGTCCAGATGTATTCAAGTGATTCTTCAATTATCTCTTCTGTCATTAAATCCCTCTAAAACATTATTCCAGTGTATTTAAGAAATATATTTGTAACTCCTCCAATTAAGATAGCATATATCAAAACAAAGAGGAATATCATTGTGGCTATCTTTGCCCCTCTCTCCTTGATCATAACGAAAAAATTTGCAATGCATGGAACAAAAAGTGTTATAACTATTAGACTTACAACTGTCTGAACGTTTGACAGTAATCCGATATTTTGCAATTGAAATAATCCTGCCGCTCCGTAATCCCTTCTAAAGAATCCCATCAAAAATGCCCTGGCTGCCTCTTTCGGGAGCTCTAGAAAACTGACAACAACAGGGGAGAATAATCTCTCAATTATCTCGAGTATACTAAATTCGTTGAAGAAGAACAAAGATAGTGTTCCCAGTATAAAGACGGGTATTACCTCTTTAACATACCATTCTAATCTCATTAAAGTCTTATAGAGTATATTCGAAAATTTTGGGACTCTAAGTGGTGGCAGTTCCATTATGAAGTCAGAAGACTGGCCTTTGACTATCTTGGAAGACAATGAACCAATAAAGATCAACTGAAGCAATACTACTGAAAAAATAAATAATAATGCTTTGAAAGAAAGTGCTGAAGCCATGGCAAAAACTACGGCTATTTGAGCAGAACATGGAACACCAAGTGCCAACAGAAGTGTCGCAATAATCCTCTCTTTTTTTGAATCTAAAGTTCTTACCGTGATAGTAGCCATGGTCACGCAACCACACCCTAAGATAAGTGGGAGTATTGCCTTACCGTTTAATCCTAAAAACTTCAAAGGTTTATTGCCCATTACTGCAAGTCTAGGGAAATAGCCTGAATCTTCTAGAAGCCCAAAAGCTATGAAAAATGTCAAAACAATTGGCAATATGATTGCTATGGCATATGTCAGTGCCATTGTTATTACCCCAAACTCTCCTATAAACATTCTGGATATAAAATCATTGTGAATATAATTATCAAATAAACTAATCAGAATAGGATTCAATATCTGACCAAAGACCTTTTCTTCCAAAAACTCAACCATTATCTGGGCTCCAAGATACCCAACAAACTGATAAAGCAACAATACTATGCCAAGGAATATTGGCACACCTGTAACTGGATTTAAAGTTAGATTGCTGAGTTTTTCAGATAATTGTGTTTTCAAAATCTTCTCTTCATTTTTGACTTTTCTTAAAATATGGAGCGTCTCTTCTCGTCTCTTTTCACGAATATAATAAAATAGAGGTACTGAAATAGATTCTTTCTCTTTTTTAATTATTTCTTTTACCTCTCCTATTTTTTTCTTATCTTTTAGAATCCTTTCAGCAAAAGATTCATCTGACAAAGCCATTATGGCTTTTCCCCTATTTCCAAGTATTTTTGTTAATTTTTCAACCGAGGTTTCGAGTTTTCCATAGTTTACTTTAACATAAGATTTTGAGGAAGTAGGTATTAATTTTTTCATTTTGGCGATGCCCTTTCCCTCAACAGCAACAGTTTCAACAACAGGCACTCCAAGTATTTTAGAAAGTTTATCAATATCTATTATTACCCCTTTCCTTCTGGCTTCGTCAGCCATGTTCAAAACAAGAGTGAAAGGTAATTCAAGTTCAGAAAGTTCTGAAGAAATCATTAAAGCTCTCTGCAAATTCTTTTCATCTGCTACCTGGACTACATAATCGATCTTCCCAGATATCAATACATCTCTAGTTACTTCCTCGTCTTCAGACATTGGGATGAGGCTATTTGAACCTGGTGTGTCCAATATATCTACTTTTTTAATTCCTAATATACCCTTCCCCCTTGACAACTCAACCGTTGTTCCGGGATAATTTGACACTGTTACATACTTACCAGTAAGATGAGAGAATATCACGCTTTTACCTACATTCGGGCTCCCTACTAGTGCTATTGTCATGCTCATAGTTTTATCGCCTCTTACAAATATCGCAATTCTTATCAGGATCACATTTCGGTATATCTTTACCACATGGACATTTTGATGGCCCACCCATCATTTTGCACAAAGCGTCAGTAACTTCATCTGAAACGCAGTGTTCTATTCTGCATGCTTCAGCATGAACATTATCTGGATTGATGCATAGATAATCAGAAAGAAATATTTCGACTAGCCTGTGTTTTCTTTTTATTTTAATGGCTATTTTCAATCCCTTTTCTGTTAATTTAGCTCCTTTGTAAGGTTTATAAAAAATCAAATCATTTTTATTGAGCCTTTGGATGGCCTCTGTTACACTTGATGGTGAAACGCCCAAAACTTGAGCAATATCTGTTGTCTTAGCTATCTCTTTCTCTGTGACTATGTCGAGTATAGCTTTCAAATATTCTTCTACATCCTGTTTTGACATTATATCAGTAAATAGTTTGGGCCAACCTAATTTAAAAATGTTTCGGTCCACCAAAATATTTTAAGTAATGATCGATTACTTGTCAACTAGATTATCATAATTATAATCTAGAAGGACAATATCCTTTAATAGAGAATACGTCTTACTATCCTTCTTTATATCCAATACCCTCATGACATCTTCGGGAGTGTCTAGATCATAATACAAAGATTCCGAATAATGTATTTGAAAGGGAATCTTCTTTTTCTCAAATTCAAACAGATGTTTCTGAAAGCTTCTTTCACCAAATTGTAATTTAAATTTCCTATTTAAGGGCAGTATTATCGCCGAAGTGCCATCTCTAGACGAAGGCGATATAGCGCCGCCTTCACCTTTAGCAATAAAAATAAGTTTTTTAATGTCCTCTTCATTGATAAAAGGCAAATCCAATGGCAATATTAAGACTTTTTCCTCCTTGCCTTTTATGAAACTCACACCCTTTTCCAAAGCTCTATTCAAGTCTTTTTCATCTTCAAAGATGAATCTAACGCCCAGCTCCTTTGGGATAATATCCAGATTTTCTTTTTTTGTAAGAAGATATATCTCAATTTCAGGAAACTTTTGGAGTAAGGTGATCATGTCTTCTAAAAGTGCGATGACAAGATGTTCTTTATCCTGACCTAAAATTTCATTAAGCCTTGATTTAGAAAAATTGACATATTTTAAAGGGAGAAGTACCGGTAAGGCCATTTAATCCATCCTATTAAGGACAAACTTAGAAAGCCTTGCTCTATCTTTTCTTGTCTTCATCAAGGTGTCAGTTGTAAATACTTCCATGCCAAGTTCTCTCCTAATCCTTTCTGCTAAATCTGATTCCATAGCATCGATTATAAATATATCCAATAGGCCCTCATAGTACTTTGCCACGCCAAAAGAATTTGCTTCATAATCTAAGGATTTCATGAGCTCAACTAGGGGCCCCTTTATTGCCCTTCCCTGAATAAGAGGAGAGATCCCTATCACTTTCTTTTCTCTTATAATTTTTTTTATACCTTTTATGGACAAAATTGTACCTATACTCACCAAAGGATTAGAAGAAGGGATGATTATCCAATCTGAAATATCAAGCGCATTGAGAAACTCATCAGATGGTTTTGCTTTATCTTTGCCTTTATAAATAATATTTTTTATTTTGCCTTCTGGCCTTGTGATATAGTACTCTTCAAAATGAATTGTTTTGCTATCTAACTCAATGTATGTTTGAAAATAATCATCTGTCATTGGGATTAATGGGATATTTACCCCAAATCTTTTGCAAAGTTTAGATGTTACTTCGGTCAAAGTTTTACCCGCTTTAAGAAGTTCAGTTCTCTTTATGTGCACCGCTAAGTCTTTATCACCTAGGCTTATCCAGTCCTCATATCCCAATGATTTGAGATATTTCTGACAGACGAATGTGTCATTTTTTATGCCCCATCCTTTTTTATCATCGATTTCTCCAGAAAGGGTATACATGATAGTATCTACATCGGGCGATACATGTAGGCCATAAATTTGAATATCGTCACCTGTATTTGCAATAACTGAAATATCATGAGTCAGACTAGAAAGTCCGTCAACAAACTTGGCCCCTCCACCACCACCTGAAAGGACTGTTATCATATTACCACTTGTTGTGATGTATTACCTCTTTTAGGTCTCTTCTTTTTGGCTTTATCGGATCTTCGTCTGGTATGCCAATTATTAGAATCTCCTGAGGTAAAATATGATTTGGGATTCCAATAACTTCCCTCACATCTTCAGGGCAAAAGAGAGGCGCACAAAGCCATAATACTCCAAATCCTTTTTCTGTGGCTCTAAGTAAAATATTCTCTGAAGCCAAGGCCACACTCTGTAAACCCATGATAAATTCTGCATAGTCTCTTTCATCGTCGTATTTTTCTATCTTTGAAGTATCAAAACATGGAATGATTATAAATGGAGCGTTGTTTATTCGCCCCTTTGACAGACTTATTCTTTCTTGAATCTCATGTAGCGATTTACCGTCTTTTATTAGATTATTCGTCCAAGTTGAAGCCATCCTAGAGGATAACTTCTTTTTTACCTCGTTAGAATCAATAAGTATAAATTCCCATGGTTGAAAATTGTGGGCTGATGGCGCCTGAATCGCTGCTTCAACTAAGGACACCATATCTTCTATTTCAATTTTGATATCCTTGAATTTTCTTATAGTTTTTCTTTTTTTTATTAAATCAATGCTCATACTCGCCTCTGTTTATTTAAAATAGTTTTTTACTTCGCCAACTACAATTCCACCCAATGCCACTAAAGCGATTAAGTTAGGAATTGCCATGAGCCCGTTAAACATATCTGATATGTTCCATACTACATCGACATAAGTAACAGATCCAAAAAATACTGTGAATAAGAAGACTATCTTATACAGATATTTTTTCTTAATCCCGAAAAGATATTCAAAGCATTTTTCGCCATAGTAAGACCACCCAAGGATAGTTGAATATCCAAATAAGATAGAGCATATGACTATTACGACAGTTCCAAATATACCGAGGGTCTGGGCAAATGCTGCGCTCGTCAAGGCTGATGAAGTAAGATTTCCACCCCATATATCAAGATTACTTTCAAGTATAACAAATCCAGTCATTGAACACAGGACAATTGTATCAATAAATACTTCAACTATAGCTAGTGTTCCTTGCCTTACTGGATGAGGAGTTTTTGCTGCGGCATGTGCTATTGGTGCACTTCCCAATCCCGCCTCGTTTGAAAATATCCCTCTTGCTATTCCAAATCTAATTGCTCTGGAAACTGCAAATCCAGCAACTCCCCCCGTAAATGCTGTCGGGGAAAATGCATACCCAACAACAGATGCAAATGCATAAGGTATTCTATCGTAGTGGATTAAGATGATAGCTAAAGCAGCTATAATATATAATATGCTCATGAAAGGCACAAGGTATGACGTGACTTCTCCTATCCTTCTGATACCTCCAAAGATAACAAGAGCGGTAAGAACTACTAAAATTATCCCAAGAATTGCCGAGGCCGTAAATACCTCACCAAAGATCGGTATTGAGATTGCACTACCTTTGCCTATATTAGAAATTATGGCTAAAATAACAGAATTTGCCTGTGCCATACTACCTATACCAAAGGATGCTATGATCCCAAAAACAGAAAATAGAATTGCCAATGCTTTTGCATCAATATTATACCTTTCTTTGAATCCTTTCTGGATATAGTACATAGGCCCCCCGGAAAATTCACCATCTGGATTTTTCTCCCTGTACTTTACACCTAAAACAATTTCAGAGAATTTAGTAGCCATGCCTACAATAGATGTTACCCACATCCAGAAAAGTGCCCCTGGGCCACCCATGACGATAGCTGTGGCAACACCTGCAATGTTACCCGTCCCAATTGTCGCGGAAAGAGCTGTTGTTAGTGCTTGGAAGGATGGAATATCCCCTTGGGTATCCTCTTTCTTGAATGCGCTTTCCAGTAGATTTTTCATAGACAATAAAAGCCGTCTAAATTGTATGCCTCTCAAAATGACGGTAAGGTAGATACCAGTTCCGACCAATAATACCAACATCATGGGGCCCCAGATTATAGAATCTAAAGTTCCAACTAAATTTGAAATAATTTCTAAAACGCCCATATCTATCAAGAAAAACATAGTACAATTAATTTAAAAAATTATCCAAAAGTAGTGGGCCCACTGAGATTTGAACTCAGGACCTCCGCCGTGTAAAGGCGACGTCATGACCAACTAGACCATGGGCCCGCAAGTTATCGTATTAAATTTAATATATAAATCTTATGATTTTTTTCCTGTCATTGATTCTATATCTATCCGAAGTATACAGACCTTATCTAGTTGATCTATGGAGTAATCAAAAATACCGTTAGTATAATGAGCCATAATAATATCCAAAGCATGTTTTTTTTGTTTTAAATCAGAAATGAAATATGCCTTGCCGAATCCAACAACACTTTTGTACGACATAGAAAAGTTGCATGCTTTATCGGATTTAATAAGCTCATGATCACCATCAACTTCAAAGGATACATTATTGTTATTTTTCAAAATATCAATTTTCATCCCTTTTTTTAAAGAGTGGAGGTATATGCATTTTTCTTTATAACCGAAGTTTAATGGAACTATATAAGGTCTGTTATTTTCACATACTGCAACTCTTATTACTTTTGCATTATTAATTATTTTTTCAATTTCCTCGATATTGATTATTTCCCTGTCTTTTCTATTCATACTCTAATTTTATTTTTTTGATATTTATTATTATCTATGTTATACTAGCCTAAAAAGATTAAGTAATAGAAGAAGGGCTATGCCATTTAGAAATTTAAATAACATTGAGGAAAAGAGGCGATTTACCTAGGATACAAGACCAAATTCATACACTTAGGGAACCTTACTCTTGCCCATTGGACAATTGAAGAGGGCTCATCTTTTCCAGAGCATTTCCATGAGAATGCGCAGGTATTGAGCGTACTTGAAGGAAAGCTTGAATCACGAGTCGGCGATAAAACTAAAATATTGAAATCCAGAGAAGCGGCCATTATACCTCCTTACATTGCACACTCCGGAAAGGTGATAAAGAAGATAAATGCAATAGACGCCTTCTATCCGCTCAGGCGAGACTATTTTTAATTATTACTTCATAGGCGATAGAAGATTAATGTTTTTGGATATCTAACTAGGAACGCTTATATACTGAGCCCAAGTGTGAACCACTGTGATTTCAGTAGCAATACTCCTAGTAGTTTTTTCATTGATTGCAGTAAGACAGGTAGGAAAGATTAAGTTAGAGATATGGCAAGTGATGACATTTGGAGCTTTAACATGTCTCCTTACAGGCCAGATATCACCAACTAACGCTTTAATGTCAATTAATCTAGACGTAATCCTTTTCTTATTTGGGATGTTTGTAGTAGGTGTTGGTCTTGAGGAAAGCGGATATCTATCTCATATGTCATATAAGATTTTCAAGCGGGCAAAAACATCTGATGAGCTAATAATCCTCATACTTTTCATCGTAGGCATTGCATCTGCATTTTTGATGAATGATACCCTTGCAATAATTGGAACGCCTATAGTCCTTCATCTAAGCAGAAAACATAAAACTTCGCCAAAACTTTTACTGTTGACTCTTGCCTTTGCAGTTACTATTGGAAGTGTGATGAGCCCCATTGGGAATCCTCAGAATCTTATCATAGCTCTAGAAGGAGATATCAAAAATCCATTCATCTTGTTTTTTAAATTTCTTTTAGTCCCCACAATTCTAAATCTTGTCATTGCATTTTTTGTGCTGAGATTTTTCTATAAAGATAATTTTAACAATGGCTCGCTTAATCATTCAGAAGAGTCAATAAAAGATAAGAGCCTTGCACGATTATCCAAGGCCTCTCTTTATATCATTGCAATAATGATAATATCAAAGATATTGATAGTTACTGCCGAAATAAACATTGATTTTAGACTGACTTACATATCACTAGCTGCGTCTTTGCCCATACTAATTCTTGCAAAACAAAAGTATGAGATTCTAAAAAATGTAGACTGGAAGACATTGATATTTTTTGTTTCAATGTTCATCTTAATGCAAAGCGTATGGGACAGCGGATTCATCCAAGGGATAATTGGTAATATGGGCATAAATATAACAAATCTATTGGTAATCTTTATTGTAAGCATAGTTTTAAGCCAGTTTATTTCAAATGTTCCACTTGTTGCTTTGTACCTCCCTATGCTCCTTGAAGCTGGTGCTTTGTCAAAAGAAATGGTTGCGCTGGCTGCTGGCAGTACTATTGTGGGCAATCTATTTATTCTAGGGGCTGCAAGCACAGTTATTATTATACAGAACGCAGAAAAAAAGTCAAAGGAAACTATTACATTTCTTGAATTTGCAAAAGTCGGGATACCGCTGACGATCATGAATACAGTTGTTTACTATGTGTATCTTTCATTAGTTTGATTATTTGGATTTACACCTTGCTATGCCGCGCTTGTGGAAATACTTCTGGTGATAATCTTCTGCTTTGTAGAATTTACTTTTGGGGATAATTTCTGTGACTATCTTCTTGTTAAATCTACCGGCTTTTTCAAGTTTTTCTTTTAGCACCAATGCTTTATTTTTCTGATCCTCGTTGTGATAAAACACAACTGACCTATACTGACTTCCAATATCTAGCCCTTGTCTGTTAATTGTTGTTGGATCGTGTATGTTCCAGAATAATTTTAATAGATTATCATAAGATACTATATCGGGGTTGAATTCAATTAGCACAGATTCTACATGGCCGGTTTTATCTGTGCATACTTCTTCATATGTAGGATTTTTAGTATGCCCCCCGGAGTATCCTACTTGTGTTGATATAACTCCATCAATCTGACAGAATGCTGATTCTATCCCCCAGAAACATCCAGCAGCAAATGTCGCTTTCTCAGTTTTACTCATAATAACCAAAATTATGCCATTAGTAGTTATAATTCTAGTTACTATAAATTAAAATATAGTAATACTCTGTTTTTATAATTAAAAAAATAATAAAAATAAATCTTAGTATACTTCACATTGTCTTTCAAAGTAAGCTTTTTCATGATTGCAGGAAGGGCATTCCTCTGGGGGTTCGGTACCTTCGTGGATATATCCGCACTTTCTGCATACCCAGACAACTTTTTCTTTCTTTTTGAAAAATGTTCCTTCTTGAAGTTCTTTTAGGAGTTTCTTGTATCTCCCTTCATGATGCTTTTCTGCTACTGCAATAGCCCTAAGCCTTGTTGCGACATCCTTGAATCCTTCTTTCTCTGCTGTGTCAGCAAATTCAGGATACATACTGGCATACTCATAGTGCTCTCCTGCTATTGCACCCTTGATGTTCTCAATTGTATCGCTAAGTATTAGAGGAGCTTCTGCCTCTACTTTTATCTCGGTAGGACTTCCTTCATTCTTTTTAATATCGTTAATCATTCTAAAGAGCCATTTGGCATGCTCTCTTTCATTGTCAGCTGTTAGGAGGAAGATCTCAGATATTTCATCGTATCCCTCTTTAGAGGCGATCTTAGCATAGATTGTATACCTGTTTCTTGCCATGCTTTCTCCAATGAAAGCTTTCGTCAAATTTTCTAATGTTTTGCTCATTATATCACTCTATCGACTCTAAACAGAACTACTATTAAAATTTTTCCTTATTTTTAATAAAGACTTTTAGAAAAACAATCATCAAAATAACATAGTCTCAAATAAGCCGTAATACTCAAGAGTGATTCATAGATCTCGTTTTCATTGAAAAGTTATTTAAATTTGGATTTCAAATAAGGCCAAGGTGTTTTTTTAATGATGCCACTTGACAAGATTAAAGTAATAGATTTTACTGGGGCTTTGTCTGGGCCATATTGTAGCATGCTTCTGGGGGACATGGGTGCCGAAGTAATTAAAGTTGAAAGACCAAGAAGAGGGGACGATTCTAGGAGTTGGGGACCACCATATATCTCTGAAAATTTAAGTACTTACTTTGCAAGCATTAATAGAAACAAAAAAAGTATTAGCTTGAATATAAAAGAGCCTGAAGCCAAAAAAGTCATTGAAAAATTGGTTAAAGATTCGGATATTTTGTTAGAGAATTTCAGACCTGGAACTATGGAAAAGCTTGGTCTTGGATATGAAGAGATGAAAAAAATTAATGGGAAATTAATTTACTGCTCGATCTCTGGGTTTGGGCAGGATGGCCCATACAAATTCAAACCAGGATATGATCTTATACTGCAAGGTATGGGCGGGTTAATGAGCGAAACTGGTGAACCAAACGAGGGCCCAGTTAAGATAGGTATTGCAGTAACAGACATTTCTGCAGGCATGTTTGCATGCTATGGCATTCTTAGCGCCATTATTGCAAGATCAAAAACTGGCAAAGGCCAATTTATTGATACTTCTATGCTAGACTGCCAAGTATCATGGCAAACTTATTTTGCAACTGGTTATCTTTTTGCAGGGAAAATTCCATCAAGAATGGGCAGTGCTCATTCACTTATTTGTCCCTACCAATCTTTCAAGACAAAAGATATTTTTATTAACATTGCAGTTGGAAACGAAGATATGTGGAAAAAGTTCTGTGAAGTACTTGGACTGGATATAGCGGAAGATGAAAGATTTTCAGACAATGGAAAACGTCTACAGAACAGAAATGAGCTTGTTAAAATAATAGAAGAGGTACTTGTAAAAAAATCTGGAGATGAATGGCTAGTTCTTCTTGAAAAGGCAGGCATCCCCTCCGGCCCTATTTATACTATTGACCGATTATTGAATGATCCACAAGTAATCCACAGAAAAATGATTGAAGAGGTAAACAATCCGTTGTACGGAAGTATAAAAATTCCAGGATTACCTGTTAAATTATCTGAAAATGGTTGTTCAATAAAGTTACCTCCTCCCGTACTTGGAGAACATTCTGAAGAAATTTTGAGAGGTCTTGGATATAATCAAGATGAGATAAAATCAATGAAAGAAAAAGGCATAATTTAACATACCCTTGGAACAGGATCTGCCACGGGAGGTTCTAAGATTCTTCTCCCCCCTATTACCGTTTCAAGAATTACTTTTTCTCCTTTTTTTACTTCCCCGATAATAGCGGCATTTTTTCCGAGACGATCCCTTCTTAAAATGCCAAGAATCTCTTCTGCGTCTTCTTGATGAACTGCAATCAAAACTTTGCCTTCACATGCAATTTCCATATAGTTTAATCCAAGTATATCGCATATTGAAGATACCTCGTCTCTGACGGGCACTTTTTCTTCTTTGATCTCGATTTTTACACCTGACTTTCTTGAAAATTCGTTTAACGCGTTGGCGATGCCACCCCTTGTAGGGTCTTTCATTGAATGAATTTTAAAGGGAAGTATCTTTTCAATCATCCTATTTAGAGGTGCGACATCTGATTTTATATTGGATAAAAATGGTATATCTTCTCTAACAGAAAGCATTGCAGCGCCATGATCCCCTACAGTTCCGGAAACTATAATCAGATCTCCTTCTTTAAGACCTTTATCGGAAAGTAGATTCTTTGTGTACCCAACGCCCGAGGTATTTATGAAAAGATCGTTACCAGCAACTTTTGTATCTCCGGTAATCAATGGAACTCCTGCTTCTTTCAAAGTTTCGTCCATGGATTTTATGACTTTTCTAAATTGTTCGGTAGGAAATCCTTCTGGGAGTATAACGCCTGAAGACAGTGCAAGTGGTTTTGCGCCCATGACCGATACGTCATTAATTGTTCCAGAAATCGAAAGCCTTCCAATATCCCCTCCGGGGAAAAAAAGAGGCGTTACTGTATGGGAATCGGTAGAAAAAACAATATGTCCTTCATCAAACGGTATACTGCCAGAATCATCCATATCTGGAAGGCCCAGCCCCCCTTTGATTTTATTTAGAGAGAAACCATTGACGTAGAGGGACTTAATCATTGTTTCCATCATCTCGCCACCGCCACCATGCTCGGATTTGATTATATCAGAAGTAAACTCACTCATATGAAAGTATCTTATAGGAAAACTTTATAAACATTGTTAGACCTTTTAGGCCAGATATAAAGGTGATTATGTGTCAATTTGGCAGGCTAGATCAAAAAGGAAATTCACTGGTGGGAGACTCACACAGGCAAGAAAGAAACTAAAGAGAGAACTTGGTAGAGAATCAACTTTTACTGCAATCGGTGAGATTAGCAAAAAAAAGGTAAGATGTTTAGGCGGAACTGAAAAAATCAAACTCATGAAGACTGACTATTCCAATCTACTTACAAAAGAAGGGTGCAAGAAAGCAAAGATCACAAGTGTGGCAGATAACCCAGCAAACAGGCACTTCGTTAGAAGAAGCATTATTACAAAGGGCGCAATAATAAACACAGAATTTGGAAAAGCAAAAGTTACTTCAAGACCTGGGCAGGATGGAGTAATTAACGCCGTTTTAGTTGAATAAATTTTCTTTTTGGAATTATTTAACCTCTTTTTAGAGAAAAGTTTAAATAAGACTTTTTATTAATAATTTTAAGGTTAATTTTTGCCTTTTTTGGCAATCCAAGGAGGTATTATTATGAGAGAACCAGAAGAACTTCCTCTAGCTCCCCTTGAAAGACTACTTAGAAAAGAAGGTGCAGAAAGAGTTTCAGAAGATGCATGTAAAGTCTTAGGCGTTGCTCTTGAGGATTATTCAAGAATAATAGCAAGAAAGGCGAAAGATTATTCGGCCCATGCTAAAAGAAAAACTATAAAGGCAGAGGATATAGAACTTGCCTTAAGAGATTTAAATATTTAATTTTTTTCTTTAATTAATAGAAAATTTTATATTTGATACTGTTTCCCGATTGGTGAGGTAAATGGAAAAGAAAATTAAAAAGTGCTCATATTGCCAGACTGAATTCGATATAAAAGACAAAAATCGGATAGTCCTAGAGTTGTGGAAGGATAAAAAACACCTCACTAGACTTTATTTTTGTAGTAAGAACTGCTTTGTTTCTTTCTTAAAAGATAAAAAAGTCATATGAGGTATTTTATGACAAATGAAAAACTCAAAGATCTAAGACGTTCTCTTTTAGAACAAAAATATAGATTTGATCTTGGTAGGCAGTTTTTAGTCTACGTGAACTTTGCACTGCTTATCATAGCGGCGTCGGATAAGATAAAACTTATCGTTGATCTAAAAACTACCGAACTTTTATTGGTACTTGTCCCTCTGTCTTTTATAGCAACCTACATATTGGGATACATCCTTGATAAATTTGTTAAGTTTCCACAGGCTTCACAGATGGTAGAGGCAAAAAGAAGCCCTTATACCTTGATGACACAGGAAAAACTTGACAAAATAATAGAATTACTTGAAAAACAATAGGAAAAACTTATATTCAAACAATGCTATAATAATATATTATAAGGGGATTTTATGGGTAAAATTGCAGCAACTAGATTAAGAGACAAGATGATTGTAACCGAACAGGGCCATGAGATAGGGACTCTTTTTGACATGGTCATGAATGAAGATACAGGAGAACTCATAGCTCTTGTTGTAGAACCTACAACTGATGTCATTTTGGATAATATGATAACGGACAAGGAGAATCTTGTTCTTGTTCCTTTTAGCGCTGTGAGGGCTGTCAAAGATTTCATTATAGTTGACGTCAGAAGAATTCCAAAGAAGAGTGAGAGAGTAGGAATGTTCGCAAAGGTTCCTGAATAAATTATTATTTTATCTTCTTTTCTATTCTAAGTTCCATTATCCTCTTTATTGCCAAATATGCAACAGCAAAAGTAATGGCCCCTATTAAAGGCGTTTTAAAATTGTGATTCTTAAATAAAATAAAGTTAATACCTATGAAAAATATAAAATAGATGAATGCTAAAAGGATTGCATGAAAGATAGAATTCATTTCTTTTAATCGCATGAGATCCTTTTCTTTGATGGGACTTATATTCCTAGCCCTTCTATTCTAAAATTTAGATAATTTTTATCTATACACATGAAAAGTAGTTTCATGAACTATTGGGATTTATTGGTGGGATGAACTGGCAGTCAACAGTTGAGTATTATAAAAATATTAACAAGCTCATAAATGAAAAACTTGGGAGAAATAACTCTGCAAGACTAATAAAATATATTCAGTCGATTTTGAAGAGATTCTGACCCTTGAGATACAAGATAACTGAGATTTAATCAAAGACAAACGGTCGGGATATCTAAAGCCTTGAAAAGGCTGGTGCAGAGGGCATAGTATTGGGATGTACCGAACTTCCAATGATTATTAAATCAGATGAAGTTGATGCACCCCTGTTTGATACTTTAAAGATACATACGTTAGCGGCCATGAAGTTCTCGTTAGATGGATATCAAGGATAAAATATATTAAGGGGCCAAAAAAACTCTATGCAAGGGAGGATATCATGAAAAAAGAAAAGATAAAGAAACAACAAATAAAACAGAAGAAATCAAAATCAGAAACAAAAAATATGTTCATCGGTGTTGGTTTGGGTATCCTTTTTGGATTAATATTTGGTAACTTTATACTAGGGGCAATAACTGCAGTAATAATCGTTATGGTCTTAGAAATTGGCGTTAAAAATAAATAAAAAAGCTAAAAGAGCTTTCTCTGGCTAACAGAGTATTTAATATTAGTTAAAGTTTTCCATTCTGTTCTCACATAATCAGGAAAACTATTATTTAATTTATGGTAATCTTCAAGAAATTTTATGGTTTTTGGATCGCTGGGATAGCCACTTCCAAATGAAACGCCTGCATCTTCTTCTATTTTTTTTATAAGCTCATCCCTCTTCACTTTTGCAAGTATTGAAGCGGCCGCAACTATTGGATATTTGTCCTCAGCTTTGTGAGAAGCTATAATTTCGCACGAAGAGAATTCATCACCAAGAGCTCCTTTTAGATTATTAGAAAATCGATTTGCATTGACATCGCATGAATCACATATCACCCTATTTATTGGAATTTTAAGCCCAATGATGGCTTCCTTAAAGGCTAAAAGCTCAATCTCATTTAGATTGTATTTCTTCATCTCCTTGTTAAGAAAAGCAGGGCTCAATACCTTGAAATAATATTTTCCTTTAAGTTCTAATATTTCTGAAAATAGTTTTTTTCTCCTTTTCGCAGTAAGTTTCTTTGAATCCTTTACACCGAGCGATTCTATTTGTTTAATTCTATCTTCAGATATCGAGTAAGAAGCGACCACAAGTGGACCTATAACAGGGCCCCTTCCTGCTTCGTCTACACCGCACACCTGCATTACTTTAAACCTCCGTAGAAAGCAAAGCATGCCTTACTGCCTTGACGCCAATTAGGCCTTTTAGTTCAGTCAAAAACTCTTTAATCTCTTTTGTCTCACCTTTTAAAATAAATATTTCAAGGCAGTTTTTTTCGTCCAAATGCGTGTGTAAAGTTGTTTCAACGACATGTTCGTATTTGTGGTGGATAGTATTCAATGGACTTTCTGATTTCTTACTCGAGATAACCATGCCAGTGACTACTAAAGGTCCGTTTCCTTCTTCCCAGACTTCAGTTGTGACATAATCCCTCAATGCTTCCCTAAAAATTTCAGATCTAGTTGAAAATCCTTTGACAGCAAGTAATCTATCGAGTTTATCGAGTAGTTCATCGTTAATTGAAATACTAATAACAGACATTCTATCCCTTCTAAAATTAAGTATTATTTTCTTATTAAAGACTTTATCCCTAAAATTCCCAGATAGGATATACCTGAAACAAGGACAATTGTAGCCCCAGATGGTTGATTAAGAAAGAAGGACATACCGATTCCTATAATCATATAGATTATTCCGATAATAATAGAGAATATTATCATTTTTTTGAGGCTATTTGTAAAAATACTCGCTGTTGCTGCGGGAAGTGTAAGAAGTGCCATGGCCAGGATAATCCCAACAACACTTACCAAGACTACAACAGTCAATGCTACGAGAGACAGTAAAACAATATACGTCTTCATTACAGGAACATTTGTGACTTCAGAAAATTCTTCATCAAATGAGAAAGCAAGAAATTCGTTGTATCTGATAAAAACTATGAAGGCAATAATAATGTTTAGGGCGATCATAATCAAAATATCTATCCTTGAAACAGTAAGGATATTTCCAAATAAATAGCTAGCAAGATCAGGCACGTACCCCGGTGTTTGGTATATCATGAATATACCAAATGCCATCCCAATGGCCCACATTGCACCGATTAAGGTGTCCTCACGTTGGTACGCTTTTTTAGATATAACTCCAAGTAAGGAACTAGAAAAAACACTAAAGATAATTGCAGTTAAAAGAGGATTGTACCCTAGAAACAATCCCAGGCCTATCCCCCCAAATGCAGCGTGCGATATGCCTCCAGATATGAAGACTAATCTTTTGACTATCACATATGAGCCAATTACCCCGCACGCTATTGCAGCTAATATTCCTGCCATGACTGCATTTTGGAAAAAGACATATTGGAATACCATCAGTCTTCATGCTCCTTCAAAACTCTATGGGGTATGCCATGCCCTATAAGTTCTATTGGACATCCATATAATTTTTCAAATATTTTTGGGGGTATATTTTTCTCACCGTGATAATGAAGAGTTTTATTGATACACCCAATTGTTTTAACATGTGACGATATGGCCCCCGTATCATGTGTAACTAGTATTATGGCCATCTTTTCAGATAATTCGTGGAGAAAATCATAAAAATCAGTTTCAGCCTGAACATCGATATTGGAAGTAGGTTCGTCAAGCAAAAGAAGTTTGGGCTCTGTTGCTAGGGCTCTTGCTATTAGGACTCTTTGCAGCTGGCCCCCAGACAATTTTCCAATTTGAATATTTCTAATGGCTTCAATGCCCATTATATTCATAGTTTTGCTCGCAATTTTTCTATCTGTTCCCGAGTATCTTCTTAAGAAATCAGTGTGCCCTATCCTGCCACTAAGGATCACTTGCTCAACATTAATTGGAAAGTTCCGATCAACTAAGGTATACTGCGGAACATATCCGACATATTTTCTACCTTCTTTTGGATTCTTACTAAAAAGAAAAATGGTGCCTCTTGTTGGAGAGAGAAGGCCAAGGATAATTTTCAAAAGTGTTGATTTTCCCCCGCCATTTGGCCCTATTATCCCAAGAAAATCATCATCATAAACTGTAAGATTGATATCTTCTAAAACTCTATGATCTCCGTAATCAAACGATAGATCCTCTATTCGGATAATTTCATTTTTCATAATATTACTGATCCTTTATTTTGTTTGCTGTGATTTTAAGATTTTCTATATACTTTTCTTCTAAAGGATCAAGAACCTCAGTTTTTCCACCGATTTCTTTTGTGATAATTTCTGCTGCTTTGCTACTAAATCCGGGAGAAACAAATATGACCTTAATGTTCTCCTCCTTTGCTTCCTCTATGGTGCGAGCTAGAGATTGCAAAGTTGGCTCTTTTCCTTCAATTTCAATTGCAATCTGATTTAGATTATAATCCTTTGCAAAGTATCCCCATGAGGGATGAAATATCATAAATGACCTGTTATCCATATCCTTTAATTTGCTTATTATGTAGTTATCTGCTTCATCCAGTTTTTCTACATAATCATCTCTATTCTTCAAATAGTATTCTTTATTATTCGGGTCAACTGCAATAAGGCCTTCACATAAGTTTTGGACCATAATTTTTCCATTTCTCAAAGATGTCCAAATATGAGGGTCTTTTCCTCCTTCTCCATCTACATGAACTCCTTCATCTTGATGAATCCCGATATCAATTAAGTCAATTCCTTTTGAACTATCGACGACAATCATATTCTTATTCAAGTCTTTTATTTTGCCCATCGATTTTACCTCAAATTCAATCCCGGATCCAACCATAACATATATTTTTGCTTTTGACAGGTCAACTAATTGGCTCGGCTTTAAGTCTGCAGTATGCGGGTCGCCACCTTGTGGAACAATAATGTTAACGTTGACCTTGTCTCCACCGACTGCCTCAATCATCTCTTTTTGGGGAGATATCGTTGCGTACACCACAATTTTTCCATGAGGCTCTGTAGTTTTTTCATTTGCACAGCATAATGAGAGCATAATTAAAAATGTCAAGAAAATAATCACTAAAGCCCTCTTCATTCTATAACCTCTGTAACTTAATAGTAATAATAATATTTAAAGCTTTCTATAATAAATATTAATAAAAAATCTATATTATTTTAATAGTATTAATTCACAATCAAAAAATAGAAAACTATTAAAAGATTTAGTTACACTCATCTTTGATGAACAAAAGATTGGGGTTTTCTTCGCTTGCATTTTATGAAGAATCTCTAGAAAATGCCCTTTCGTGGGGAGAAAACAATAATTTTGGACTTCTAGAGATAGTTGCAGAAAATAATCATACAATTGATGAGGAAACATTGCCAGAAATTAAAGATCTAATCTCTTCCTATAGTTTCGACTATACAGTGCATTCGCCCTTCTCAGATATTAATATATCGAGCTTAAACAAGAGCATAAGGAAAGAATCAATTAGGCAGGTAAAATATTCTATATTTGCAGTAAATGAAATAGGGGGAAAGATACTGACATTTCATCCCGGGAGACATTCAGCAGCTACAAATAAGTCAAGAGAGAATACCAAACAAATACTTTTTGACTCCCTGGAGGAGATATCAAATTACAACAAAGATTATGGGGTTGCTATTGCTTTAGAGAATATGCCTGACACGTTTATCACGACAATGAAGGTGTCTAAGGAAGTGTTGGAAGTTCTTAAAAATAAACAACTATCAGAGATAAAACACACGATGGATGTTGGTCACCTTGAAACTAACAATGTAGACATAGGCGAATATATCTACGATTTAAGGAATTACCTAATCCATATGCACTTACATGATAACTTTGGAGAGTTTGATAATCATCTACCGCTTGGGGATGGAAATATAAACTTCCCTAAAATATTCAGAGCCTTAAAAAAAATTAACTATACAGGCAGGATGATACTTGAAATGACAAAAACTGAAGACATTTTAAAGAGCCGCAGATTTTTAGAAGAAAAAAAATATTTGTTTTAATCTAATAGTCATAGAATTTTATAATCATTTTTGCCATATTATTGTTAAACTCTAGCTCGGGTTTTTTCCCTTTTGGTTCAATAAATAATTTATCTAGCCCAGTCCAAAGGCTAAACCATCCCCCTGGCTCTGTTATGATTAAAGGTAAGC
>JBAYOH010000018.1:0-28147 GCA_041678455.1 Methanofastidiosum sp.
CATTAAATTTTGCGAGGCCTATAAGTATGATTGGCCTATTAAATAACCCTAATGTTTCAATATCAAAGAAAACGAAATCCTCCTTCTCATGAAAACCCGAACAGCAGTATGCAAGCTCATCAGATTTGGATAGCCAATGGGAAATTGTATCCATTATACTTTTAGTATTCATTGATTCAATCAAATCTAGACACTGTTTTGCCTCGCTTGAAAAATTAGGGTGGTGAACTAGATCTTCTATTGTTTTATAGCCTCTGCTGTTAAGATATTTTTTTTTCGTATCCCCTATCCCATAAATTAATTTAGTTTCTGATAAAATTTTTTGTTTTGCCTTTTCTTTTGAAAACTTTTTTAGATCTGATTTCATTTCCTGATTGATTGTAAATACGTTCCCAAATTCGCCATCAGTTTCAACGCCCTTGATTGCTTCAGAGAGCTCAATGCCCTTGTATGCCTCTATCAGCTTAGCTTTGAGATTTTGTGCATTGGCATAATCATTATAATTAAGGCCAAACGGCATGCTGTAGAAGAAATCATTTTTTATGTCTTCATTTTCTTCTATTATCTCATATTCTTTTACTGCGTCAATTTTGGACCTATAACTTTTACCAATGCCGCTAAACGGGGATTTATTGTTCGCGTATGGATTTCTATCTGATTTAATTGTAATGGACATAAACTCACAGTTAGTTTGAGAATTGATTAACAACTTTAAGTTATCAATTTCTATTTAAGTGTTATTATTATAGTTTAGAGAAGAGTTGATATTTAAATAATAAAAAAATAAAATATTATTGAATTACTACATTGATTGTCTTTTTGTCTAATGATCCACGCAGTGACGATGCAGTTATTACCACTGGGTAAGTTCCAGCTGGTACGTCAGCAGATGCTGTTATAGTTAAAGAAAATGTTCCTATGTTGTGTGCTGTTATCTTCTGTAATTCTGGATCTAAAGTGTAAGTTACTCCTTCAGGTAGTCCTTGTAAGGTAATCTTGACCTCTGCTTGTGTTACCATTCCTCTGTTTTCAACTTCCACAAGTACCCTCTGTGTTCCAGGGATCACTTCTAGCGCAGATATAATCTTACCATCAGATATAATATTGGCCCCTGTTGCGGGTATGCTTAATGTCTCTAGACCTAAGTTTGGATAAAGAACTGTTTCAGGTAGTGGTGTTTTGCAAGATATTGTAACTGTGACTGTTGCGGTATCTGTTCCACACCCCCCATCAGATATCTGATAAATAAATGTATCTTCTCCACAGTAATTGGCAGTTGGGCAGTAAGTTATTGTATTATCGTCTTTTATAGTAACTGTTCCATATGTAGGATTAGAAACCCACGAAACTTTTATTGGTAAGTCTCCAGCTACATCATTTAAGGTAACTGGAAAGTCGGTGCAAGTATTCTCTAGTATTGTGTAAGAGTCATCATTTGCTGTTGGACCTCCGCAATTAACAAGTACGTTGACTGTTATGTATTTATGGGTACTCCCGCTTTTAACTTCAAATATCATTGTATCTGTGCCGCCGCAAGATGGCGCACAGTATGTAATGCTCTTTTTAGACTCAGAGACGCTGACGCGGCCATCAGGGGAAACTACCCATTTGGAAAACTCGTATGAAGTAGACAAACAACTGATATCACATAAGTCTAAAGGGATACACTTTCCACACTCAAGTGTAATATTTTCTGGTGGACAAGTTACAATATATTTTATATTTTTATAGTCATAAGCACTTGGACCTGTTCTAAGTCTTACTCGGATAATAAACTCGTCGGTACCACAGCAGTTTCTTGATCTCATTACATAATAGAGTCTTGGGTATCCGGTATTATAACCGGAGTCATAATCGCCAGAAGCAACATATACTCCTCCATTAGTTGGAGCTTGAATTATAGAACTACTGATAGTACCTCCAGAAGTCCCAGCAATCCTCCAGTCAGGACCAAGTCCGAGGACATCACTAAGATTTAGCCAAGGCGTATTTCCATCTGGGTAATTATTGTTGCAACAACTGTTAGTGTATGTATATACGACTTTATCATAGTTTTCTGCTAACGTAAAAACTGTAAATACAGTTAACATTAATACAAATATTATCAATCCAGAAATAAATCTTTTTCTAGTCATAATCCCTCCATTCCAATATACAATTTTAAATATAGATACTAGATATAAAAATAAACATATATAAAAGCGTTGCGGTTGTCGAAGTCTTTATCGTCAAACAATCTAAAAATAAAAAATCAATTTTAAAACTAATCCACAATAGATATAAAGCATTTCGTTATTTTCCCTATCAAAGTAATGTTACATATTTACTGAATTTGTGTGTCAAAAATAGTGAGACTTGAGGAGAGATCTTTTGAGAGAAATAAGTGATGAAAAACTTACAAAATACTTTGAAATAGCAAGAAAAGCTTTTGAAGACATCAAAATCAATCCCCCTAAAGGATCGCATATGGAAAAGGTAGCAAATGATTATTTGGATATGGCAAAAAGATACTACGAAGATGCGAAATATTTCAAAGAAAAAGGAGACTATGTTACAGCTTTTGCTTCATTAAATTATCTCCATGGTTACCTTGATGCAGGGGCTAGGCTTGGGGTATTCAAAGTATCAACAACTGAATATTTTGCTTTTGAAGAGGGGGCGAGGTGATTAATTGGATTATAAAGTTACGCTAGAAGTTCCAATTATTGTGAGAGATATTAAAGATGGCGAAGATGCAATTAAAGTTGCAATGTCAAGTGTTACTAAAAAACTAAAAGCAAGTAAGCTTGAGTATGTCAAGGTTGAGATAGGCATGTCACAGTGCCCAAAGTGCAGTGGCTATTTTGAAAGCTCATTTTTTGTCGGCAATGTTTCACTTGTAGGGATTTACCTTACACTAGATGTCTTCAACGCAGAGCACGCAATACACGCAGAAAACATAGCAAAGTCAGTTGTGGGAAAAGCTCTAAAAGATGTTCCTTTCAAAACATTTGAGATAAAGGAGCGGGTGGAAAAAGTCAGAAAGAAGCGTCAATGAGACCTGAATCCCCAATATCATAAAAAACAGATTCGCCTTCTTTTTTATACGGGTGCCTTAATAATGTGGCCTTCCTCTTGTTTTGATCATCTTTTTCTAGTTTGACTATTAATTTAGACCAGTATTTTAACACGTCCCCACCAACGGGTATTTTTTCTTTGCCGCCAGCCACATCATCATAAACTTGATTTGTTATTATTAGAGGGATGTCAAAATCTCTGGCAATCCTTGATAGAATCAATAGATCGTTTCCAAGCTGCCTAGCTAGCTCTGTTCTCTTTTTATGATCATGCCCCTCAAGCCGGTATAAAGATACGAGTGAGTCGACACAAACAAATCCAATCCTTGTACTCATAATCCTTTCAAGTTTTACTAATGATTCCTCTTGTGCTGCAAAATCTCTTGGCTGAAATACTATTATTTCTTCAAGATTTTTAACCCCCATTAAAGAAAGCCTCTTGGGAGAAAATCCACCTTCAGTATCAATGAATACTGATTTCTTGCCTCGAAGAAGGGAATATTTGCAGCACATTAAACAGAGCGTAGTTTTGCCAGTTGCATGCTCACCGTAAATTTGAGTTATTACCCCTTCTGGGGCACCGTCCATCAACTGGTCTAAAGGATTCCCCCCGAATTTAATATAATCACCTTGAATAACATCGTCCTTTATTCTTAATAGATTTATAAAGTATATTCTATGTAAAGGGGACTATAGTTATCTCAATGACATAGAAAATCTTTTATAGGGGGAATCTAGTCTTGAATTAAGGGCCCATGGTCTAGTTGGTTATGACGTCACCTCGACACGGTGGAGGTCCTGAGTTCGAATCTCAGTGGGCCCACCATCTCTTTTAATGTGAATCTATGTCAAATTCTTATAATAAAGAAATAATAGAAGAGGTATTAGCAATATATTCATCTATCAAAGATGGAATAGAAGTTCGTCTTAATGAATTCTCTGAAATATGGGAAAATGAGACTGATGAAAATCTGTTTTCTGAGCTTGCTTTTTGTCTTTTAACTCCGCAGTCTAAGGCAAAGATGTGCTGGGAGTCTATCTGCACGCTTAAAGAAAAGGATGTATTAATCGATGGGAATGAAGAAGAAGTTCTAGACTGTCTTTATGGCGTAAGATTCAAGTATAAAAAAGCTAAGTACATAGTTGAAGTTAGGGAACTATTTATAGTAGATGGAAAGATTATCTTAAGGAAAGAAATTGAAAAATATCAATCTCCTTTTGAGGTAAGAGAATGGTTGGTAGAAAATGTTAAAGGCATGGGCCACAAAGAAGCAAGTCATTTCTTGAGGAATATTGGAAAGGGCGGAGATCTAGCAATCCTCGATAGGCATATACTAAAGAATCTTGTGTTGATTGGGGCCATAGAAAAGATACCTGACATCATAACTCCAAAAAAATATTTAGAAATAGAAAACATTGTGAGAGAATTTTCAAAAGAAATTGGAATCCCTCTTGATCACTTGGATATTGTCCTCTGGTATAAGGAAACTAGAGAGATATTCAAATAAGCAATCAATATTTATATATGCTTATTCTAAAGGAATATTGGTGAGTATATGGGATTTATACAAGAATTTATGGACTTTTTGAAAGAATACAAGGTAGTTGGACTTGCTGTAGCGTTTATTATGGCGACTGCTTCAACATCCCTCGTTAAATCTTTTGTTGAGGATATTATCATGCCAGTTATCACGCCTTTTATACCGTCTGGTGGGTGGGAGACTGCAGTTATTAATATTGGCCCAATTGCAATTAAAGCAGGCTCCTTCTTGGCGCAGATTATTAACTTTCTAATCTTGGCTTTTGTGGTATTTGTAATTGCTAAAAAAGTCCTGAAAGAAGAAAAAGTAGAAAAGAAATAATATTCTAATTTATTAAAAAATTTTAACTTATTTTAATACAAGTAAATTGATTTTTTTCTATTTTAAATTCGCAAAAGACTTTTATAGAACTAATTACAAATATGAAAGAAGTTGTAATCTTTGCAATTAATAAAATACTTTGAATGATAAAATGTCTAGCGTTAATAATCTTGAATTATATTCAACGGAAGACCTGATAGTCACCTCACTGAAAAGTGAGATTGATAGTAGAGCAGCTTACCTTAAAATTAAAGATTCTGTCAAGAATGTCATCTTAAAGGACAAAATGGATTTTCTGGCAAAGGAAGAAGATAAGCATAGATCATTCTTTGAAGGCCTCTATAAGAAAAAATACCCAAATAAAATTATTGAAATGCCCAATAGAACCCCGGTGCCACTGCCAGAAATAAAGATTAAAGATGAAAAAATCCAGATTAGCGAGGTACTTCAACAGGCTATGGAGGCAGAGATGGCCGCCCATGACTTTTATCTTGGAGTATCTGAAAGATTCGAAGATGAAAAAGACATCTTCAATATGTTAAATTATATAGCTGATATGGAAATAGGCCATTACAAACTATTAGAAATTGAAAAAGATAATTCACTTAGATTTGAAAGCTACGAAGATTCCTGGCCAATGATGCATGTCGGGCCATAAAAGATAACTAATAAATTATATAAATTTACATTTAAAAATAAACAAAGGAGGAAAAAAAATGAACAAATATATTTGTACAGTTTGTGGCTATGTCTACAACCCCGCAGAAGGAGACCCTGATGGAGATATACCCCCAGGTACACCTTTTGAAAAACTTCCAGACGATTGGACATGCCCAGTTTGTGGGGCAAGTAAAAGCCAGTTCGAAAAGCAGGATTGATTAAATGAGCCCAAGAGTTATTAAAAACGGGATATACTGGACCGGGTTTATTGATTGGGATAGAAGGCTTTTTGACTCTCTAATCCCCACACCACACGGAACTACATATAATTCTTATCTAATAAAAGGTAGCGAAAAGACCATGCTGATAGATACATCAGATTTTGGCAAAGAGAATAATCTTCTGGCTGCAATCGAGATGACAGGTACAAAAAAGATAGATTACATTGTATCAAATCACGCTGAGCAGGACCACACTGGATCTCTGCCAAAGATTTTAGAAAGGTATCCAGAAGCAAAGATTATTACAAATTCTAAGTGCAAGGATTTGCTCGAGTCTTTTCTATTGATCCCAGAAGAAAAGTTCATTGTTGTAAAGGATAACGAAGAAATTTCTCTAGGTGATAAGACTATCCAGTTTATGGTCGCCCCTTGGGTACATTGGCCTGACACCATGTTTACATACTTAAAGGAGGACAAAATACTTTTTTCCTGTGATTTATTAGGATCCCACTATGCCACAAGTGAGCTGTTTGTTTCTGATGAAAAAGAAGTTTATCTTTCGGCAAAAAGGTATTACGCTGAAATAATGATGCCTTTCAGGGCAATGATAAAAAAACATCTTGAAAGGATAGATAAATTGGACATTGATATAATTGCCCCAAGCCACGGCCCATTATATAATAAACCCTCTTTCATAATTGAAGCGTACAATGATTGGTCGGGCGATTCAGTCAAGAATCAAGTTATCATACCCTATGTCTCGATGCATGGGAGCACAAAGGCGATGGTAGACTATCTAGCAGACGCTTTGGTAAAGAGAGGAATTGAAGTAAAACTATTCAATCTTGAGATTGCAGATGCTGGCGAGCTTTTAATGTCACTAGTTGATGCTGCAACTATAGTAGTTGGAGCTCCTACGATGTTAGTTGGCCCGCATCCCCTTGCTTATTACGCAACATATCTTGTTAATGCTGTAAGACCTAAAACAAAGTTTGTGTCAATAATTGGATCTTACGGTTGGGGTGGAAACGCAGTTGAAGTCCTAAAAGGATTGATTTCAAACATTAAAGTTGAATTAGTTGAGCCGGTATACATTAAGGGTTATCCAAACGAAATCGACTTCAAATCATTGGGTAAGCTGGCAGAGGAGATAAATAAAAAACACAAAGAATTGGGGCTATGAGTATATAAATATTTAGAGGAATTTTATGCAAGAAAAAACTAAGAAAAATTTAATGGAAGCTTTTGCAGGAGAATCTCAAGCAAATAGAAAATATCTTGCTTTTGCAAACAAAGCTGCCCAAGAAGGCTACCCCGGCGTAGCCAAATTATTTAGGGCCGCAGCTGCAGCAGAAACTGTCCACGCACATGCACATCTTAGAGCACTGGGGGGGATTAATACAACAAAAGACAATCTAAAGGAAGCAATTTCTGGAGAGACTCATGAATTTGTAAGTATGTACCCCAAGATGATTGATGAGGCTAGAATAGAAGGGGAAAAGGTAGCCGAGAAATCATTTGTTTTTGCAAATGAAGTAGAAAAGATTCACGCTGGATTATACAAAAAAGCCCTTGACAATATGGATAATTTTCCAGAAAAAGAATACTATGTCTGTAGTGTCTGTGGTTACACCGTTGCTGATGAAGCCCCAGATAAATGCCCAGTTTGTGGGGCAATGAAAAAAGCATTCAACAAAGTAGATTAATCTATTTTGTTTTTTTACTAAAATATCATTCAAGAGGATTCAATGACATTTGCTCTTGGAGGGATTCAAGCTTTATCCTTATGTCTTCTTTTTCAGTTCTTACGGCAATCAATGAGTATAGGCTTTTTATCCCTTTAATGGGCCCAATTTTTTCTACCTTGAGATCTCTTAATTCTTCGTTATCAGTTACTTTTGTTTTCACCAGAATGTCCCATTCACCAGAAATTTCATGGACTTCAAGTAACTCATCGATCATCGCGAGTTCTTTAGATATCCTCCCTATGTCCTGTATGCTATCAATGGAAACTCTTATCCACGCAGTAGTAAGCTTACCGCATTTTTTTGCGTCTAATAATGGGACTATCTCTTTAATAATTCCAAGCTGTCTTAGTCTTCTTGTCCTATCATAAACAGTAGATTCGGCAGCGCCTATTTTTTTTGAAAGATCCTTATAAGAAATAGTTGCGTCCTTTTGAAGTTCAGTTAGAATATCTTTATCCAAACTATCTAATTTAATTGGGGGTTCTTGCGCCATTTTATCACTAATTCCGTTTTGTATTTATAAATTTAAATATTTTTCGGATAAATTTTATTTGAGAGAGAAATAGCTTAATTTTTGCCAAGTGATTTATTTGCGTACCCAGCTTAAGACTTCGGATACCAAGGATTTAAACTCAGAAGATTTTTCAAAATACTAGTGGGCCTATGCTTCCAAAGAATAGAATCAAAGAATATCTCAAGTATGGCATAATGGGTGGCGATTCTTATTTTACGGTATTTAGTTTTGGGGTAGAACTTGGATAAATTATGCATTGTATTCATTGTGACTCTAGTTCCAATGCCAATTTAGAAGATTCTTTCATATAGTTTCAGCATTTGAGTTTATACATACCTAAAAACTAACATATAAAATTTATTATTCAAAAAGAAATAAGTAGGGGCCGGAGCCGAGATTTGAACCCGAGTCATGGGATCCACAGTCCCATAGGATAACCATGCTACCCCACCCCGGCCATTAGAAAACCTAAAGTCAGAATGTTTATAAATGTTATGGGAGTATTCTTTCAACAAGCCACTTTGGATCAAAGGGCTCTAGGTCGTCATATCCTTGACCAGTTCCTATAAAAAGGATAGGTTTGCCCGTAATATAACTTATTGAAAGAGCGGCACCGCCTCTAGAATCAGCATCAACTTTAGTTAAAATAGAACCATCTAGGTCAATTTCTGAAAACTTTTTTGCTTGTTCTGCCACAGCATTACCTGCAAGAGAATCCCCAACAAATATTTTCATATCGGGATTTGAAACTCTAACTAACTTCTTCATTTCGTCCATTAAATTCTTATTCATTTCTGAACGGCCTGCGGTATCTATTAGAACAACATCTATCCCTCTGGCCTTTGCATGATTTATTGCATCAAATGCGACGGCCGCCGGGTCAGCGCCATAATTATGCTTTATGACCTTTATCCCGATGTTTTCAGCGTGCAAACAAAGTTGCTCAATTGAACCTGCTCTGAAAGTATCAGATGCTGCTATCACAACTTTGTATCCTTTATCGCTTAACAATTTACCAAATTTAGCAATGGTGGTGGTCTTGCCTGTTCCATTAAAGCCAACAAATGCTATTGAGAATATTTCTCCAGCTTTCTTCTTTTTTTCTATTTCTTTAAAAATATTGTATTTTTTGTATTCAAGTATCTCAGTCAAAGTTTCTTCTACAGCTATTTTTACATAATCTTTTTTATTTGAAGTCAGACCAATCTTTTCTCCAGTAAGCTTCTTCTTCAGTTCATTGACAATCTTCTCAGAAACAGCCATAGAGACATCACTTTCAAGAAGTGAAAGTTCAAAATCTTCTAAAATTTTATTAAGGTCTTTTTCAGTTATTTTCTTAGAGCTAACTCCATCTACAAGACCTGAAAATTTATTTTTTAAAGAGTCAAACAAAAGTATCAGCTCATAAAAGGGACTTTATTATATCAACATCTCTCATAATCCCTATTAATCCGCCCTCAGCATTAATGACCGGTATTTGTTTGATATTATTTTTTTTCATCTCTTTCGCACATTTACTGACGGTTGTTTTTCTTGAAACTGTTACAAGTTCAGTTGACATTACTTCCTTTATTGGTCTTAGAGGAAGTGTGAGTTTCTTTGAAACTATACGCAAGGCGTTTTTAGGCTCCCACGCCCAATCGTCACCTTCGCCCGAAATATTAAGCTCTGTGGTCTTAAGTTCATCTAAGAATTCCCCAGAAGACATTATATCTTGAGTATCTACAATTCCAACTATCCCGCCATCATTTCCCAAGACCATGAAAAAATTGGATTTGCTGTAAACCATAATCATAAGTGCAGACCTGAGAGGTGTATCCTGCCAAATACAAGGTACTTCTTCTTTCATATATTTTTGACAAGGATCATTTAGATCAAGTTTTGATACACCATTCATTGCAATATCCTGAACGGCCACAACGCCCATAAGTTTCCCATCAGAAATAACTGGAACTTTTGATAAATTATTATCTAAAAGAATTTTAGCAACTTTTTTTATCCCGTCTCCTTTTTTGACAGATTTAAACTTCCTACTCATTACTAAAGCTATTTGATCTTCATTAGGATTTTTTATTATGTCGTCCAAGGAAATGATCCCAACAAGCTCTTTTTCTTTGTTTATAACTGGTAAATCTGGCTTCTTATATTTTTGCATTTTTTCGAGGGCTTCGTTTACTGTTGCTGGTATGGCCACTGAAATTACATCTCTAACCATTACTTCTTCTACTTTTATCATAATATCACGAAACATTTTAATGGACAGAACGTGCTTTAAGATAAGATAAGGTATATAAAGCTTTTTATATTTTTAAAAGGCTGGTCAAGTTGTTATTCTGGGGTATTAATTGTTTACCTAAGTATTTATTAACTAAATAATAAAATTAAAATTAATGGGATGGAAAGAGAAAAAAGCCGTTAGGAAAAAAGTAGCTTCTGATCGTGTAATAGAACTTCTAAAGTCCTCAGAGTTATATAAGAATGATGAAACTCTATCAACAAATTCTATAAAAACTGCTGTGGCAATCTCTAGGCGCCATAAAATAAGAATATCATCCAGATCTAAGAGAAAGTTCTGTAAGAAATGCTTCACTGTATTTATCCCAAATAAAACGGTGAGAGTTAGAACGGGAAAAGGAAAAGTAACATTTACCTGTTTAAATTGTGGCAATATAAAAAGAATACCTTATCTTAAAGAAAAAAAATTCAAAATAATATAAAAATATAAGAGTTAGATACTTAAATAATATACTCACCCTCAAATCAGAGTGATAACTCCCCTTCAACTATATCAAATATCACTTTCTCAACACCTATTGGGCTTCCGTCTAGTACTTTAAGAGCGTTATCTATCTTTTTTTCCTTATCAGAATAAAGAGTGTAAAGATCTTGACCCTTTGTTACCTTTTCACCTTTTTCAACATGAAAATAAATTCCGGCTCCCTTGTCATCTGGTGCTCCGCATGCCCTTGCAATCATACTTATCATTCGTGTATCCATGAAGTCTATTCTTCCCTCAATTTCTGATTTCACTGTATGATTATAGGTACCAACAGGGATATCTTCCGGTTTAATTTTGGGATCTCCTCCCTGCTCAGCTATAATCTCCCTAAACTTAGATAATGCTTTTCCGCTGTCAATCATTTTTTCTGCAATCTCTTTTCCTAGCCCTCTCTGTGCCTTACCGCCCATTTCAAATAGTAGCCCGGCTATCTCACATGATTTTTCTCTCAAATCTTGCGGCCCTTTGCCATCTAGTACATTTAAAACATCAATTGCTTCAAGCGCTGGCCCAATTCCCCGCCCCACGGGTTTACCCCCATAGGTGATCATGCATTTTATTTCCATTTCAAGCATCTCACCAAGGCTAATGAAATCCCTTGCAAGTTTTCTTGCCACTTCCATGTCCTTAATCTTAGCATTTTTACTTACAGGTATGTCTATAACTACTTTTTCAGAACCTGAAGCTTTTTTCTTTGCAAGTATACTGGCAAGGAGTAGAGATTGAGGGTCTAATCCCAGAGGATTTCGTATTTTTATCAGTTTATCATCAGCTATTGCTAAATCAACACCGCCGCCCCATACTATGCAACATCCTATTTTTTCAACAATTTTTTCGATTTCATCTTTGTGAAAACTGACGTCACAAAATACTTCCATTGTGTCAGTTGTTCCAGCTGCACTTGAAATTGCTCGTGAGGATGTTTTAGGGATTGTTAGACCTGCGGCACCTAAAATAGGAACTATGGCCATAGTCGTTCTATTACCTGGCACACCCCCAATGCAGTGCTTATCAAAAATAGGTTTTCTTTTAATATTTAGAGTCTCGCCTGTGTTTACCATACTAGTAATTAGATCAATTACTTCTTCATTAGCAAGTCCTCGTGTATATATTGCAGACACAAAAGCAGAAAGCTCAACATCGCTTAATCTGTTTTCAACTGTGTCTTGTATTATATCAAATATTTCTTCTTCAGCTAAAGAGTACCCATCTAATTTTTTTTTTATGAAATGAACGGAATCAGGAGGGGGAGCTAGAGTTACCTCAGCATTAATATTGCATGATAAATCCAATTTTTTACATGCATGTTCGTATATCCCAATTTGACCTTTGGCAACTATTTTTTCTGTTAGATCTACAACAGCAACAAAATCCCCTTTTCCCAACTTTACATTGACTCTGTCTAATCTTCTGACTCCAAGAAATTTAGCATCTTCTTTATGCATTAGAACAAGTGGATAATCTGTCGCTTCGATATCAAGAATTTTAATTTTTAATAACACAAAAATCTCCTTAAAAAAAGAATAATTAAGGGTATTTATAATTAATCCTAAATAAATAATAAAAAATTATAATCTAAGTTCCTGATTCCCATGATGAAAGGTATTCTACCTGTTCCTTTGTCAATGTGTCAATTGAAATGCCCATTGATTTTAGCTTTAAAGTGGCTATTCTTCTATCAATATCTAGAGGTACAGAATATACTTTATTCTCTAACTTTTTCCCCTCTTTAGAAAGATATTCTGCAGACAAAGCCTGATTTGCAAAGCTCATATCCATTACAGATGCTGGATGACCTTCAGCAGCAGCAAGATTTATCAGTCTACCTTCACCTAGGAGGTATATTTTCTTACCATCTTTTAATTTATATTCTTCGACAGAATCTCTAACTGTTCTTTTAGAAGCCGATAGTTTTTCTAATGAGTTTATGTCAATTTCAACATTAAAGTGGCCTGAGTTCGCAACTATGACGCCATTTTTCATATTCTTAAAATGTTCTTCTCTAATCACGTGCGTATTGCCTGTTACAGTAACAAAGATATCCCCAATTTTCGATGCTTCTTCCATTTTCATGACCTGGAACCCATCCATAGTCGCTTCAATTGCTTTTATAGGGTCAATTTCAGTTATAATGACCTTTGCGCCCATGCCCCTTGCCCTCATAGAGACCCCTTTGCCACACCAGCCATACCCACAAACGACAAAGTTTTTCCCGGACAACAAGACATTTGTAGCCCGGATAATGCCATCGAGGGTACTCTGCCCTGTGCCGTATCTGTTATCAAAGAAATGTTTGGTCATTGCATCGTTTACAGCGATTATGGGATATTTTAATACCCCTTCTTTTTCCATACTCTTGAATCTTACCACGCCAGTTGTAGTTTCTTCTGTACCACCTATTATCCCGGAAAGAGCGTCATTTCTTTCCTTCATTATAGTAGAAACTAGGTCGCCTCCATCGTCCATTGTAATGTTTGGTTTGGCGTCCAGTACTTTATTTAGATGATCATAGTATGTATCTCTATCTTCGCCTCTAATAGCAAAAACAGAAATCCCGTAATCATTTACAAGTGACGCAGCAACATCATCTTGGGTACTCAAGGGATTTGAAGCACATAGAAAAACTTCAGCGCCCCCTTCTTTCAAAGTAATCATGAGATTTGCAGTTTCTGTTGTAACGTGAAGGCAACATCCAATTTTGTAACCTTTTAGGGCATTTTTTCTTTTAAATTCATCTTTAATCAGTCCTAATACGGGCATTTCCCTCTCTGCCCATTCAATTCTCATCTTTCCTTTCTCAGAAAGTGATAGATCTTTAACATCGTATAGCATCTATCCACCTAGAAAACCTATCAAAGAAAGATTTATAAATGATTGTATTCCGATTTGTATACGTGAGTTAATGAGAAAGTACATTTTTGGACTTATTTTAATAGGATTGTTACTCCTTTCCGCAGGGTGCGCTATTGAAAAGAAAGTTGAGAAAGGAGATACGGTAAAAGTTGATTATATTGGAAAACTCCAGGATGGAACAGTTTTTGACACATCTATATTAGAAGAAGCAAAAAATGCAGGTATTTACAATGAGGGAAGAATTTATGAGCCTCTAACATTAAAAGTAGGAGACGGGTCGACTATCCCTGGATTTGAAAATGGATTATTAGGAATGAAAGAAGGAGAAACAAAGACTATTTCTATACCCCCAGAACAGGCATATGGGCCAGAAGATCCTAACTTAAAGTTTACACAAACTAAAATTTTAGAAGAAATCCCAAAAACTCAAGAGATAACAAGATTTGAAGAAATCTCAAGAACTTTCAAAGCGACAGTAAGCTCATTTGTTACTAGATATGGGCAGCAGCCCGTTGTAGGTATGGTCATTGATCTAACCGATTGGCCAGGCCAAGTAGTTGAAGTAACTGGAACAGATGTTGTCATACAACACGCGCCAGAAGTTGGAAAATCTATCACTAACGAAGTCACTACCCTTACAATAACTGAGATTAAAGATTCTAGCATAGTACTAAGATACGACCCCAAAGTTGGAGATCTTTTACCAACTGAAATTGGGAATTTGATGGTGCTTGAAGTAACTGACACGGTAATGAAAGTAGAGGCAATACCACAGAAACAAATCGAGACAGTATTTGGAATAGCAAATGTTGTTGAATCTGGAGATAATTATTTAATTAAAGTAAATCCAAAAGTTGGAGACAGTATAATATATCAAAATCAAATGGGTGAAGTAGTTCAGGTAACAGCAGATAGTTTCGTTGTCGATTTCAATCACCCGCTTGCAGGCGAAACTTTATTCTTTACAGTAACAACTGTAATCATCGAAAAAGGTAATGAAACAGGATTCTTTGAAAAATACAGACTTTTCATATTTGGTAGCCTTTTGATAGTTGTATTTGCAGTTGCATACGTCTTCATGACAAAGTTCTATTCCAAAGAGGAAAAGGAGAAGAAAAAAGAGAAATCAAAAGCAAAGAAAACTAAGGCAGTCAAAGAAAAAATGAATGGCGAGCTAAAAGAACTTGCATCAACTGTTGAAGAAGTCCAGAAAGAACTGGATACAAAAAAAGAGACTAAAGCCAAACCAAAGAAACCAAAAGCAAAGAAAAAAACTTCGAAGAAGAAAGAGTGATACAGTTTAAGGTGAAAATCTAAAATGAAATATAATAAAAAATTTATTTTTTTACTATTTGCTATTTTTGTCCTTATAACTGCAACAATTGGTTGTAATGTTGATTTAAGCAATATTGGGATACCTTCCGAAAAAGGAGGGGTAACTAGTAGTGGAGAAGTCGATATACTAAAAACTAAACTTTCTGCATACGAGTCACAAGAGTCAATGGAAAATCAGGAAATACAGAGACTAAGGGAAGAAATTGATAAGATTAAGAATCAGAACATCCCTATTAATGGGAATATAGCAGTAGTTAGAATATTTGGCATATTGGATCAAGAAGACGTACTACCCATTACTGCACAGCTACGAAAACTTACAGAAGACAAAGAAGTTGGTGGCGTTGTTTTGTGGATTGACAGCCCCGGTGGTGGAGTTTCCGCTGTGACAGAAATTTACGATGAAGTTCAGAGACTAAATATGAGAAAACCTGTTGTTTCTTATGTGGGTGGCGTTGCAGCTTCTGGTGGCTATTACTTAGCAGTTGCAAGTGATAAAATAATAGTAAAACCTGATGCTATTTTGGGGAGCATTGGAGTGATATACGTTCATGAGGATTTAACAGAATACTTCAAAATGTTTGGTATAAAGGTAGAAGTAATAAAAACTGGTGAAGATAAAGACCTTGGAGCTTCCTGGAGGCCCTTATCTAACGATGACCGAGAAAATATCAAAAATATGATTAATGAGGATTTTGATAGATTCATTTATGTTGTTTCGAAAGGGAGAAATCTCTCAACCAAAGAAGTCCTAAAATATTCAGACGGAAATGTATGGAGCGGCACACAAGCTGTTTCTTACAAACTTGCTGACAGGGTAGGCACTCTTGATACGGCCATAGAAGAATTAAAAGTAACTGCTGGACTCAAGAATCCAAAAGTATCATTTTTCCAAATTGCAGATGATGGTAGCATCTCAAATATGACCTATGAATATATGAGATACCAATACGAGCCTTCTATAAGTATTCAAAAGAAGTAAAAGTATGTTCAAAAAAGTCCGTATCTACTACTAAAACTCTTTTATCTGTGATAATATCATCGATATATCCTTTCCAGTATACCACTATACCCGGACCGAAAAGTGAAATATAATGCTTTAATTGCTTATTATAGTCCTGTTTAAACTCTATGTAGTCACAAAAACTAGCCTTGCTCTCAAACCAAAATACTTTCCTACCTCTTATCTTAATCGGTTTTTTTAAAAGAAAGTCGGGAGTTTTACCTGATCCCAGTTTTCGCAGATCATCTTCCCTTAAGAATTGAATCTCTTTTTTATCAAGGTAAGTCTTTAACATCTCTTCCCCATTTTTGCCGTTCTCCCTTTGAATTTTTGAGGATGTCGGCGAATATGCTATATCGACTTCAATCGCTTTTAGGATCTCGTTTTTGATTCTTTCATCTTTTATTGAATCGGGGTTATTCAAAATATCCTTAATATCTTTTTTATTGAATCCCTTTTCTTTAAGAATCATCGTTGCAATTAATATTGGTGAAAAGGATAGTTTGGAAGATATATCAAAAAATGAGAGGCCTCGATCCCACAACTTTGTCAGCTCGCGAATCCTATTCATTACGGGGTAATAATCCTTTTTGACATTTCTCACAGTTTTTTGAGATAATATTGAAAGTAGAATGTCTTCTTCAATCTTATATTTACAAGATAATTCTGGTACATCATCTCTTGTGTTAATAGATTTGTAGATTTCCATGAAGACTTGCTTTCTCATTAGACCACTTTATTGTAAGATGTAGGAACACTTTTAAATATTTTCCATTATTTCTTGATTATGGATAATAAAGAGCTCTATGAGCTTAAGAAGCAGCTTAAATTTCTTTCAAAGATTCGGGGTAGACATACAGAACTTGTTTCGGTCTATATCCCTTCAGGATATGAAATTTCAAAGGTAGTTGCACAGATTAAAGACGAACAAGGTACTGCTACAAATATCAAATCTAAAGGGACTAGGAAAAATGTTCTTTCTGCTTTAGAGAGGGTACTACAACATTTAAGATTATATAAAATGACTCCGCCCAACGGTCTTGTTATCTTTTCTGGCAATATTTCAGAGGACGAAGGTAGTCCAAGAATAGAACTCTTTACACTTAATCCTCCTGATCCAATATCTGTAAGGATTTACAGATGTGATCAGCAGTTTGTTCTTGATCCGCTGCTTGAAATGATTGAAGATAAAAGAGTCTTTGGTTTAATCATTGTAGAAAGAGGAGAAGCAAGTATAGGCCTTCTGAGAGGTAAAAAGGTAGAATTACTCAAACATTTGACATCAAGAGTTCCAGGAAAGTTCAGGGCAGGTGGTCAGTCTTCAGTTAGATTTGCAAGATTAAGAGAAATTGCGGCAGATGATTTCAAAGATACTGTTGGTAAAATCTCAAATGAAATTTTCCTTGCTCAGCCGAATCTAGAGGGAATCCTTATCGGTGGCGGAGGGTATACCAAATTTGAATTTGAAGAGGGAGAATACCTACATCACGAACTTAGGAAACAAATATTGGGAACTGCGGATACAACTTATACCGAACTTTTTGGACTAAACGAACTTGTAGATAAGAGTTCAAAAATCTTGGAGAATCTAGACATAACAAAAGAAAAGGATATTGTGACAAGATTTCTTAAGGAATTAATAAAGGATGACAGTCTTGCAGCTTATGGAGAAAAAGAAGTCAGGAGATACTTAGAAGCCGGTGCTGTAGATCTATTGCTTCTCTCAGAGGGATTAAACAAAAACAGGATTAAAATAAAATGTGAGTCATGCGATAATCTAACCGAAAAAACAGGGACAGATGAAGAGCTCTTCAATTTAGAACAACAAATCTCTAGCATGCAGTGTGAAAAATGTGGGAATTTGAGTTTAAATATAGAAGAAAAAGTAGACCTCCTAGAAGAGCTCGCAGATTTGGCTCAAGAAGGTAATAGTAAGGTAGAAGTTATTTCCACAGAAACTGAAGAAGGTAATCAATTATTAAAGGCATTCGGCGGGATTGCCGCAATTATCAGATACAGATTGTAGATTAAAGAGACCGTAGTCCATTTAACAGATCCTCAAGTGTTTCAATAGATGATAGAATCAAAGGTATTTTCTGCAATTCGGCTAATTGGACAGCAATTTCATCTACTTTCTTTGCCCCATGCAAAACAACAATTGATGGAATTATGCCCTGAACTTTAATAGCAATCATTGGAGATCTCCCAGTTGAAACTTTTGTAAATATCAAAGCCCTCTCTGAAGACAGTCCATAAAGTTTAAGAAATTCTTCAGAATTCAGATTAAGAATGGCCTTAATACTATCAATAACTGTATATCCGTGAATCTCCTTGCTCAAATACTCTTCATTTACTAAAATATCTCCTTGAACTACATCAATAAGCTTTTTTGGTGAAATGGGAACAGGAAATTCTTTAAGGTCAAGAACAACATCACTCATTGCCTCCTTGGCAAATCTGTGGCTAAATGAATGGATTATTTTTCCTCCCCTGCTTATATCAATCTCTATCAGATTCTCAACAACTTTTCTGATTGTTGAGGAACCAGGGGATTTTCTCCTACCGCCCTCATAGTCACTTACAACAGAAGGAGATATAGATAAATTATGTGCTAAATCAGTTTGAGATATACTGAAGATCTCACGCCACTTCCTCAATGTTTGACCCGGATCGTCAGATAATACAACTTCCCCTGCTATCATCTTAGCAAGTTGTTCTTTTGCATCTTCAAACATATAGTTAAATAACGAACATAAATATATAAAATTTTCGTTGAAAGTGGAGAAAATAATAAAAATATATGTCAATATCGATATACATGTCAAATGTATATTTTATCCCATGGAAACAAGACTCAGACATGATCGGTAAATTCAAAAAAATCATAAGAAAGAGCAATATTCTTGACGATATTAACAAAGAAGACAGGATTGCAATTAAACTTCATGTTGGAGAATATAAAAATCCTGCCCATATACATCCTCTATACCTTAAAGAGTTAGTATCTATCCTCTTAGAAAAAGGTTGTGAGCCTTTTCTTACAGACACTACCTCATACTATTGCGGACATAGATTCACTGCTGTCGGTATGATAAAAAATGCCTTTTATCACGGATTTTCTCTTGCAAACATAGGTGCCCCGTTCATTGTTGCTGATGGATTAGGTAACGATGAAGGGTTTTCTGTTAAGGTTAGAAGTCCTCTGAATGAAATATTCCTACCCAATCTATTCAAAGAGGTTGACAAGATGATTGTATTCAGCCATTGCAAAGGCCATGCATTGACTGGGTTTGGAGGATCAATAAAAAATGTCGGGATGGGATGTGTTACAAAAAAATCAAAACTAGCTATGCATAAATTTGTTAATTTTTGCTATGATGATTCCCTTTGTGATGGATGCGATGCCTGTAAGGATATTTGTGATAGAAACATACCTACAATAAAAAACGGGAAAAGGGTCCTTTCTCTTGAAAAAAGAGAAGATTGCATGCACTGCCCAGGATGTATGGAAGTATGCACAAGAGGGGCAATAAAATTAAAAGAACTTGGAAAACTGGGACAGGTTCTCCCAATAGCCGTTGAAGGGCTTTTCAAGATCATAGGGAAGGAGAATGTCACATCGATTAACTGGGGTGCAAACATTGTAGAGTATTGTGACTGCATGCCTTTTCCAGGGAAGACAATCAGAGAAAATACCGGGGTATACCTATCAAAGGACATAGTTGCAATTGATAAAGCTTTTCTGGATGATGCTAAAAAGGATACATTTATGATAGATGAAAGGCCGGACCCAGAAATACAGACTATAGAAGGAGAAAAAATTGGCATAGGCAAAATGAAATATGAAAGAGTATTGCTGTAGAATCTAAGACCAGAAATGTTGGGAACCCCCTCCTTTGGACCATTTTCAGGAGTATAGGAGGAGGTTCTTTAGGAGCTCCTTTTGTCTTTGCCAATTGAAATCGCGCATTTCCAAGGCAAGAGACATATTTATGCATTGATGATATGTGACAGTTGCTTTAACAACTATCACTAGTAAGAGATATTCACAACTTATATATAAAATTATCGGTTAACAATGGCTATAAATAGTGAGAATTAATAATGATTATCATTAAAAAACTACATATACTTTTAAAATAAAATGGTATAAAAAAATTGATTCCTATGAAAAAGATTCTTATTGGTGGGAAATGGATCGACACGAACAAGTACATAGATATAATTAATCCCTATAACGGAAAATCTGTAGATAGTGTATCAAAGGCCTCTTCAGATCATTTAAAAGCGGCTGTTGACTCGGCAGTGAGGGGGAGTAAAGCTATGAAAGGCCTTAGCCGCCACAGGAGATATGAAATACTGTCAAAGACTGCAGAGCTGATGTTGGAAAGAAAAGATGAGATTGCTAAGACAATGGCTTTAGAGAGTGGCAAACCCCTTGCTTACTCGAAAGGTGAAATTTCAAGGGCTTACGAAACTATTGTATTGTCTGCAGAAGAAGCAAAAAGACTCGGGGGGGAAGTAATACCTTTTGATGCTGCACCTACGAGCTCCGACAAGTATTGTTTTTACATAAGAGTTCCTGTCGGTATTGTATTGTCCATTACACCATTTAATTTTCCCTTAAATCTTGTGTGCCACAAAATTGGGCCTGCTATAGCAGCTGGAAATAGCGTAATACATAAACCTGCATCAAAGACTCCTTTGACTTCTCTACTTTTAGGTGAGATCCTCTTAGAAGCAAAATTACCAAAAGAGGCTCTTAATATTGTTGTTTGTTCAGCTGAAGATGCTGAAAACTATCTTGTTAAGAATCCATTAATTAGAAAAATATCATTCACAGGTAGTAGATTAATCGGAGAGAGAATTGCATCTAACGCAGGTTTAAAGAAACTTTCAATGGAGCTGGGCTCAAACTCCGGAGTAATCATTGATGAGAATTCAGATGTGGATAAAGCCGTATCTGCCGTTAAAGTTGGAGCTTTTGGGTATTCTGGGCAAGTTTGTATTCATTGCCAAAGGGCTTACATCCATGAAAGCATCTATGAAGAATTTAAGAAAAAGATTGTGGATGTTGCAAATAATCTTATTATAGGAGATCCTCTAGAAATTGGTACAGATATTGGCCCAATGATTGATGAGAAAGAAATAGTCAGAATCAAATCATGGCTGGATGAAGCAAAATCCCAAGGTGCAAATATCCTCTGTGGTAATGAAAGAGAGGGCTTTGCGTTTAAGCCAACAGTAATAGAAAAAGTAACTGAAGAAATGAAAATAGTAAAAGATGAAACATTCGGTCCCACTCTAGCACTGATACCATTTAGTGATTTTAAAGAAGCAGTGAGCAAATTAAATAATTCGATATATGGGTTACAGGCAGGTGTTTTTACTGAAAATCTCAGGAATGCTTACTACGCAATTGACCATCTAGAGGTAGGAGGCGTCATGATCAATGATGTCCCAACATTTAGGATTGATTTAATGCCTTATGGCGGATTGAAGGGCTCAGGATATGGTAGGGAAGGGCCAAAATATGCTATTGAAGAGATGACAGAAATAAAGTGTATAAGATTCCACCTTTAGAAGATTTCATGGCAAAAAAATATGAGGATTTTAAATCCTCTTGTCTATTTCAGTATATGGGATAAATTCACCAACATGTGCATATGCTGGCCTAATTATCTTCTTGCCAGATATAAGTTCTTCAATTCTGTGGGCACACCACCCGGGTATTCTTCCCATTGCAAATAAAGGCGTATACATCTCTTTAGGTATGTCAAGACAGTGGTACACAAATCCAGAATAGAAATCAACGTTTGCAGTTATTACTTTGTTGGATTTCTTTACTTCGTAAAATACTTCAGGCCCAATCTGTTCTATAAGTTCATACAACTTAAATTCGTCCATTCTTTTCTTATCCTTTGCAAGCTCCCTTGCCTTTGTTTTAAGAATAATAGTTCTTGGATCTGACTTAGTATAAATTGCATGGCCGAGCCCATACAGTACACCCATCCCATCAAAAGCTTTTCTTTCAAGGATTTTTTTTAGGTAATCTTTTACCTCTTCTTCATCTTCCCACTCTCGAACGTTATCTTTGATATCCTTCATCATTGCCATGACACTTTTATTTGCACCGCCGTGTAGTGGACCTTTCAGAGATCCAATCCCAGCAGATATAGCCGAATATGTATCAGTTCCAGATGAAGTAACTACATGAACTGTAAATGAAGAGTTATTACCTCCTCCGTGCTCAGCATGAAGAATTAAAAGAATATCAAGTGTATCGGCTTCAAGCTTAGTAAAATTTCCATCTTCTCTCAACATGTAAAGAAAATTTTCTGCCATTGAATAATCTGGATTATGATTTCTGAGTATTAGGTCTTTGCCTTTGAAATAATGTCTTCTGGCATGATAAGCGTAGGCAACGATTGATGGGAATTTTGCGATTAATCCAACGCTTTGCCTCAAAACATTGTCTATAGTTATATCGTCTGCTTTTTTATCCAGGGCGTAAAGAACTAAAACGCTTCTTGCAAGTTTGTTCATTATATCGTTACTTGGAAAGTGAAGTATTACATCATTAGTGAAATTGATAGCTAGATCTCTGTTACTAACCATTAATTCATTGAAATACTCTAGCTCTTCCCACGTAGGCAATTTTCCAAAGAGAAGAAGAAAAATGATTTCTTCAAACCCGTGTCTGTTTTCTTTGGATATCGCATCTACTATGTCCTCGATTTTTATACCTCTGTATGCAAGCCTACCTTCTAATGGAATAAAAACTCCATCTTTTTTTTCATAACCTGTTACATCAGATATTCTAGTCAATCCAACTAATACCCCGCTCCCGTCTTCATTCCTCAATCCTCTTTTGACACCAAATTTAGGATAAAGTTCAGGGGCAATTTGATTATTTACCTTAGCATAGTCTATCAGTTTTTCAAACATTTAAACACCTTTTTAATAAAAATCTTGACATATGTCTTGTAATAATTTATTTTTTTCTTCTAATGTTTGATATTTAAGATTTTCGGTGGAGCCATAATTTAATAATAAGTGAGAGTAATAATTATCCCAAAATAGAATAAAAGAAGTGATGGTGGGGTCGCTGAGATTTGAACTCAGGTCCCAAGCTCCCAAAGCTCGAAGGATAGGCCAAGCTACCCCACGACCCCAATAAATCCATCTTTAAACATATCACTTATAAGATTTTCGTCTAACTAATTATTTGATTATGATTCTTTCGCCTGTGACCATATAATGTATTTTTTCCGAAATCTTACAAACATGATCCCCGCATCTTTCGAGATATCTTCCAATTAGTATGTAATGGGTATGGTAACTTATACTTTTAGGATTCTCAATCATGTAAGATATGCATTCACGCAATAATGTATGAAAAAGATCATCTACCGTATCGTCTCTTCTCCACATGTCATCAATTATATTCAAATCCTCATTTTCATACGCCTTGATTGCATCCTCTAACATATCTAAAACAATATCCCCCATGACAGACACAGTTTTTAATCTAGGGAATTCTTTATTAAATGATATCTCCCTTATATCCTTTGATATGTCCTTAGAGTAAATACCAATTCTTGTTAGATATGTATTCATCTTCAAGGTAGATATTATGGCTCTTAAATCTCTAGCAACTGGTTGATACAAAAATATTAATCTTTGTGCATCATCTTCAATTTTGTAATCAAATTCTCTAATATATCTCCCTTGACTGATTACTTTTTCTGCAATATTAATATCTGAAGTTCTAAGAGCATCAAGTGTTTCTTTTAACATTTCTTTTGAGAGGTATGACATTTCAACTACATCAGATTTAAGCTGATTTAATTCATTAACAAATATTTTCCTCATTTATCTCAACCTATCCGAACCTTCCCATAATATATTTTTCAGTTAATTCCTCTTTAGGAGTTTCAAATATCTGTAGAGTTTTTCCAAATTCTATGAGTTTTCCTAAATACATAAACCCTGTATAATCACTTATTCTAGCTGCCTGTTGCATATTGTGTGTAACAATCACGACAGTATATTTTTTCTTTAATTCATCTATTAAATCCTCTATTTTTGTTGTTGCGATAGGATCTAATGCAGAACATGGCTCGTCCATTAAAATTATGTCTGGCTGAATAGCTAGAGCTCTTGCAATACAAATCCTCTGTTGCTGCCCCCCGGATAGCCCCATTGCCGATTTCGTTAGTCTTTCACAAACTTCGTCCCATAGTGCAGCATCTTTTAAACTTTTTTCAACGATATCGTCAAGGTCTTTTTTATTTTTAATACCGTGAATTCTTGGACCGTATGCAATATTATCGTATATAGATTTGGGAAATGGATTTGGTTTCTGGAAGACCATTCCAATTTTACTTCTCAAGGCTACAGGATCAACTTTTGGATCAAGTATATCTATTCCTTTCCAAATTATTTTTCCCTCCGTTCTACAGCCATTGATTTCCTCATTCATACGATTAAGTGCTCTAAGCAACGTGCTTTTTCCACAGCCACTTGGCCCAATAAAAGCCGTTACCTTGTTTTTCGGAATGCCTACTGAAACTTTATCGACTGCAAGCATATCAGAATAATAAACATTCAAGTTTGAAATTATCAGAGCTCCATTGTCTTTTTTTTCTTTAGATCTCATCCATTATCACCAAAAAATTATTATCATATCTACCAATCCCTATTGGCTTGTGAACGCTGACGTATAATCATAGCCAAGAGATTCATTGCGAATAAGATTATCAATAATATTATAATAGTACTAGCGGCAAGGTTTTGAAATTGTAATTTAGGATGTCTTGTCCAGAAAAATATTGTGACTGGCAAAGCCATGAATCCATCAAAGATACTATCTGGAGCAGTTTTAGCAAACACTGATGCTATGAACAAAATAGGTGCTGTTTCACCTATAGCCCTAGACAGCGCCAATATCGAACCTGTTAGTGTTCCAGGTAATGCGTATGGAATGACATGATGTCTTACTGTCTGCCACTTTGTAGCGCCAAGCCCTCTAGCCGCCTCTCTAAATGATTTTGGAATTCCTTTTAGAGCTTCTTCGGTGGTGACTATTATAATTGGCATAATCATCAATGATAAAGTCAAACTACCTGACAATACACTAGTTCCAAATCCAAAGATACGAACAAATACAGTTAATCCAACTAATCCAAATACGATTGAAGGCACTCCAGCTAAGTTTCTTATTAGGCTTCTTAAAATTCTTGTGTAGGCGTTATTTTTTGCAAATTCAGTTAAGTATACCGCTGCCCCAAGACTTGCAGGTAAAGAGAAAATCATGGACAATCCAACAAGACAAATTGACCCCATGATAACAGGGTATATCCCTGCTATGTTAGGGTTAGAACTTGGGTACGATGTTAAGAAATTAGTATTAATTCCAGATAACCCTTGTTCCAAAATGGAGAACATTAAAAAACCTAAGAAGACTACTGCAATTACTAGACAAGACCCAACTAAAACTATACCTAATTTACCGATTTTATGCCTAAACTCTAAGGTATTTTCTGATTCAATTTTTTTGATTTTAAGATTACTGTTTTGAGAAGAAATTAGTTTTGTATTTGATTTATTACCAAAAGGATTTACTGTATTTGTTTTTTTCTTTTTCTTTGAAGCTGTTCCACCAGCATTTTGGATTCTTAAAACGACAAGTCCCGCAATATGATTAATCACATATGTAATTACAAATAATACAAGGCCGATTGCAAATGCTGCGCTAACGGCCAATCCTGGCGGTATATCTCCAGTTGCTACTTGGGCTATATAAGCAGTCATAGTTTGAACTTGATTTAAGGGATTTAAAGTAAGTTTTGCTACATTTCCAGCTGCCAATGTCACTACCATCGTTTCGCCCAAAGCCCTTGCTAAACCAAGTAGAATTGAAGCAATTATCCCACTTGAAGCAGATGGCATCACAACTTTAATCGCTGTTTCCCATTTTGTTGCACCTATTGCAAGACTTCCTTCTTTCAATTCCCTAGGAACGGCCCTCATAGAGTCATCTGAAACACTAACAATTATTGGAAGAATCATAATTGACATTACTATGATTGCGCTAGCAGCGTTAAAATAGCTAGCCCCAAAATATTCTCTTAATATTGGACTAATTACTATAAGGGCAAAAAATCCGTATACTATTGAGGGTATACCCGCCAATAGTTCAATAATAGGTTTAGCTATAGAACTAATTTTTTTATTTGCAAATTGAGTTAAGTAAACTGCAGCTCCCACTCCGAGAGGTGTTGCAATTAGAATAGACCCCCCGGCAATTAGAACTGTACCCGAGATTAAAGGAAGTATACCAAAACTTGGATCTGTTCCGTAGGGAGTCCATTGTGTATTCGTAAAAAACTGTAGAATACTTACTTTAGGACTTAAAAGAAATTCAATAGAACCATTCACCAATGTATACAAGATAACTAGGCTGACTAATATTGCAAGACTTGCTGCAATGAATATCAACTTAACTATCAATGCTTCTTTTAAATCCACTTTTTTGTGAAATGGATTACCATTAAAGCATGCTCTATTGATTTTACCTAACATTAGGGTCACTCTTAGTTTAATTTTGAAAGTTGTGCAGGTATTATTGTTGGGTCAACTAAAGATACCTTGGCATATCCAACTTCTGGCACTAAATTTTGCCCTTGTTCACTTAAAATGTATTTTAAGTATTCATTTATAGCTCTTCCCTTATCCGTTGAATTAGTTGGTACACCGTTTGTGTATATGTGTAAGGGCCTTGCCATTGGGTATTTTGCTACGTTTTCAATTGATGCTTCAATGAATGTATCTCCTGATTTTTTGGCGATCTTGACTAGTTTTAACTGCCCTGGATTTTCAATTATGTATGCAAATCCAAAGTAACCAATTGCATATTTGTTTGATTTTATTGCATCAAGAATAACGTTATCGTCTGCGCTTGGATTGTATACCCCATCACCAGATTCTAGTCTTGTCTTTGCTATCTGAGTTGCTTTTCCCCTGTCTTTTATGATGCTTTCAAAGAAATAATCGTATGTTCCGCTTGCTTCGTCTGGTGCGTAGATAGTTATCTTTGCATGAGGTGCGCCTTTCTCCTTTAATCCAGGCACTTCATCCCAGTAGACTGCAGGATTGTCGTTTGTGAAAATCTTATATAGTTGGTCAAATGTAAGTTCATTTGCCCAAGTGTTTTCATTGCTCACAACTATGGCTAATATATCATAAGCTATAACCCATTTTGTTGGAAGAACGCCATTGCAAGCTGCTGTTGCAGTGCCATCTGAATTGACTAATGTTTCGTCACAACAGCCTACGCTCTTATAGTCTGAACTTTTCAGTAATCTGCTTGTATCCCCTATGTCAGCCTCTCCTTTGAGTAAGGAGTTCAATCCGTGGCTTGATCCGCCGCCATAAACATATATCTGTGCGCCTTCAAATTGTTCTGCCCAGTATATTGCTAATGGCAAAACTGTGCTTGAGCCCGTCTGGCCGAGTTTCACATTCGATTGCTTCGATGTGTTTTCGGTGCAACCGGAAAAGACCATACCAAAAACAATAATCGCCATCAATAATCCGAACATCCCTATTCGTCTTCTATCCATAGCTAAACACCGAATTAATTAAGAGAATTACGATTAACCTCTATTTTTTTCTTATCTTTTTTATTTTATAAATCTTCGGGCGCTCCATCGTGTTTCTTAACTCTTTTTATCTAAATTGGGGCAATTTCCCAAAATTTGCCGATAGCTGATGCTATGCCATTCTAACAAGCGTTTGCAGCTGATATAGATTAAAAGAAAAACATACAAACATCAGCTTTACTTCGACCCTTGGCAGCGTTGTCATAAGCATGTGCAGAGTCCCCATCCTTGCTTCTTCGGGTCTTGGTGCCTTTCTCACCCTTATTGTCAAATAGTTCAGAAATACTAGGCTTGAATACCTTCCAATCAATAAGTTTGTCTATATCATTTAATCTCTTGCCTAGCTTTTGAAGGCGTTCATACCCTCTTTTCAAGGCAAAATCAATCAAACTGTCCATGACAACTAAAACCTGCTATTGGGCTGTAAATTTAACCAATAGCAGAAATAGG
>JBAYOH010000019.1:0-27894 GCA_041678455.1 Methanofastidiosum sp.
CAAAATTATCAGAAATTTTTAAAGATTATTTTGATGGAGGAATAATAGAGATTGGATTCATGGAAATGAATACCCCAAAGATAATGGATGGGGTAAAAAGTGCCGTTAAAAAAGGTGCTGATGAATTATATATAATTCCAGTATTCTTAGCAAAAGGCGTTCATACAACAGAAGATATTCCAAATGAAGTCGGTGGCTTCCAAAATGGGAAGAGTACAATTGATGTAGATGGTAAAAAAGTAAAACTAATTTACTGCGAACCTATTGGCCCTGATAGAAGAATTGCTGAGATTCTTTGGGATAGAGTAAAGGAAAAATATTAATGAAAAAGTTCATTGTACTCGATATAAATCATGGAGGAGATTACATAGCATCGATTCTAAAGGATCGGGGCTACGAAGTAATTGTCTATGACATATATCAAACTAAGGGTGAAAAAAGACAAGAACTCAATAAAAAAAATATTCAAGTCGTCAATTCTGTAGAAAGGGATTACTTCGATTACACCATTGTACATCCTGTTCATTGCCCCGACTATTTTCTTTCTTCTTTTTCAAATAATAAGAAATTAAGCCATCATGAAATAGTAAAATTTCTAATTAATGGCAAAAATAATGTAATTGAAATCACAGGGTCAAAGAGTAAAACAACGACAGCCCATATTTTAGCATTTCTTCTTTCGTTTGACGATGAAGTTTTCATTAACTCTTCAATGGGTTTTGAGACGTATCTAAAAGGTAAAACAAGAGTAATAAATGAGAATAATTCGATATCTGCCGGATATACAGCTAAAATATTGTCAGAGAATAACAAAAAATTTCAGGTACTTGAAGAAAGCCTTGGTATATGCGGAGTCGGCAATATTTCAATTTTGACAAGTACCTATCCAATCTATAAAATAAAAGGAGGAAATAGTAATTCATTGGAAGCAAAAAAACAACTCTTCAAATTATCAGAAGGTAAAATTATAATTGATGGAAAAGATAAGATTGCAAATGACTTAGCGGACAAATATGGAAAAGAAGTTATTAGAATATGGGAAGATGTAAGGATTGAACTACCTGATTATTTAGAAATTGGAAAGGATGTTCATTCTAGCATTTATTTCAAAGATTTGGAATTACAACCTAAATTCAATGGAAATTATCTTCTAGCTGGATATGCAAATCCCATATTGTTCGGCATTATGGCCCTAAAGATATTAGATAAAGATCTAGGAAAAATGTCAGAACATCTAACTATGTTTAACGGCGTGACAAATAGATTATCTGTTGTAAAAGATAATGATTTTACTAAAATTATCGATAAATCGGGGGGCTTTTCAGAAGATAGCTTGAGATATTTATTATCTCTTTTAAAAATGAACTATGATATGTTTTATAAAAACATTAATTTATTGATTGATTTAAATAACGTATCACATTGCCAAAAAATAGACATTTACGCTTTAGATAACGTGATTGGAGAATTTGGCAATCTAATAGATAGTGCATTTTTATTGGGTAATCATGACTTTGAAAGATTTAAATACCTAAAAAATAGCACTGAACTAAATATGAAAAAAGGGGATCTTTTAATAGAATGCGGTAAGTGATAACATGAATATTTTAACCCCAAGACCAAATCCTATAGTTGCGGCTTTATATACTTTAAGAGACCTTGATGTTGATGTTGCAGTGCTACATGGTCCATCTGGATGTGGATTTCGGGCAGCTAGATTGCTAGAAGAAGATGGAATGAAAGTAGTCACTACTTCAATGTCAGAAGAAGATTTAATTTTTGGTGCTAGTGATAAACTAATTGAAGTATTGCATGAAGTTGATGAGCTTTTTTCACCCAAGACAATAGGTGTTGTTGGATCTTGTGTTAGCATGATAATTGGCGAAAATGTGAAAAAAGCTATAATTGATTCCGGTTTAAAGCACAAAGCCTTCTTTGTAGAGATTCATGGTTGCATGGGAGCAAATACAAGAGGGGCTATAGAAACTTTAAAGGCTGCAATGGAGTTTGGCCTCATTGATGAAGATGAGTTTAAAAGGCAAGAAGAGATGCTCCTTTTGGCAACTGAAGTTGAGTCAAATAGAGGTATGGCAAAATCAAAATACACTAGACCTTCGAGAGGAACTGAACTTAAGATAGTTGCAGACCATATAGTCAATCTATTGAAGGAAAACAAAAAAATAGCCGTGATTCTAAATGCAAAAAAGGAGACAGCATATCTTTTTGCAGATATTCCTCTAGCAGTGAATTTGGCTTCAAAAAAACATGGAGGATCTGTGATAAATGTTGGTAATCTTTCTACAGACGTGGGCCTCTTAAGAATCAAGAGATACGCAGAAGATATAAAAAATAATTTTAAGTCCAATGGCATTACAATCGATTATATTTCCGGAGGGATGGACGAGTATCCAATAGCAGGTAAAAACGCAATCGAGTACCTCAAAGACAAAGATTTTGATCTTCTTGTTGCAGTTGGTATACCCCAAGCTTTGCCCACCATAGATAAAGAATCTATAGCAGTTACAAATGGTCCGAGAGAAGTACATCCCCTTGAAGATATAGGCTACAAATACGTGACAGTTGAAATAGCTTCACACTCAACTGTGATGGGTACGAGAGAAATTGTTCTTAGCGAACTTGGTGAAGCAATAAGAGATGCTGCAGGGATTCAATGAAACAAATTGCAATATATGGGAAAGGTGGAATAGGAAAATCCTCAATATCGTCAAATCTATCAGTGAACTTAGCTTCTGAAGGATTTGAAGTCTTACTTATTGGTTGTGATCCAAAGAGCGATAGTACTATTAATCTCTTTGGAGGTAGAAGAATAGATACAGTCTTGGATTTGTACAAGAAAGGTATTACCAATCCAGATAAATTAATTTTTGAAGGATATAATGGTGTGAAAGGTGTGGAGGTAGGAGGTCCTGCTGCAGGAGTAGGGTGCGCTGGTAGAGGAATTCTTGTTGCATTGAAAACGCTAAACAAAGATTATTACCTTGAAAAAGGTTTTGACATAATAATATATGATGTTCCAGGGGATGTTGTTTGCGGAGGATTTGCTGGTCCTGCTAGAGAAGGATATGCAGATGAAATTTACATAGTTACTAGTGGGGAATATCTTTCAGTCTATGCTGCAAACAATATTGCAAAGGGCCTATTTAATCTTGAAGTGAAGATGGGCGGGGTAATAGGAAATATGAGAGGCATACCGAATGAAGAAGAAAAGATTAAATTATATTCAGAAAAGATAGGATCACAGTTAATTAATGCAGTTGAAAGAAATCCCAAAATATATGAAAGTGAAATTGAAGGGAAAACTGTACTTGAGAAATATCCCGATGATCCTTTGAATCTAAAATTCAAAGATATTGGGGATAAAATAATTAAAAATAAAGAAGCTAGAGTTCCAAATCCCATAACAGATGAGAAGATAAGATCAATACTTGGAGGGCTCTATTGAAGATACCTAGAGTCGTAATTTCTGGAACTGCCTCTGGTGTTGGCAAGACTTCAATTTCTTGCGGGATAATGAAAGCACTATCCAAGAAAAAAAAGGTTGCTCCTTTCAAGGTAGGGCCAGATTTTATTGATCCTATATACCATAGATTTGCCACTGGGAACTTCTCTAGAAATCTTGATACTTTTTTTATGGAAAAAGATGCACTAATTGAAAATTTTACAAGAGGGGCAGATAAGAAAAATATAGCAGTTATAGAAGGCGTAAGGGGCCTCTATGAGGGAATTGATCCCGTTGAAGAAATAGGTTCAACTTCGCATGTTTCAAAAATTTTAGATGCCCCAGTAATTCTAGTGATGAACGCCCGTTCATTGACAAAAAGCGCAGCTGCATATATTAAAGGATTTCAAGCCCTAGACCCAAATGTCAAAATAAGAGGAGTTATCTTAAACCAGGTTAGGGATGATGTTCACTATCAAAAATTAAAAAAGGCGATAGAAGCTTTTACAGACGTTGAGATTGTAGGCAGTATTGAGAGAGGTGCAATATCATTGAGCTCCCGACACCTCGGACTTGTGCCATTAATTGAAAAAGATGATAGAGAAGAAGTTATGGAAGATTTAGAGAAAGAGATTGAAAATTCCCTTGACATTGATAAAATAAAAGAAATAGCCGATGAAGCAGAAGACTTAGAGAAAAAAGAAGGATTTTTATTTAAGGTTAATCCGGAATTAAAGAAGAAAAAAACAACTGTCGGCATACCATTCGACAAGGCTTTCAGCTTTTACTATAGAGAAAACATAGAGGCCTTAGAAGAAAATGGCGCTAAAATAAAATATTTCAGACCTACCGAGGCAGAGAATTTGCCTGAAGCTGATTGTTATTATATTGGTGGGGGATATCCAGAGATATACCCTGAAAGTATATCAAAAAATGAAGATTTTTTAAAAGGTTTGAAATCGGCTTTTGAAGAATCTAAACCGATATACGGCGAATGCGGAGGGCTAATGATATTATCTAAATATATAGAAGTAGAGAATAAAAGATATCCCATGTCAAGAATATTTGACGAAGGAACATTGATGAAAAAAAGTAAACAGGGTTTAAGTTATGTTATTGCACAACCTACTGAAAAACATTTCTTCTTAAAGGATATTGTAAAGGGCCACGAATTCCATTATTCCAAAATGGAACCATTACCCTATAAACAGGACTTTGCCTACAAGATTCTAAGAGGTAAAGGGATTAATAATGGTATGGATGGATTAATAAAAAATAAATGTATCGGTTCCTACTTACATGTTCATGTTGGAGGTGCCCCTTCATGGGCCTCTTCATTTTTAGAAAGCGTTTATCGATAAATCACATTTCAAATCCAGGTGGCATTATAGGCATTTTTCCCTTCATGCCACGGAGTTGTCTTTTGTTCATACCTTTCAAGAACTTCTTAATCATTGTATACTGATTTAATAGCTCTTTTACCTCGCCCTGATTTGTACCAGACCCTCTTGAAATTCTTCTTATGCGCTCATGATTAATTATTTTAGGATTTTTCTTTTCTTGCATAGTCATTGAATCCATTATTATTCTAAACTTTGTAAGTTTCTCTTCTCCAACTTCGACCATGTCTGTTGGAAGATTTGCTCCCATTCCAGGTATCATAGAAAGTACCTGCTTCAATGGGCCCATCTTACTTACCATTTCAAGTTGGCTATACATGTCGAAGAGATCAAACTTTCCCGCAAGTATCTTATCCTTATCAAGTTTTGAGTAATCTTCTGCTTCAGAAGCTTCTTTAACTTTCTCTAAAAGAGTTTCAAGATCACCAAGACCCAATAAACGTGAAACGAATCTCTTTGGATCAAACGGTTCTATAGAATCAATTCTTTCCCCTGTTCCTATAAATTTAATAGGCGCACCTGTAGCAGCTGCTGCAGATAGTGCCCCCCCTCCTTTTGCCGAACCATCTAGTTTTGTTACTATTATAGATCCTACTGCAGTTGCATTTGCAAATCCTTCTGCTTGAACAAAAGCTTGTTGGCCAATTGTACCGTCAATAACAAGTGTTACTTCGTCAGGATTTATTGTATTGGAGATTTCGGTCATCTCCTCTATTAGCCCTTTTTCTTCTCTGTGCCTTCCGGCCGTATCAACAATAATTATGTCTGAAGTTTTTTCTTTAAAGAATTTTACTCCTTCCCTTGCTAGTTTGATACTGTCTTTTTCCTTTGGATCCCCAAATACAGGTATGTTATTCTCAGCACAGAACTGTTTTAACTGCTCAAATGCTCCGGGCCTCCACGTGTCTGCCCCGACAACGCCTACCCTAAATCCTCGTTTTTGGTAGAATCTAGCAAGTTTTCCGGTAGTTGTAGTCTTTCCACTCCCCTGGATACCTATCATCAGAACTACTTTGCCTTTTTTGTCAGGAAGATGCTCCTTTTTGATGTCAGAACCCATAAATCTTGAAAGCTCTTCATAAACTATCTTTATTATGTGTTCCTTTCTCGACACACCCTTTGGTAGTTTTTCTTCCATTGCCCGTGATTCAATGTTCTTCGATAATTCAAAGACTAACTTAACATTAACATCAGAAAGTAAGAGTGCCTTTTGAATGTCCTTCACAAGCTCTTTAATAAGGGATTCGTCAACTACCCCTGCCTTTGTCAATTTTCTCAATGCGCCGCTTAATGCGCCTGAAAGGGAGTCTAGGACCATACAAACACTAACTTATTACATCAATTTTCCTATAAAAAATTAATGGTCAATCTTCTTTTTTAAAGTAATCAGAAATGTCCTGCCAATCGGTTCTCTTTCAATTAGCTCCTTCTTTTCAAGATTTGTTAGTATTTTAGTTATCTTAGCCTTCGAAAATCCCGTTATACTCGATAATTTCTTCTGTTTTATCTTTCCGTTTTCATTTTTTATTATTTCACATATAGTCATTTCGTCCTCTGAAAGAAGAGAAGGTGGGATCTTAACTTCAACATCTCTATTTTTCGGAGATCTATAAAAGATAAGTATCCCCACTGAAATTAATAGTATTAGAACAATTGCTAATGGGGCCAAAATATTTGTACCAAATCCGTTATTAGATACAAGTGAGTTGTACTTAATTTTAAACATCATCGGAGTTGAAGGAGATTTCATCTCCCAAAGAACAATAATCCTTTTTCCATCGCTTTGCAGATATGTGGGTTCTGGGATAATTGCAGATATATCTTCATTATTAATGCCGTAAGCAGGCGGAAGTTTTATTCTAAAAATAAGATTTTTGACATTTGGATAAACTAGTTCCTTTATATAAACAAAATCTTTTTTCTTTACTTCTACAGCATCTGAAATGGTATAACTAATCTTTATGTTGTTTAATTCATTTGAAACCAATCTTATTGCCTGATTTGTAGGTGGATTAAGTTTTACATCATTGTACATAATTTCCAGATTTTTGTAGCCATTAGGCGGATATAGATTAAAATCAATCTCACCTTTTGGGTATAAAATAATATCAATCGATTCTTTCAAGGAATGATCTTCCATTATCTCAACGTCTATTTTGAGGTATGTGATCTCAATTTGATTATCGGCAAATATGGGTGAAGAAGATAAAGGCAATATCAAAAAAAAAGATATTAGAACTATTAATAAACATTTAAATGATTTTTTAAATTCTTTTGTCATAATACTACCCAATGCTAAAAAGATACCGTGGATCCTTATGATTTTTAGGATTAATCAAAATATAAGATTTTTTGAGCCAGGATTATATATAAGGTTTTAGATAAATAATGTTTTATTAGAATGAAAAAATAAGCTTTAAGTTGACTATATAAAATAGAAAAAATAATAAATTATTACCCTAATCCTGGTTAAGATATTTGGAATTAAGGAAGTGTAACGATTGTAGAACCGGCCCTAATAGAAGTATTTATAGATGTCAATGATTTCCATAGAACTTCATTTAATAAAAATTATAATCAAAGTTAGACCGGTTCTTTATTGGTGATTTATACACCTTACAAAGCGATCATTGTTGAAGTCATTTGGACCCCATCGATGTTCCTAATTTTTTCGGTAAGGAAAGGGTCAAGGTCTTTCAACTGTTCCACATTTACTTTGACAACTATGTCATATTCTCCATATACTATATACGCTTCTTCAACTTCCTTCATACTTTTTAGACTTTCAAGAATCTTCTTTTCTTTTCCAGCATCGCCCACGATGAGGGCAAAAGCAACAACCATTATATCACCCATTATATTATTAATTTTAGATATTTAAAACTTTTATGGATTGTCTAGAAGTGATATCGGATATCTTGAATTATCCAATCAATTCTAATATGATTTGTGCCAAATAGTTTTAAACTAATTATTTAGATATCGTTCATGAAAACGATGGCTGCTATACTACTTCTATGTATTATGGCCGTTTCTCCTATTTCTGGTGAACTTACCTCTCTTATCATCCCATTAAACGATAGCGACATTCCCAAGGAGATAAAGCCTCTACTAAAAGAAGGATACATGATTAATTTTCAGGGTTATGAAGAAAATCTCATTGAGTTTATATGCTATGATGAAAATTCAGCTTCACTACTTCTAGATGAATTCTTAAACTCGAGGGGAGGATATAAAATCCAAGAATATACTAACTTTTCCTACAAAGGTATCGATGGCTATTCGTTCACTTCTACCTGGGGAAAAGGATATGCCTTAAAAGAGAGAAATAAAGTATATGTATTCAATTCTCCTTCTGAGAACATGTTTAATCTTAAGATTCTCTTAGAAACTAAGTTCGGAAAAACCTTTCCTTATCATTATCTAGCTTTGTTATTGATACCGATAGGGTTAATCTTCTACAAAATTATAAAATAATCTTTTCAATATTTTCAGAGATTTCTTTTATTTCGTCATTTTCCATGCCGTAAAGCTTGATAGTCTCGATTACAAATCCATTCTCTTTTATCCGATCATATCTTGGGCATTTAGTAAAAAGCGATTTTCCAGTTTTTGGCCTTATCTTTTTATTGAGAAGTTCAAGGGAGTTAGTTGGATTTTCATCCTTCACGAATACCGATATTGATTTAGGCTCTTTGTACGGTATCTCAAGCGATGATTTTTGGAATATCTGTGCCATATTTCTTAATGTATTTAATTTTTTTTGTGCGTTTTCAATCTCATCGTTAAGCTTAAGATAATAGCTATCCGGGAGTTTTGAGAATAACAATACTTTTTCTGATTCTTCCATATTAATATCAGGGCTGAACCCGACAAAACCCCCATAACCACACTCCAATATCTTTGGGCTTCCTGTAGAACAGTATATCACATCGGCCCAGCCAAAATCTTTATCGGGAAAAACTCCAGAGATATCCTCAATTGATACAATTCCTTTGTTCATTAATTCATTGCATATCTCTCTAGAAGGATTTGATCTTATATGGCCAGAAAGAGAAGTAAATAAAAATACGTCAAACTCTTTTTTGAATTTTGGAACAATAACACCGTTATCGGTAGGAAATTCAACATAATTTTTTTTCAGAAGTTTTGGTATCTCAATAAATCCTTTAAATCCACCCTGATCGGGTATTCCGATTTTAGTTATATTTGAATCAAAAAGAATGGAAAAAAGACCAAATGTCGCAGAATTGACAAAATATATATTGTAATTTTTATTGAGTAAGTGCAATATCTTATTTCTTAGATTCGACATAATAATCTTTTCCATATTTTTTCCACCAATTCTTAACTGTAAAATTATCGGGCCTTAGGAACTCATTATTTTCTATTGAAATATCAGATATAACATCAATTCTCAAAGCTTTGATACATTTTTCTGCAGTATCATATCCAACAAGATACCTCTTTTCAGCTAAAACAACTCCCAATGGATTAATTCTTGAAGTCCTTGAAACTTTGTCATCGAGATCAAAGTAGGAGAGTAAGACGGATTTTTTTTTCTTTGACGCTTCAATTAAATCTCTTGTTATGTTTGGCCTGATATCCATGCTCCTTTCAAATCCTTCTTCTCGAAAAAAATACTCAGTATCTTCCTTCTTAAGCCCAGTTAAGTATCCTTCCTTAATTGACTTAATCTCAGATTTTAAGTCTATGTTCTCAGAAGATTTCTCTAGAAAAGATTCTTTCTTTTCGTCATAGCCCTCAATATGAATCTGGATAAATATTCCTTTCTTTTCTAGAATCTCCCTTATTTTTGAGATATTCTCTTCTTTTACCAGAATAATATTGGGCTCAATGGATTGTTCAACATAATTTTGGATTCTCTTGTTTATTTCTAGGAATAATGGCATATCATTTACTACAAGGAATATACCTTTGAACGCTCTAACTTTGCCATATTTGGATGCCCAATCTCTCAATTGGTATATAACATTTTGAGGTATATCGTTAGAAGAATATTTTTTCAAAAAGTTAATTATTTTATCAAGAGAAAAGCCAGATTCTATGCCCGTCATAATAGTTTCCGACGTTATTTGGTACAAACTTACAATATCGGCTTTCTGGATATCTGCAAATCTATTCAGATCAAATAGTGCAATCTTATCAATCTCTTCTGATAAAACTGAGATCTCAAAATTTGGAGTCATAAAAAGAATCTTTTTCTGCTCAGCCTTCTTACTTTTATCAAAATATATTGTGGGTTCTTTTGATGCTATTCTTTCAGATGTTAAGAGCTCCTTTCCAAACTGAGTAAGTGAGAAAGAAATCATTTTGCCGTCCTTAAATCCACCGTCGACTATCCCAAGCCACAATAAATAATCAGATATTACTTTCTCAAAAAATTTATCGTCAAAATATATCCACCGATTTTCATCCTTTTCATCAAATAGTGAATTCTGTAATTTTTTTATGAATGATTTAATGTAGATATTTTTGCCCACTTCTGCCTTTTTTATAGAATCAAGGACTATTCTGATGTTGAGCTCATTTACCCTACTTATGAAAATTTCTTTTCTCTTAAAACCTTCAATACTTTCTAAGCCAAAAAAGATATACTTAAAGAACAATTTAATTAAGTCTCCATCAGTAATAGGAAGAATTTCATTGATTTTATCTGTAAGGATATATTGATCCCCAGATATCTTGATTAGGCCAAAATCTAAAGCTAGACTTTCGATGAACTGTGATCTAGATTCATTTTTTATGTGGAGTTTTTCAACTAGTCCCTCTTGATCTTTTTTTGAAATCTCCTTTTTAGCCGTAAGTTTTAATTCTTCCTTTGCAACAAATGATAAGAAAATAATTAGATCAGAAATAAGGAGATTTTTGTCTTTTCTTATCTGCAAATTTTCTAGAGTAATTTCTTTAGGGATCTTTTTGAAGATATTAATTAATTTTTCTTTTAATGCCGAGTTGACAATATAAGTTTTAATTATCCCATCCATTCCATCTAAAATTAATAGATTAATTTCAAGATTTTTAATAACTTCTTCAAATGTCCAGAAGCTGTATTTCTCTATGAAAATATTCTGGGCATCCTGCTGCTTTTTTACTCCCCCTGCCATTAGCAAGATACCTAAAAATTCTTTTTCCTTAAGTGATAATGAATTAAAAACAGTTTCAATCTTATTCTCATCTTCCATTGCTTCTTCTAGGGAATTGATAATCTTTTCTTTAGGCGTCGTAATATCAACTCCCCACGCCTTAAGTGTATTCTCTATCTGTTTTCCAGATAGGCTCTTAACTTTTTCCCCCATATCCAATAACTCACCTATCGAGTGACTCTGTAAGCTTTTCAAATTTAAATACTTTATATGGGCATGAAGATTGACACCTTAGACATGCCTCACCATTGCATCTTTCCGAAAGTATTCTTATTTTGAAATACCCTTCTTCTATCTCCTCTACCTTTAAAGCTCTTTCGGGGCATACCTTTTCACATTTTTTGCAACCTATACAACCTTCAAATTGAGCAAATAATTCTACACCAATGCGGTCTATTACTTTTAATTCTTCACCGATGTCAGGTATATCCCTTTTGACAATTTTGTTTATTTGCAAATCACCCTTAACAGAAGGCAGCTGCTGAATATTGTTTAGAGTAAGCATCTCATTGTATTTTTCCATTGACATTCCCTGTTCCCAATATGCAAGTTCTTGGACATATATATCGGTAAAAATTTTTGAAGTAGCAAACATGATGTGTTTACTTCTTATTTTGTCTGCAAGTTTTTGCAATTCTTCTAAAGTATAGTTCCCAACTAATACATCATAAGCTAGAAGCAATGAGGTATTTCCAACCTGATACACTTTTTGAATAGTTGGTGGAATAAGACCTATCTTTCTTGACTTCATTGCGTCAACATAAGTTCCGGATGCCCCACACATATACATGGTTTTAACTTCTTCAAGATTAATCCCGGCCTCCTGCGCAAGTGTTAGATGGCCTGCTCGAATAGCCCCAATAGCTTTTCCTGCTTCTTTTAGATCGTCTTCTGTAAAGTAAATGTTCTCATCAAGTCTTAATCTTCTTGTTTTTGTATAGATATATGGGAGCTCAATAACTCCAGTCTCGAGTCCGGCATAAACTACTGAAATAACACCTGTACCCGTAATTCCAATAGGCTGAATATTAGATAATTTATTTCCCCTAAATTCTTCTTTCCATAAATCAAGAACTCTAACACTTTGTGGCATCATGTTCTCATCAAGCACTAGTGTATGCCACCCAAAATCAAGAACAACGTCAGATATTGCACCAGGAGATGCAAGCATTCCACTAGAGATCTCTTGACCTTCTAGTGCTGGGCCTGATGCTGCAGAGCCAGTAAATATCTTGTCCCCTACTTTCAAAGCCATTTCAGCGTTTGTTCCGTAATCTGTTACTAAAGATATCTCTTTATTATCTAAAAAATTACTTTTCAACATCATTGCAAGCGCATCGGCACCAATCTCATGTTTAATGGCGGGGGGTATAAGAACATCAACATCCCTCCCTTCGATTCCTAACTCTTGTGATGAAACTACTTTGGCATTTCTTGGTTGAATCTCTATCTTTTCAGCTTCTAGATACTTAGGATCAGCATATGCCAAATCTTTGATGCTAATCCCTTCAAATAAAGAAAGCTGGATAGGATTTCCACAAACGGCAATTTTTTCAATACTGCCAAGATCAATATTCATTTGGCCAAGAATCTTCTCAAAAGCCTTAATCATTAATTTGTGAGCTATATCTTCACTGACCTTAATCGCAAAGTTAAGGTGATCCATCACATTTGCACCTGGTAATGGATGTCTTAGTGTAATAGCAGTTCTCAAAACTTTTTTAGTTTCTAAATCGACAAGCTGAACTCTAAATCCACTTGTGCCTATATCAAATGCAATGCCTCTTGACATATTATCATCCCAGATTAATAAATTCAAATCTCATAAACTAGCTACTCCCTTTTTAATCTTTCGCAATAAAGGCATACTATTTTTTTAGATTGTTATATGTTTATTTGTTTTAAAAATAGGGTAGATTTTACAATGAACAATTTTCAAAAAATTATAGAATAATATTTCTTATAGATTAAATATTTATTCATTATTTAAATTTATTACTAATAAACTAGTAAGCACTCTAACATATAACACCGAAAAATATATAAATAGTCTTTTAAAATGACAATCGGATAAGGTAACCTAATTTTAAACCTTGTCTAATAATCTAGGAGGAATCTTTTTGGACAAAAAAGAAAGAATATATAAGACATTAAGCCAAATCGTGGGCGATGAAAAATGGGTTTCTAACAGTCCTGTTGACTGTTGGGCTTATTCCTACGATATGACATACAAAAGACCTCAGATGCCAAATTACGTTGTTCTCCCAAAAACGCCAGAAGAAATACAGTCAATTCTTAGGCTTGCAAACGCTGAGAAGATACCAGTAGTACCATTTACAGCCGGTACAAACATTGGTGGACTCTGCGTTCCAGAACAAGGCGGTATCTTGATGGATCTTAAGAGAATGGATCAAATTCTCGAAATCAACGAAGAAGTGAGATTTGCTGTTATAGAGCCAGGTGTAAGCCAGGCTCAGTTTGCACAAGAGCTTTTCAAGAGAGGATACAGATTTGGATGGCCAGTGGGCCCACCATCTGCATCAGTATTGGCCTGTGCAATACACCATGGAATTGGTGGAATGAGCGGCAGATACGGACTCAACAGTAACCACATTACCGGTATGGAAGTAGTAAGACCAACTGGAGAAATCCTCATGTGTGGTTCTCCTGCAATAAGAAGAGACTCATGGCAAAGCTGCATGCCTCTTCCAAGATTTGACGGTCTTTTCACAGGAACTCTTGGAACAACAGGTGTTGTAACAAAGCTAGGATTATTTATACCCCCAGTACCTGATTACGTACATATTGGAACTTTTACTGCAGAGGACTTAACCGATATGGAAAAGTTCATGAGAGCTTTCAGTAAATATGAATATTCAGATGATCTTACTGCAATCTCATGGTGGCTTAGTCAAGTACCAATTCCTTACCCTTACATTGAAAAGCCAAAGGGTGCACCAGAATGGTCTGGGTATACAACATTATACGCATTTACAGAAAAGGAATTAGAAAACAAGATTGAAGTTTTCAATAAAGTCATAAAAGACTTAGGTAAGCAGGGTAACACCATAAAAGCAACAGATGTCCCTGAAGAGTCAAAGAAAGGAAGAACTCAATTACCATCCCAGATTGTAGGTTCAACAAAGAACTACTGCAAGATGGGCGGTGGAGGAATAGCATGGCCTGGAACGTTTACCCCTTCAAACAGATGGGTAGGTGTTTACAACTTATGGAAAGAAATTTACACAAAGAAGGCCAAGATTGCATTATCGCCATCAACAAGAGTTACAATGTACCGTGGGTGTCACTATGGTATGTTAAGAATTATGACTCCATTCCCAAGAGACAGACCTGAAGAAGAAGCAAACGCCGCTTGGTGTGTCAGAGAAGCAGCAAAGGTTCTAATTGATGCCGGAGGTATCCCATACAAGCCACCAACAGACTTCGCTAGAGAAATTAACAAGAGAGCAGATCCAGGATGGATAGACCTTATTTGCGATATTAAAGACATGCTAGATCCAAACGGAATTATGAACCCAGGTAAATGGGGAGTAAGGTGATACAAATGCCAAATAACTTTAAAGATCTAAAGTGGTACTCACAGTTCTTTAGAAAATGTAGTAAGTGTGGAACATGCAAGTCAGCCTACTCTTACGGGCCACCACCTACAAATGCAACAATATGCCCCCAGGGAGACTACTTCAAGCTTGACTCCTACTACGGATCAAGATCAAAGGCATTCCATGGGCATGCAATTCTAGAAAATAAAGTCGATTTGACAGATCCATCCATACAAGAAGATATGCAAAAAGTAATATTCTCTTGTACAGTTTGTGGTGGATGTCAGACTCAGTGTCTCCTTGATTACAAACCTTGGATTATCGACTACATTGAAGAAATGAGACACAACCTAGTTAACAGAGGAATAGGACCAACAAAAGCAGAAAAAATATACCAAGACAAAGTAATAAAAGATCACAACCCATATGGCGAAACCCACTCTTCAAGATTCAACTGGTTAAAAGATGTAAAAGATCTTAAGACAGACGGTAATATGGTTTACTTCGCAGGATGTACAGCATCCTACAGAAGAACTGAAATTGCCAAGTCAACAGCTAGTGTTTTATCAAAACTTGGAGAAGACTGGGGCGTAATGGGGGAAAATGAATATTGCTGTGGTTCACCATTGTTAAGAGCAGGACTTAGGGAAGAGCCAGAAAAACTTGCCCAACACAACGTTGACTATCTGAACGATCACGGATTCAAAACAATTGTTACCGCTTGTGCTGGATGTTACAAAGTTCTAGCCAAAGAGTATGAAAAATGGTGGGGCTTAAAGCTTAAAGCAAAAGTTTTACACACATCAGAATATCTCGAAGAAAAAATGAAGAAAGGTGAACTAAAGTTAAGCAGTGTACCTGCAACAGTTACATACCACGACCCATGTCACATGGGAAGACACATGAACCACTATGAAGTGGATATGGAAGGAAAGAAGCAATGGAAAGGTTCATTTGTCCAGATTGACAAGCCAGGCCTTTATGAAACACCAAGAAAAGTTCTCACAGCCATCCCCGGTATTCAATTTAAGGAAATGTACAGAAACAGAGACAATTCATACTGTTGTGGTGCTGGTGGAGGTATAAAGGCTTCATATCCTGATGTAGCTCTTGAGGCTGGAAAAACAAGGATAAAAGAAGCAGAAGATTTAGATGGCGTACAGAAAATGGTAACACCATGTCCATTTTGTGTTACAAATCTAGGTGACGCTTCGAAAGCCCTTGGTTCTAGGATAGAAGTAGTTGACCTTATTCAGTTAGTCGACCAAGCTCTAAAGAAATAAATTAATAATATTTTATTTTTTATTTTAAATTTTTAAATTAGGAGATTTTTATGAAACCTGAATATTTTGAATTTAAATCGAATAAACCTGATGTCTTTTCAGACATATATTCAACAAAATCCTTAGGTAATTATGCCAAGTTTGAACTAGAGCTTAGAGATGAGGCAAACAATTTGATTAAAGAGGGAGAACTACATGTTCAAGTACTTTCTGAATTATTCATGCCTCTGATTGTAAAAAGATTTAATCCATTTGAAGGTAAATTAGCCTTAACAATAGGTAATGAACACATTGATCTATGTGAAGCTTTCTTTTTAATACGATTTAAGTCGAATAGAATCATAGATGTAAGCAAATCAAAAATGGACATAGACTTTGTTGATGACATTTAAAATAAAAAATTTATTTTTAATTAAATTTTGTCAAGTGCTGATTTTAGATCGCTAATAAGATCTTGATAATTTTCTATTCCAACGGACAATCTTATCATGCTATCTGTAATCTCGGCATCTTTTAGAGTTTCTGCATCTACTTCAGAGTGTGTCATTGCTTTAGGATGTTCAATTAAAGATTCTGTTCCTCCGAGGCTTACTGCCAATTTACATAATTTGATATTATTCAAAAATTTAAACGCTTCTTTCTTTCCACCTTTAATGTAAAAAGATAGTAAAGATCCAGGACCCTTACATTGCTTTTTGTAAATTTTATACTGCTCACTTTTCTTGTCGTATAATTCTGGATAAATAACTCGTTCTACTTTTGGATGTTTTGACAAAAATTCAGCGATCTTTGTAGCGTTTTCCATCTGTCTTTGCATTCTTATAGGTATAGTTTCCAAGGATCTAGCCATAAGCCATGCATCAAATGGATTTCCATTGGTTCCTATCATCCCTCTGATTCCTTTGACTTTAGAGATATCTTCCTTTGATCCAAGAGAGGCTCCAGCAATTACATCAGAATGCCCCCCAATAAATTTAGTTGCCGAATAAAGAACTATGTCGACCTTATGCTCTAGAGGTGACTGGAATATTGGGCCCATAAATGTGTTATCTACTATAACTTTAACATTTATCCCATCTTCAGATAATTTATTCTTTATTTTCACAATAGCTTCTATATCGACCATCACATTGTTAGGATTTGCAGGAGTTTCTATGTATAACATAATAGATTTTCCATTTAGTTTAGACTTAAGTGAATTTATTTTCTCCTCCATTAGTTTTGGAGTTTCTGATCCGGCTCTAACATTTAGTGTAGATATTCCCATTTTCTCAAAGAATTCTTTAAAAAGGAATTCAGTTCCTCCATAAACGGGATTTGTATAAAGTATATAATCTCCGTGTTTGACAAATGCAAGTAAAGTAGATGTAATCGCTGCCATTCCTGAACTAAATATAGCTGCAGCTTCAGCACCTTCTAATAGTGAAAGCCTCTCTTCAACAATATCAAAGTTTGGATTTGAAAATCTAGAATAGACAAATCCTTCCTCTCCTTTATCAAGTCCAAACGCAACTCTAATAAAGGATTCCCCTTCTTCGGCACTTTTGAATTTGTAGGTACTTGTTAAAAATATGGGGGGTTTTACAGCTCCATTATATTTTAATGGGTCGTAACCTTTGCTAATAACAACAGTTTCTTTTTCCATTATATCACTCTCCATGCATTCCAAATATTTATAAAGAACATTATAAAAGTTTCTTTTATGAAGTCTGTTGGGAGGATTCTCCATTCAATTGGCCCCCTTTTTATCTTAAAATCAAAAAAAGTCAAAATTAGAGATATTGGTGCTGATGCTTACGTAGGGGATAATAGAATTGGCAAGGTCATAGAACTATTCGGACCAGTAGAGTATCCTTATATTAAGATTGTTTCTAGAAGAGACATAAAAGACAGAAAAAGTTTTGTTGGAAAAGATGTTTCAATTAGATAGAAATTTGAGGTCTTTTATGAATAAAATCGTAAAGACAATATTAGTATTATTCTTGCTTATTTCCTCATTCTCAGGATTTAATCCTGTATCCGGAGAAGATGCAGGGTATTTTATTGAAGTATTACCTTCCTTGTCGATAGCAACCCAAGATGACATTCCAAGGCTTGTGGATCTGGCTTCAAAGAACAACGTTAATATAATTTACTTACACGTTAAGAGAGGTACAGGCACGAAACCTTCACCTGGCGTAGTTTTTTACAATAGCAGAATTGCTCCTACTTTCTATAATTTTGACATTCTATCGATAATGATTGAGGAAGCCCATAAAAAAAATATAAAAGTATATGCTGTTGTTCCAGTTTTTTATGACGTGATCGCAGCCAATAAAGGTTTTGCGTCTGAGGGCCCTCAGTCCGATGGTTGGGTCTGCCCACAAACAGGTTTTAATTATGAAAAAAGTATAATCGATGAGATAACAAACGGATACCAAGTAGATGGAGTAGTCTTGGAATACTTTGGAAATCCAAATAGTCTAAACTGCCAATGTGCTGATTGCATTAGAGAATTTTCAAGAAGGTACGGGGTATCTGCTGAAAGGTTAAATTTAGAAACAGAGAAACTAAACAATTCTGAATTGTGGGTTAAATGGAATATATATCGGGCTGAAGAACTTGCAAAACATTTGAAAATTTTATCACAAGATATAAGGAATAACAAAAAAATAAAACTAGGAATTATCATACCCCCAACAACATATAGGGATTACTTTGAAAACACTGATTTTGGAATTGATGTAAAAAAAATAGGAGATTATATTGATTTTTTGATTTATAGACGCCAGGGGCTGCCCTTAGAATATGTTCCTGACGCCACAAATGGTTACAGCCTTCAATACAACGGGGAGATATATGTTACAGTGGAAAACAAGGATATCGGACTGCTGAACTTAGTATATTCTGGATCAGAATATACATCAGGGATTATATACTTCCAGAAGGAACCTTGGACTGCCCAGAGTTTTATAAGAATAGCTAAATCAAGGGCGGAAACCACAAACATATGGGCAGTAAGAGTCGACTCAAGAGAGTACTTCAATCCCGATCTTGATTCATACATACCTATTTGGAAAAATAACAATATTAACACAGTAATACTCAGTGCAGGTAGACCATACGCAATTAATTTTAGATGGGCTGGGCACGAAAAAGAATACAGCTCTTTAGTTCAATTGTCAACTGATGATCCGTTAGAAAGAATGGTTAGCAAACTGAAAAGTGAAGGATTTAAAGTCGTAGTTTCTTCTAGCCTGAATAGCCCTGAATATATACAGGTCAATCCAGGTTCTGCTGCACTTGATTATGTATTTTCTAGAAGCTCTTCGAAAGTTTCAATGGTTGAAATATCACAAGGCAGTTATGGTAAATATTATATCGGCACTGTTGAACATATAATAAAGAATTATGATGTAGATGCAATTTTAGTGACTAATGGAGATTTTTACGAGTATAGTTATGACTCTAAATCCGAGGCAGAATATCTTAAATATATGAACTCAAGAGGAACTGTTGTTTACGAATGGCCGAAAAAAGATCTAGTAGTCAATATTGACGACAGTACCATCACAAATTGGCAAAATTTTGAGATGGAAAAATTTTATTCTACACTGAAAAATAGAATAATTAATTACGAAATTGAACTGTGGGTTTCCGCCAAGACTGATGAAAAGGACCCTAGCAACTTATCTAGAAAATATGGCCAGGATTTAAACATGTTGAATAATTATGCGACAAGAGTAGTTATATCTGCGCCTCTCACAGATGATATTGCTAGCAAGAACAGAAACTTTGCAGATAATCTGCGTGAAGAAGGTATATCCTACATCTTAGATGTTCCTTTGATAAAAGGTGCTAGTACTCCCGTCACAAAAAATGAATTAGAATTAATAATGCAGAATTCCATAGATGGTGGAACAAAATATACATTATTATCCTCCAATTATCTGATAAATGAAGATATGTGGGATTCAGTTTTGAAACTATCATTATATAAAGAAATAGCCAACCTAGATGACCGCCAACTCATGAACTTCTATAACGAAGGCCGTTATGATTTCTTAATAGAACGAGTTGCGGAGATAAAAAAGATAAAGGAAGACGAAATTACAAACTTAAGAAATCAGTCAAAAACTAAGATTAAAAATCTAGACAATCTTACAGAGAACATTGAATCAAAACTTAGCGCTACAAAGAACCTAGGATTTGATACTTCACAAGTAATAGAAAGATGGGAGTTTGGTAAAAGAGAGTACGGCATAGCTAAAAATTCTTTTATAGAGGGTAGATACAAAGACGCTCTTGAAAGCTCAGATAATGCCGAGATAGTTTTGAGCCAAGTTGATTACATACTTAAAGGAGAGATCGACAAGGTTTATTCCTCAAGGATGTTTATAGGTTTTACAGCAATTATAGTATTTGTTATATTCCTGTTTCTTATTTATTATTCCAACAGGCAGTAAAAAGAATTAGTTTTAAATATACCTTCTTTATTAAGTTAATTATAAATCTAAAAAGATTTACAATAGCATGTAAGTTGTGATTTTTATGGTTAAGGATGGTATTTTTAGTTTGACAGAAAAAAAATATAGGTGGATTCTTTTATTGGCTCTGGCATTGGTATATTTTTTTGTTTACTTCCACAGAGTTTCTTCTGCAGTTATATCAAAAGATTTGCTTGAAGAGTTTGGAGTGTCTGCACTATCTCTGGGGCTTTTATCCTCAATGTACTTCTATTCGTATTCATTATTTCAAATACCCGTGGGGATATTATCGGATACACTTGGCCCAAGAAAGACAATCGCCTTCTTAACTGTCTTTTCAGCAATAGGATCTTTCCTATTCGGAATTGCATTGAACTTTAATATGGCTCTTGGTGCAAGACTAATAATCGGACTTGGAGTTTCAGGTGTCTGGATACCTGCGCTAAAACTATTTTCTGTGTGGTATTCTAAAAGAGAGTATGCAACAATGGTTGGAGTCTTGCTTGCAGTAGGAAATATAGGCGCTATTTCTGCATCTTACCCTCTGGCCTTAATTGCGAATGATTTTGGATGGAGATATGCATTTTATGTTATAGGGATAATCTCAATGTTTCTTGCATTAATAGCGTGGATATTCATAAGGGACTCCCCAGAACAATATTTGAACAAGATGAAGGAAACAAAAAAATCGACTTCAGCTCCGAAGAAACAATACATCTCTAAAGACCATCTTAAATTGATTTTTAAGAATAAAGATGTCTGGATACTATCTATTTGGCTATTTGTGGCATATGGTGCCCTTCTTGCCTATCAAGGTTTGTGGGCTTATCCTTATTTTAGAGACGTCTTTAATCTATCAAAGTCTACATCAGGTTTTATCCTAATGTTTGTCAGCATTGGAATGCTGATAGGATCCCCATCTATAGGGTACTTTTCAGATAAGATTATGAAAAGTAGGAAAAAAGTCATAATCATTTGGCTTGGTTTTTTTATACTACCCTGGATATTGATTTCATTCTTCACAGCAAGAATTAGTGTGAGTCTTCTCTACTTACTTTCTTTCTGGATGGGATTCTTCGGATGTGGAAACGTTGTGGTATTTGCTACTATCAAAGAACAGTTCCCCTTAGAAATAACTGGAACGGTCCAGAGCATAGTAAATGTTTTCCCATTTATCGGTGCAGCGTTCTTCCAGACATTTCTTGGATTTGTCCTTGACCTAGTAGGCGGATTTGATGGAGTTTATCCTACAGCAGCTTACAGTCTGGCATTCAAATTTGTGTTTGCCTTTGTTATCCTAGTATTCATTATGTCATTCTTCATTAAAGAAACACTGACAACAGATTAGAGAGTTCGAGGATCCCAATGAAAGTCAATCTAAAAAGAATTTAAAATGATATTACTCAAATAAACAAATTTAATTCAACTCCTGGTAAAGGTCTAAGCAGATTGACATTTACAGACGAATATAGGGGTGCAATGAATTACAACTTCAAAGAACTTGAAAAGATATATGCAGAGATACGAATAATGCGAGGAGAGAACATAAGGGAAGGTTTGACGGAGACCTAAAAGATTCGCCTTCTACTATGATAGGCTCATATATAGACAGTGTCTTTCAAGGGGGCATGTTTGACGGATTGTGGGAATTGTAACATCTTTGGAAGTGTTGAGGACTATTTCTGAGAATAACTTCCCTCAGAAAAATCCTATTGATTTTGTTATATTTGTAGAAGGGGACGGTTCAAAATTTTCATCAGTACTTTTGGGAAACATGATATGGGCAGGCAAATCAAAAGATGAAGACTTATTGGTGACATTGAATGAATTTCAAATCATGCTAGCGCTACTCCAATGAATTTAAGAAATTATGCATTGTGCGGAGCAGCAGAAATAATTTTGAAAGTAAAAGAACTTACTTCAGAGAATAGAACTTCAGTTGCAACTGTAGGACTTTTAGAAATTAATCCAGGGAAAAATAACATAATGCCTGGAAAAATTAGATTGATACCTGATATACGGGATAAGGATGACGTTGTCTTAAATGAAATAACAGAGGGAATACTCAATTCATTTACTCCAATATGCAAAAATAGAGGCCTCACCTACGCCATTAAACAAGTCCCCTACACTAAACCGGTTTTTTTGTCTAAAAGGATAGCTAGAGTAATCGAGAATCTGCTAAAAATCAAAGTGTTGATACATTAAAAATGGTGAGTGGGGCTGTCCGTGATTCTTCAGTTATTGCAGAAATTGTTGATGTTGGCATGATATTTGTTCCAAGTAAAGACGGTAGAAGCCACTGCCCAGAAGAACATGCAGATTTGAAAGGTATTGAAATAGCTGCAAATATTCTATTGGGATCTGTAATAGAGTTTTCTAGATAAAAATAGAACAACTTTGAACTTTATCTTAAAAACTTTTAAATTCAATATATAACTCTAATATTGTCATGAGGAATAATCTTTATGCTAAAAAAAATTTTCCGGAAGAGGCCGGCGTTTATATTATGAAGGACTCTGAAGGAAATGTTCTTTACGTTGGAAAGGCTAAATCATTGAAGAAAAGATTAGCTTCTTACTTTCAAAAAAATATTCCCGATAGGGTATCTTTTCTAATGAACAGGGTAGAAGATATTGAGTGCATTGCTACCGATAACGAAACAGAGGCTCTTTTACTTGAGTATAATTTCATAAAAAAATATAAGCCCCGGTACAACATTCATTTTAGAGACGATAAGAAATACCCATATATAAAAATAACAAATGAGAACTTTCCAAGATTAATAGTCTCGAGGAAGATTGACGAGGACGGTGCTTATTATTTTGGCCCTTATCCAGATGTAGGCTCAGCAAGAAGAATGCTTGCATTAGCCAGAAATATATTCAAGTTAAGAAGTTGCAAAAAGATGAATAAAAAACCGTGCCTTAATTTTTATATTAAAAGATGCACGGCCCCTTGTTCTGATCCAAATTCTAAACAAGATTATAATAAGAGAGTAGATGAATTATTAATGTTCTTTGAAAATAGAGGCGAGGAGTTAATAACAAAGCTCGAAGAAGAAATGAATGCTCAATCTAATGAATTAGAATTTGAAAAAGCTTTAGTTATAAGAGATAAGATAGATGCAATAAGAAAATCTATGCAAGAGCAAAAAATCTTTCTCGATTCGCCAATAAATAAAGATGTCTTAGGGTACTATGACAAGAAATCAATATGTATCTGCGTAGTAATGATAAGAAGAGGAGTCCTAACTGGGGCCAAAAATTACCCCATAGAGGAAACTTTGTTTGATAAGGAAGATATAATAGCTTCTTTTCTAAAGCAACATTACAAAGAAGATTTCCTACCAAACAAGATTATCTTGCCTTTTGACATCCCAGAAAGAGAAGAAATTCAAACATTTTTAGCTAACGGAAAATATGATTTAGTAATAACACCACCGTCATCCTCTCGTGAGAAAGAAGAAGTGCTCCTTGCAACAAAAAATGCTGAACTTTTCTTATCCTCAGAAAAAAAATCACCTCTCGAAGGGCTTATGACTTCACTCGGTCTTGAAAATCTGCCTAGAAGAATTGAAGGGTATGATATTTCAAATATCGGCCAAGAAATAAAAGTGGGATCTCAGGTAACTTTTATTGATGGCAAACCGTCTAAGGAGAACTACAGGATTTATAAGATAAGAACTGTGGTTGGTCAGGACGATATATCTTCCCTAAGAGAGGTGCTAAACAGAAGATTTAAACATAAAGAATCTTTGCCCGATCTTTTATTAATTGACGGGGGGAAAGGCCATTTAAACGCTGCTCTTTCAGTACTTGAATCTGTTGATCTTGAAATACCTACTGTTGCACTTGCAAAGCAAGAGGAAGATCTTTACCTAGAAGATGACTTTAATCCAGATATGGATACAGACTCTAAGAATCTCCTAATTAGAGTCAGGGATGAAGCCCACAGGTTCGCTATAAAGAATCTAAGAAATATGAAAAGGAAAGCAAGTGTCCATTCTTCTATAGATGAAATACCTAGACTTGGCCCTAAGAGAAAAGCCAAGCTGCTCGAAAGGTTTGAATCTATTGATGATTTAAAGAAGGCAAATATTGAGGAGATTGATGATGTTATTAAGAACAGCTCCCTTTCTAAGGATATTTTTCATTTTGTAAAAACATTGAAATAAGATTATCGATAGACGAAATTGGATACCCAAAACAAAACCTATATATATAGCACGCTTCAAGTATGGATATGAATTCTAGATTCGCTGAACTATTACTAAATGCAAAGAATAAAATTCTTGAATCCAAGGGCTCTAAAGTTAAAATTATTTCCCATATTGATGCTGACGGAATTTCTGCTGCATCTATTCTGTCCCTTGCACTAGACAGACTGAATATAAATCATGATATTCATTTTACGTCTCTTGATGGTATTCTTGCTTCCAATTTAGCAGACCTCACAATATTTCTTGATATGGGAAGCGGCCAGATAGATTATTTAATGTCAGAGTATAAAGACAAGAATATAATCATCCTGGATCACCACCAGGGAGAGTACCCAGAAACTCCTTTTCTTGAAGTGAATCCAAACAGATTTGGGTACAGCGGGTCGGAGGAGATCAGCGGTTCAGGACTAGCGTATCTTTTGTCTTTAGAACTCGACGCCAATAACAGAGACTTATCTTCTATTGCGATAGTTGGTGCAGTTGGAGATATGCAGGGATCCTGGGGCGGATTAAAGGGATTAAATCGAGACATCCTTTTGGATGGCATTGAAGTAGGCTTGGTCAAAGCTGAAGAAGATTTACTTTTGTATGGACGTTCAACAAGACCTATTTACAAATCACTTCAGTATTTCTCAGACCCCCCAATACCAGGCGTTACGGGAAGCGATTCGAATGCAATGGCACTTCTAAATAGTTTAGAGATCCCATGCTATGAAGGGGACTGGAGGACTGTGTCTGATATGACTTGTGACGAGAAGCGAAAGCTTGCAACAGAGATAATAAGAAAGACGATAATGGCAGTTCCCCAAGAATATGTTTCTTTTATCCCACAGATGATTATGGGGGAATCCTATTCACTTGTCCAAGAAGAAGATAGAAGCCCTTTGAAAGATGCTTCGGAGTTTGCAACTTGTCTTAATGCCTGCGGTAAAAATGGCAGACCTGAAGTAGGATTTTATGTCTGCAAGGGTAACAGAGGTATATACTACGATATACTGTTAGGGCTACTTAGAAAGCACAGAAAGAATATTGCACGAAGTATGAGCCTTGTTGAAAGCAGAGGGGTGGTCATGAAAGAGAAATTTCAGTACTTTGATGGAAGCGGCATAAATGACACAATAGTAGGTACTGTGGCAAGTTTAGTTCTTGGAAACAGAGACACTGACCCCTTTTTGCCAATAGTTGCCTATACAACGTTGCCGAATGACCCAAATGTTTATAAAATTTCTGCACGCTGCTCAAGATTGTTGGTACTTAAAGGCTTAAATCTAGGAAAAGAGATAAAGAAGAGTGCAGAATCTGTAGGTGGTAAAGGAGGGGGCCACCCTCCTGCATGTGGGGCATATGTACCAATTGAAAAGTTAACAGAATTTTTACATATATTTGAAGAGAATATAGCAACGAGCATATAGAGTGTTTTTATGAGTGGCTTTAATGTTTCTGAGGATCTTACCATTCCAGAAGATAGGATTTTTTTAAATCCTTCTAAGGATTTTTATATAAATTATCTAAAATCATATTATGTCATTACAAAGGACGGTCAGTATCTTTTTGCCTCTGCCCAGAAAGGCAGAAGGCCGGATCAGGTCCATTACATTGTTCCAAAAGAGTATAAGCTTGGGGCAGACCAGAAAGGTTTTGACATTGATACGGGCAAGGCTATTTTTAGCATAGTCATGAATTACCTGAGAGATGAACCCCAAATTATTGTAACCGATGGTATCCAAGGAGAAAACGGATATGAGATAGGGATAAGGTCAGTTGTAAGTGTGGCAAATCCTCACAGCGCATATATTTCGTGGATGGGAAAAATGATGATGTTCCCCCCAAAAGATAGTGTAAAGCCGAGTTGCTATAACTTCATAATACCTGAAAAACTTCCGGAGAAATATACTAGCCAGATAAAAGAAGTGTGGCCAGAGTATAATGAGAAAGAACCACTTTCTCTTTATGATTTTAGCGATATGGGAAAAGATATTAGAAAAGTAATAAATCTTGGAATTGACTATTTTGGTGGCGCTTTCAAAAAGCCAAACCTAACTATGGTCTGGAACAGGGGCGAATCTGATGATATGATCTCCTTTCATGCGGGTCTTTCTGAAAGCACTGTGATAATAGGGCTCAGCGGTACAGGAAAAACTACACTAACCGTTGGCCCCAATCTTGAGCAGGACGATGCCATTTTAGGGAAGATTATTTTCAAAGATGACAAAATCATAGATGTGAAATTAGTTGGCCTTGAAGCCGCAAGCTTTGCAAAATCCGAAGGATTGTCTGAAAAAAGCCCAGAGTACCCAGGTTTGATGAAATCAAAAGATAGAAATCATATAGTTCTGGCAATGAACATTGACTGTGAAGGCGTGGATTATGTTAAGAAGAACATTAATGGATATGATGTAGAAGTTCCTGTGGCTACCGGCTATCCAGGCTCACTACTCACCAAGAGTTATGAAAAGAGTGGGACTACAAATGGCAGATTCATCTTCCTTTTCAGCGATTTGAATTTCTCATGGGGCAAGAAAGACAAGTACCTAAGAAATTTCGTTTTGAGCTTTAAGAGATATGACATATTTAATCCCCTAATTAAAGTAACTGATCCCCGTATGGCTGTTGCATTAGACAGTGCATGTGAAAGTATAATCACATCGGCCATATCAGGTAAAACAGCCGGAACAAGAGTAAGGTCTTATTCTGCCACCGACTTTATGGCAAGAGAGCAAGCTGAACAGGCATTTCTCAAAAAAAAGGTTTTTGACGATATTGGAGTTGGTCTGAATGGAAAGATTAACTTTTTAATCATCAATACTGGTTTTGTTGGTGAGTTCGATCTAGAGGGCAAATCTATTGGTGGTGAAAAAATTACTGTTTCGGACTCAAAAACACTCCTTAAACTCTCTACACATGGGCTTATCAAGAACTGGGTAGAAGATCCAGTTTACGGCTACCTAGTTCCATCACCTAAAGAGCTTAGTGAAGTTCATGGTATGAAGAATTTTGGAGAGAGATTCAATCCTCTTAATTACTATTCCCCACATGATTATTTGGAATTTGTCAAGATTGATATAAAAGAAAGAAAGGATTTCCTCCATAAAATATTTTCATCACAAAGTAAATTTGCATATCTAGAAGACATCATAAGCGTCTGGGATGAAATTAGAATACCTTCGCAAAAAGAAATCAAAAAATTCTACGATATTCACTATTCATGAACACTGTCTTATCCTGTAATTATTTCCTTTTCCTTTCATTAAAAAATCCCCCCAATTTCAGGTAGAATCTGGCAAATTACTGCCAGATTCTAGTTTTCTGTAAAATGCCTTTTCTGGTGTCTCGAGC
>JBAYOH010000020.1:0-26704 GCA_041678455.1 Methanofastidiosum sp.
AACTTGGGACGAAGAGCGAAACATGTCAGATGACATGCAACTTTACTATAAGTATGCTTTAGATCTTATTAATATGGGAAAGGCCTACGTCTGCAATTGTGATTCAGAATATATATCCAAGCTTAGATATGATTCAAAGGATTGCCCGTGTATTTCAAACTCAGTTCAAGATAATCTTTCTCTTTGGAAGGAGATGGAAACAGCGGAGGAGGGAAAGTATTCCCTTAGGCTTAGGGGGGACATGGCTTCAAAGAATACAGTCATGAGGGATCCAACTATGATGAGGGTTGTTGACCACCCGCACCCGATTCAAGGTGACAAATACAGGATATGGCCAGTTTATGACTTTGCTTGCGCAATTGAAGATTCTGTTCTTGGTATAACACATGTACTTAGAAGCAATGAATTTGCATTAAGAATAGAATTACAGGATTATATTCGAGGACTCTTAAATTTAAGAAATCCAAAAATCATAGAATACTCTAGATTTACCGTCAAAGGAGCGCCTACTTCTAAAAGACTGATTAGACCTTTAATAGAAGAACATGTAGTATCTGGATGGGATGACCCGCGGCTTGTAACAATTCGTGGCCTTAAAAGAAGGGGCATAACCCCAGAAGCCATCCATATGGTCGCAGAGGAGATTGGACTTTCAAAATCAGAACCAGAAATTGATTGGTCGCTTATAGAATCACTCAACAGAAAGATAATAGATCCAACATCAGATAGATACTATTTCGTCTCAGACCCTAAGGCTCTTGAGGTGATTAATGCTTCTTACCAGACTATCCAATTAAAACTTCACCCAGATTTTGATAGAGGCTTTAGAGATGTTCATATAACTGATAAATTTTTCATTTCTGGAAATGATTTTGTTGGTATAACTAAGGGTCAAATACTTAGGTTAAAAGATCTATTCAACATTTTCATTATAGATACCGACACTAACTCGATTAAAGCTACTCACACAGATGAAAAAACCTCTAAAGATGAACTTTCTAAAATAAAAAAGATTCAGTGGGTATCTGACAATAATGTGAAGGTATCAGTTATAGTTCCTGGAATTTTATGTGAAGGGGAGAATATCAATATAAATTCTCTTACTACAATAAACGGTTATGGGGAAGAGGGTATTGCCAATCTAAAAGAAGATGATATTGTGCAATTTGAACGCTTTGGATTTGTAAGAGTTGACAAGATAGACCCAAGTGGAGTTACTGCTATTTTGACCCATAAATAAGGTGAGTTATGGATTTTAAGGAAGCCTCTTTGAGGGAGAGGAAGATATACTACCATGAAGAATGGAATGAAAAAAATGTTCCCGATTTTATAGTTGAGCGGATAACTGAAAGAGAGTTTGCTTTTGATCACGATGGCAACGGGTATAATGATAGATACAAAGGCTTTGAGAATGTTAGCATATTTTCAGATTTTTTAATTAAAAATTTTCCATATGCCGTCTGTACAAGTGTTTCATATTATTCAAAACCTAAAAACAGAGAAGACTGGAAGGGCGCTGAACTAGTTTTTGATATAGATGCCAAAGATTTAACTGTTAAAAGTTGTGACTGTAAAGAGGGACATGTTTGTGAAAGATGTTTATCAGAGGCTAAAGAAATTGTTTTAAAAATAAGAGACACAATGATTGGAGATTTGGGGATAAAACGGCTAGTTTTGGTATATTCTGGTAGAGGATATCACTTGAGGGTAGTGGATAAAGAGGTACTTCCACTAGAAAGAAGATCAGAAATACTTGAATATGTCACAGGCTCTAAGAGGCCAAAAGACCTTTTTTTGTCTCACGGTTATCCTGCTGTTTACAGAAAAATGTTTGTCATGACTTTTAATAAAATGAAGGAAAAAGATTTTCCTTTTAGTAAAAATATTGTTGACACTCTTCTCACCGAAAAAGAATCTATTATATCGAAACTAAATACTTACCATGTCGATTATCTAAACATTAAAGGTATAGGGGATAAGACAAAAAATGAATTTTTGGGCCACATAGAGCGAATAAACGCATCTTTAGTCGACGGCAAGGTTACTGTCGATGTAAAAAGAATATTGAGGCTGCCTTCCACACTTCATTCTAAAGTTTCTATGAAGTGCGTTGAAATAAAGAATATTGAAAATTTTGATCCATTAAAGCAAGCTGTTCCAAAGTTCGTTTATGAGAGAAAAGATTAGATTTACCAAAAGCCTTTAAAACGTTTATAGTTATTGATTTCATGGTTTCCGAGGTGTCCGAAGACTACAATCCTGTTTCTTTAGAAACGAAAATACTAGAGGACTGGAATGACATAAATATCTATGTTAAATTAAAGCAGTTAAGATCAAATGGCCCTAAATATTTTTTTCTAGATGGGCCACCCTACATGAATGGAATGCCACATATAGGTCATGCTAGGACAAGGGCTTTGAGAGACCCCGTCTTAAAATATAAATCAATGAATGGATATAATGTATGGCATCAACCAGGATTTGATATGCATGGGCTTCCCATTGAGGTAAAAATTGAGGAGATGTTAGGCACCAAAACAAAGAGCGATATAGAAAAAATAGGAACAGAAATTTTCATAAAATCATGTAAAGAGAGGGGTTTATCCTTCCTTAAAATATGGATTGATTTTTACAAGAGATTTGGGATGATAGGCGATTTTGAAAATCCTTACATGACCTTATCTAATTCATATATAGAATCCTCTTGGTACTTCTTCAAGAAAGCGTGGGAAAAAAATCTTTTATACAAAGGTAAGGCCACAGTTGCTTGGTGTCCAAGATGTGAAACACCACTTTCTGGCTATGAGTCAACTGATGAGTACAAAGATGTAGAAGATGACTCAATTTATGTTAAATTCCCCTTAGTTGACAGAAAAGATGAATATATCATTATATGGACAACAACTCCATGGACTATTCCAACAAACGTTGCTATTGCTGTAAACTCGGGGTATGATTATGTCAGGGTAAAAGCAGGGAGTGAGATATGGATAGTCGCAAAGGAGCTTTTGGGCAAACTAATGACCTTATTTGAAGTTGATAATTATGAGGTCATTGAAACTTTGAAAGGGAAGGCCCTACTAGGCCTTAAATACAGGCATATACTTGATGATGATGTACCAATACACAAACAGTTCAAAGAGCCAAATGCACATACTGTTATTCTTACAAATTATGTGACATTAGAGGATGGTACTGGTTGTGTTCACACAGCTCCAGGACACGGTCCTGATGACTACAGTGCTGGGGTAGAATATAAACTTCCAATATTTTCTCCTGTAAACGAGACAGGAAACTTCACAGAAGATGCTGGAAAGTATAAGGGCGTCTATATCAAAGATGCTAATGATTTAATTATTGATGATATTGAAGACAAAGGATTTCTTGTCTTTAGAGATTCAATCTTTCACAGATACGCTCACTGCTGGAGATGTAAATCTCCTTTGTTATACAGAGCTTCTGACCAGTGGTTTGTAAAGGTAGAGGCTATCAAAGACCAGCTATTGAAAGAAAATAAAAAAGTAAAATGGATACCTGATTGGGCTGGTGTAAAGAGATTTCACAACTGGATTGAAGGTGCAAGGGATTGGTGTATATCGAGACAGAGGTTCTGGGGTATACCTTTACCTATATGGGAATGCTCATGTGGAAACTTCACTGTTGTTTCTTCTATTGATGAGATAAAATCTTTAGGAGGAAAGGTTCCAGAGGATCTTCATAAACCCTATATCGATGAAGTTTCTCTAAACTGCTCTAAATGTTCTGAAAAGATGAAACGTGTTCCTGATATAGCGGATGTCTGGTTTGATTCAGGAGCTTCAACATGGAGTTCTCTAGGGTATCCTCAAAATAGTGAGAAATTCGATGAACTTTTTCCAATGGATTTCATAACTGAGGGGCTTGATCAGACTAGAGGTTGGTTTTACACATTAATGCTTGAAAGCTTCATAGTTTTTGACAGAGCTCCATACAATCAAGTTTTGATGAATGATTTTGTCTTGGATCAATTTGGACAAAAGATGTCTAAATCACTTGGAAATGTAGTTGATCCAAAGGATGTCATAGCAAAATATGGTGCTGATGTCACAAGATTCTACTTACTATGGGAGGTTGCACCTTGGGATAAACTAAAGTTCAACTGGGAGAATATTGAAAGTATCTACAGAACCTTTAACATATTATGGAATGCCTACAAGTTTGTCACTCTTTACATGTCTCTTGATAACTTTGATGTCAATACACCCCTTAAAGACGTAAAAAAATATCTAAAAGACGAAGATAAGTGGATACTCTCTAGAATAAACACTCTTACAAAAGAAGTTGAAGAAAACTTCGATACACTTGATTTACATTTTATACCTAGAAAAATAAAAGAATTCATCTTAGAAGATCTTTCAAGATGGTATATCCGTCTCGTAAGGGAAAGGATGTGGCTTGAGGGCGATGACAAGGAAAAGATAAGTGCTTACGTTACTTCATTTTATGTATTCAAGAGATTATCAAAACTATTAGCGCCCATATCTCCTTTTATTTCTGAAGCTATACACAAAAACTTTGTCAGAGAATCATCAATCCATCTTTCTGACTGGGATGCACATGATCTCTCGTTGATCGATCCCGAGTTGGAATCAAACATGTTCATACTTAGAAACATAATTGAGAGCACTCTTCACGCTAGACAAAAAGCCGGCATCAAATTAAGATGGCCTATTTCGAAGGCTATAGTTGAAACTCAAGATGAGAATGTGAAAAGAGCTGTTCAAACATTATCTGTCATAATGAAGAAACAGATTAATGTTAAAGAAATAGTTATTGGTGAGGTAATACAGGAGCTTGAGATACTTCCAAATCATAAATCAATTGGCCCTAAATTTAAGGGAGACGCAAAAAAAGTTGTCGAGCTATTAAAGACTCATAATCCTTGTCTTATAAAATCTGAATTTGAAAAAGACGGTTCATTTAATCTTGATGGATTTGAAATATCCGCCGAAGATGTTAACTTTAACTATCTTATACCTCAAGGATATGAATTAAGCGAGTTTGAGAATGGAAGAGTCTATCTTTACACAGTAATTACAGAAGAACTGAAGTCTGAGGCCATAGCAAGAGAAGTTATACGAAGAATACAGGAAATGAGAAAACAGGCAAATCTAAATGTAGAAGAATACATTAACTCTTACGTTGAATCTAACTTTGAATCAGACTTAAAAAATCATGAAGACTACATTAAGAGAGAAACAAGAAGCAAAATCTTACTATTTTCCAAAGATAATAAATATATTGATAAAGAATGGGAAATAGACGGTGACAAATTTCTAATTGGAATCAAAAAACTAAAGTAACATAGGTATATTTGCATGTTTTACTTCTTCTCTATTTCTAAGTTAAACTATATCTTATACTCTCAATTTTTTTAAAGGGGTATAACTAAGTTTTTATATCAATATGAATACACTGATTTGATATCATGCCCGCAAATGTTACCCCTGAATACCTAAAGGCAGAAGATGCATATAAATCTGCTAAATCTCCCAAAGAAAGGCTAGTTGCTCTGGAACTTATGCTTAGTACTATTCCCAAACACAAGGGTACAGAAAAACTACAACTCCAGATAAAAAGAAATTTATCAAAATTAAAAAAGGAAGTCGAAAAGGAAAAGGAACTAAAGAAGGGGGGTTCTGGAGGAGCTAGTTTTTTTGTTAGGAAAGAAGGTGCAGCTCAAGTTGCTTTGGCAGGCCTTCCAAATTCAGGGAAATCAACAATTTTAAACAAACTTACAGGAAAAGATGTTGATATCGGGCATTACGCTTTCACTACAGTTAAACCGACACCTGCAATGCTTCAATACAAAGGTATACAGATACAGCTTGTTGACATGCCCGGATTAATTGAAGGAGTTTCTCTTGGTAAGGGTATGGGGGGGCCACTAATTAGTGCAATAAGAGCCGTTGATGCAATAGTAATTCTAGTTGATTTGTCAATTGACCCAGTAAAAGACCTTGAACTAATATTAAAAGAACTTGAGGCTAAAGGTTTGAGAATTAATAAAAAAGTTCCTAACATAGAAATTCAAAAAATCCCAACAGGGGGTATTGAAATAATTGGTGAGAATTTTCTAGTTGAATGTAATTCTCAAGATGTTAAAAAGATTCTTCAAGAAGAAAGGGTTCACAATGCCATAATTACTATAAAAGAGTCTGTAACCTTAACTGATATATTTGAAGTTTTGGATAGCTCTTTAGAATATAAAAAAGCTATTATAATTGGAAATAAAGGAGATTTACCTGGGAGTAAAGAAGGCCTGGAAAGACTCGAGAATCATGTAACAAATTTCAAAGTTATACCAGTTTCTGCAATTAACAATGTTAATCTGGATATCTTACCTTTTGAAATATTTTCTATTTTAGGAATTATCAGGGTCTACACACGTTCTCCAGGTAGAGAAATTGATAATGAAGCCATGCCAATGAAAATAGATTCTACTGCACTCGATGCCGCCAAAAAAGTTCATAAGAATCTCTACAAAAACTTCAAGTTTGCTAGAGTTTGGGGAGATTCAGCAAAATTTGATGGGCAGAGGGTTGGGCCAGAACATGTATTACGGGACGGAGACATCATAGAAATTCACATCTGAATTCTTTATTAATCTACCAAATAAGATTGGTGTAATTATTATAGAAAGCAGCGTAACTATTACTATTGATGAGTATAAGTCACTTGATATAACACCGTTAGAGAATCCATACCTTACAATTGCAAGCTCTAGAGATCCTCGGCCACACATCCCTACTCCAATAAGAAGTGAATTTCTGTTGTCTAGTCTACAAAGTTTACTGGCTAAACCACATCCTATTATCTTTCCCCCCATAGCCCCTAAGAATAATAAAATTATGAGTGGAATATTTATCTGAGTATTTTCACGATTAAACAAAAGCCCGATATACACAAAAAATAGTGGCATAAATAAAAATCTCATTAAAGTATTCATCTCATTAGTTACCTCATTAAATCTAATCCTAAAAGATAGCATTGGATCCTCTTTTTCTTTTATCCTGCTAAGTACAAGGCCGGCAAGGAATGAACCAATAACTTCATGGAGTCCTATAAAAGAAGCGAAAAGAGCAAAAACTAGTGTGAAAATGAATACAATCATTATTGACTGATGTTGATCGCCTTCAACTAAATATTTAACAATCCTTCGACCTTTTGAAGATATCAAAAATTCACTTATCAGAACAGTACTTACAAAAAAGATAATTATTTTTAGTGTCACGTTTCCTATATCTACTAGACTAAATGTTGATTGATTAACTGTAATAGTTGACAATAATCCAACTAGGTATATGGCAATTATATCATCAAAAAAAGAAGCCCCAAGGAGGATATGGGATATATTTTGATTGCTTTCATTTGCTATCAACCCCCCTATAATTTCAACAGCGGTGTTTGTCAGGATGATTCCAACAAATAGGGAAGGAATTAATCCAAATCCTAAAATCCAAGGAACCGAAAAACATAAAACAAAAGATGTAATGATGCCAAATGCCCCAACAATAATTGCTGTATACTTGGCCTTTAATAATTCCTTATATTCACTTGTAAGTCCAGCATAAAGCATTATCACCAAAAGTCCGATATCAGCCAACACTTCTATTTCTTTACCAGGATAAATTATCCCCAATACAAATGGCCCAAATACTATGCCACAAATGACATGCCCTACAATACTAGAAATATTTTTTTTTTCTACTATATCGCCAAATATCTTTGCAAATAAAAATATCAACAAGATATTAGTAAGATCAATCATCTAATACCTCTTCTATAGCCTTTCCAAGGGCTTTCCTTAATATATTTATGTCTCCTTTTTTATGACAAACAGGGAGATTAAAAATCTCTGAAAACTCTTTGCATCTTTCATAATAAAGCTCTTTATCTCCAAAATCTAAATCTATTGCAATCGTTCTTTTGTAACCTGTTTTATTAAACACAAGCTTCATTTTATTGATGTCAAAGGACCCCACAGTCTCACATGATAATTCTTTCCAATATTTTGCCCAACCGTATGTCATAAACCATGTACCAGGTTCCTCATTAATAGTTTCTATGTAGCTGTTTCTTGATCCTATTAGAGCACAAACACAATCATCTACAATTTCTCCTCGACTATCTTTTAATATAACAACTGGAACTTCTACCTTACTTTCTTTCATTAAAGCTTCAACATCCCCAAGAGAATTTCCACAAAGTCCAAAAAACACTACGAGGTAATCGACATGTTTTTCTAACTCTTTTGCCGCCGAAGCCACTTCTTTTTTAATCAAGAGAGGGTCTACATGTAAGGCAAGAGGAAGTAGGTACAAAAGCACTTCAACATCATTTTCTCTCTTCAAAAATTTCACAGAACATAGCTCTCGCACTATTCTGAATTTTTCTGAGGGAAGATCTTTGATAGCTATATTCTGAAATTCTTTAGAGGCTTCATTATCATAAATCAATATCTTGTCTATTTCGGAGAAACTTTCAAGTATTCCTAATAATTCATCCTCAAATATCTGACATACTACTATTCCTATTCTTTTCATGAGAGTTTATCCCCTTACCCACCTTAATACTTCATTGAAATTGGGCTTAGTTCCATATCTCAATATACCTATCTTGAATATTTTCGATGCAATTTTTACTGAAACTACCAGGGAGATAGAAAGTATAATTATTGAGATGATAATATCAGCTACTGGAACTTCCGAAAGTAGAACCCTCATCATTATTATAGTTGGAATAAAAGGAGGGATCATACCAAGTATCCTTATGAATGTCATATTAGGATTCTGCACTATCCCAAAAAACAATAATAGAGGGATAAAGATAAAAAACGATACCAATGCGGATATCTGCTGGGAATCTCTAGTGCTAGTTGATATAGAACCTATTATTGCAAATATTGACGAATAGAATAGGTACCCCAAAACAAAGAAAATCATTATTAAGATACCTTTTTCCAGAGAGACTAAGGGAATTTTTAAGAATGAAGTAATGATTACTATTCCACTCATCCAAATACTAATCTGTAATATACCTAAACCTCCTAAGCCCAAAATCTTTCCTGAAAGAAGTTCATTAGACGATATTGTGGAAAGTAAAACCTCAACTACCTTGTTTTCTTTTTCTTCAATTATCCCATTTAGGAGGTACCCCCCTGCATTCATAATCGACATGAACAAAAATAGTGGAAGAAGGTAATTCCCGACATAAGAAAAGGGCGTTTCAACTTCTTCGCCTTTCTTAGTTACTATAATCCTTTCCATTTCAATCGGATTCTTAACTTTTGTTATGATTTCTTTAGAAACGCCCTTTTCTTCTAGGAGACCTTCAATAATTATGTCTGAGAGTATAGTTTCGAGATTCATATTAGCCGATGAGAATGACGATAATTGAATTTTTGAATAATAAGAAACTTTCCCAACTTTTATAAAATCGCTTGGGATAACTAAATAGCTGGATATATTATTATTCTCAAGAAGTTGTCTGGCTTCTTCAGCGCTTAATAGGTCTTTTATAATATAATCATTATACCTTTCCTTAAGAATTGGCAAAACAACACCTGTTTCATCGACTACCCCAAGAGTTTCCTTCTCATGGGATATAGTCTCCATGAAAAACAACGGGATAACCATTGACATTACTAGGATTAAAGGGAGAAGGATGGTAAGAATAATAAACTCCTTTCTTTTTACATTAGTCAAAAATTCAGTCACTGCAACTATTTTTGTTTTAGATTTCATTTGTCACTACCTCAACAAAGATGCTCTCAAGTGAAGATTCGGAGATTTCATACTTAGTTATGTCCCCTTTGTGCAATAGAACTTTTAAAAGATCATTATAATTAGTATTTTCTCTTAATTCTATCTCAGCTTTATTACCCTCAAAGTAAACATTTTGTATAATGTCTATATCTTCAAGTTTTATTATTTTATCTCTAAACTCAACAGAAACAAAATTTTTTGAATATTTCTTTTTTATTTCTTCTAGCGGCCCATCAATTACTTTTACCCCATTGTTGATTAAAAATATATGATCACAAAGTCTTTCAGCTTCATTCATCTGATGAGTAGAAAAAATTATTGTTTTTCCCGATTCCTTCAATGAATAAATGATTTCCTTCATATTTCTTGTGTTGATTGGATCAAGCCCCATAAACGGCTCATCTAGAATAACAAGATCTGGATTATTAATTAGAGATACAATAAGCTGAACGTTTTGTTGCATCCCCTTAGAAAGTTCTTCTATTTTACTATTGGCCCTATCTTTAAGATCAACTCTATCAAGCCATATCTCTGTATTTTTTCTGGCTTCATCTAACCTCAATCCTTTAAGTCTTCCAAAATAAAGTAAAAGGTCAGATACCCTATATTTTCTGTAAAGTCCTCTTTCTTCAGGGAGATAACCAATCCTTTTTTTACTTTCTTCTGAAAGTTTTTCCCCAAAAACTTGTATGCTTCCCAAATCTGATTCTATTATTCCCATAATCATTCTGATTGTAGTTGTCTTCCCAGCTCCGTTTGGCCCTAAAAATCCATAAATCTTACCACTCTCAGCAGTAAAAGAAAAATTATTCACCGCTATCCTATCATTATATTTTTTTGTAACATTATTAAGTTCTATTACCTTCATTTTACTACCTATAATTGTTTATTAATTATTTGGGCCACATCATTTGCATCCTCAGGTATTTTTTTTAATATCACAACTATGCTCTGAAATATCTCAGATAAATTATCTTTTTCAGTTTTTTTAATAAAATTATTTAACAATAAATCAGATAATCCCTCTGCTTCGTTCTTTTTCTTTAGTATTTTCTTAGAAAACCTATCTATCTTGTCATTATCCGCATCTTCTATTTTTTTCATCATAAGGTATATTTCCCTTGTAATGCTTTCGTTTGCCTCTACCAGTTTTACTAAATCTTTAATAAACTCATTAGAAAATTTCTCTTCTTTTAGATTAACTAGAATGTCTGAAACAGATTTAGTTTTTTGGCCTATATCGCCTATGATATTTGAAATTTCGCCATATTTTGTTCCATTTGGCCCTAATAACAAAGCTTTATCGAGATTTTGTTTTAGCTTATCTTCGTATGATCTCCCTTCGTTTTCTAATTCCAAAACTATTTTGCACTTGTCTTTCATTTCTGGTATACATTCTTTTTCTAGAAGTTTTATTGCCTCCTCAAGTGTTATGACTGAATCTTTTACGCACTTAATCTGATGATTAAAATCATTAATATAATCTTTTGAAAAAACATTATTAAACAGTTTCATTTTGAAGCCCGCCATGTCATCAGCCTCTATCTGTACTGTATTATTCCGTTACATTTATAATTTTATTTAATTTTTAAGATGTCTTATGTGATAAGATGGAAATATTAGACTTTAAAATGGCCCATGATGAAAATGTATACCCCCCTAGTGAAGATTCTTATCTATTGGTTAAGGCTATAAACTCAAATAATTCCAGAAAGGCTCTCGAGATAGGGATAGGGAGTGGTGTTATTTCTCTACATCTTGCGAAGGAAATAGATTCAGTCTTTGGCTGCGACATAAATCCATATTCATTGTTTTTATCTCGTCAAAATGCTTTAGCCAACTCAATAAATAACATTTATCTCTTTTCCTCTAATATTTTTTCTTCGATTAAAGCTGGAACTTTATTCGACCTTATAGTGTTCAATCCTCCTTATCTGCCTGTTGATTCGTCACCAAGAAAATTAATTGATTTATCGTACCATGGAGGTATCGATGGAGGGGATCATATACGCACATTCTTGAAGAGTCTAGGATTATTTTTGTCTTTCAATGGAATTGCTTATCTTCTTCAATCATCCCTTTACCCATTGGAGAATACTACCGATTACTTGGAAAATAATAATTTTAAATACAACATTAAAAGAACATTAAAATTAGATTTTGAGACCTTATATGTTCTTGAAATCAGCTTTTTCAAAAATAACAAACTTTAGCCCCAAACTTCCATAGGTATCTTCAACTTCGGGTAATTTTTTGAAATAAACAAGATGAGATTTACAGCCTTTGTTACAATCAGAAGACCCAAATTTGATTACTGGGATCTCTGCATCTTTTTTACTAGCTAGGCTCTTAGAAATATCATGTTCGTGATTTATTTTAACTTCAGAAGTTATAATTTTGACTATTTTGGCCTTATCAATTAAATAATCTATGTGCCACCTTTTACTCTTTTTTTCTTTTAGGTGGTACCTTACCCTACCAAACCCACCAAGAGCGCTACCGTTATAGACATAATACCCTTTTTTGAATAAATTATTTCCTAACTTACCAATTTCTATATATTGATCATTTTCAAGTATTAATATCAGTGAATAGATACCTTTATGCATTAATTAAAGCATGGAATATTTCTCTATAAACTTATCTTTTAGCGAAATCCATTCTTCAAGCTTTTCAGGTATTTGATCAACATAGTATATTTTTTTATCTCCAGCATTTTCTTTGATGAATTTAACGTTTGAATCATTTAGTAGTTCTTCCACAATTTTGTCTCTATCTATTTTATCGTAACTTTTCATCCATTCTGGTACTTTTTCGCCGTAAATTTTATCCATGAATTGGAGATTAATTCTTGAGTTATACACAATTATTTTTTGACTCTTTCTTTCTAATGATTTCATCTTTAAGATATCAATCGCTTCACTTAAAAAAAGCCCTAGATCTTCCCAGGAATATACTTTTGTCCCTTCTAATTCTCCTGTAACTCTGTAGTTTTTATCAAAGTAATTTAATAGAGCAACAAGTTGCTTTGGTTCTTTCATAGTAATTTCGTTAGCTTTAATATTTCCATTATACACAAAGGAGAATTTTTTCATATCCCTCAAGTACTCTTTGAACATTTCAGGCAACAATTTAGTCGCAGGTTTGACTACTATTTTTATCCCATTTTCTTCGACGTAACTATACACCTGTATCTTCAAATGAACACCAGATATATGAATTGGTATTAGTAATATATAAATTTATATATGCCATAGTATTATTTGTTAATAGAATACATATATCCTTGAAAGCTAAGATTTATTAATTGAATAACTTCTTCTATTTCAAAATACAGAATTTTGAAATGCAGGGGGATAAGATTGGATATAGAAGCTCAATTATCAAAAAAATACGGTATTTCTAGAGAAGAACTGATAAGGGCAATTGAACGTGAAAAAAAATTGATAGAATCTAAAGGAAGCGGAGGAAGAAAAAACAGGATAAAGCTTGTAGAAACAGAATTCATCAAGAGACATTTTATTAGCCCTAAAAATGCAGAAAAATTCCTTAAAGAAGCAAAAAAACGTATTTCCACTACTTCTTTTTGGAGACTAAGAAGAAATCTTGAAAAAAAGGGTATATTGGTAGATTCAGATGGGAATTTAATCTAATAACTTAATAATTAATAACTATTATTTATTATATAATAACCATTAAATATTATCTTTTATCAAGATTTTGACTCTATATATACACTATCACTAAACTCTCCTTTTTAATCAAATTAGCCTACTCAAAACAATGAAAAATACACTCTTTTTAGGCCAAAACATTTATAAATAATTATAATAGTTATTAACTAATACATATCAATTAATAGTTAATATCTATTAAATAATATGTAATGGGTGATATCTTGGAATCTATTGCCATATATAATCAGAAAGGTGGAACCGGTAAAACTACTACCACTATAAACTTAGGGCATGCTCTTGCCCTTACAGGGAAAAAAGTACTAATAATTGATATAGATGATCAAGGAAATGATGCAGAATGCCTGGGGGTAAAATTTACCAAAAGTATTTATCATTTACTAAAGGACGAAGCTCCTTTTGAAGAATGCATTACAAACGCTAGAAAAAATTTAGATTTGTTACCTTCAGATGAAACTATATCTCAAGTTGCCCTAGAAATGGTAGGTTGGAGAAATAGAGAGAACGCTTTAAAGAAGCGTCTTGGAGACATTAATTATGATTATGTTCTCATTGATTGCCAAACAGGATTGGGAATATTAAATGAAAACGCTCTTAATTTTTGCCAAAAGCTACTTGTGCCTGTATCAATGGAGTATCTGTCTGTGAAAGGTCTTTTTAAAGTTGATAAACTGATTTATGACCTAAGAGAAGATTTCCAGAAAAATTTGAAGATAGATCTTATCGTTCCAACATTTGTCGATGAAAGAGTTAAAAGAACTAAAGAATATATTGAATTTTTTGAGAGTATGGATCACTTTAAGGATAGTATAAGCCCATATATCCGAATAGATACTAAATTATCTGAAAGTTTTGCACATGGAAAGACAATTTTTGAATACGCCTTGAATTCAAGAGGCGCCTATGACTATATCCAATTATGTAAAAGGGTGTTGGAGGGGATTTAATGGCATTAACTGAAGGATTGAAGAATGATTTGGAGAAGGAAATACAGAGAAGAGTAATTCTCACTAAGGAGGAAATTGACCATGAAAAAGAAAAAAAGGAGATAATGACTCAACGATTCACTCATCAAGATGTAAATAAACCTCAATATAAAAAGAAAAAAGTGATAAAAAGTTTTTCATTGGATGAAGAGCTTGTGAATGCTCTCGATACACTAATAAAAGATAAATTGGGCATCCCAAGATCAATAAAAATATCTTTGAACACAGGGGAAAGGAGCTCAACAGTTGAAGAAGCAATAAAAGAATATATTGATAGAAGGGATCCTGCCCTTTTAAAATAGCTTATTAAACAATATGTAATACATAATATTTAATAGTTAATAACTATTATTTATTAATTAATAACTATTACATTTGTAACCTTTTAATTCTCTCCTTCTCCGAGATTACGGCTCCCGTATCCCCATCAACACATTGAACAATCCCATCTATAACTGCTGTTTTAATTTCTCCTTTTGCAGGATTAAAACCTTTCAAGTTTTCTGCATCCATTAGGCCTATTTTGACTGATTCATACAAGGTGTTTGGATTTGCAAAGGCGTCTTGACTATCATCAAGTGACTTTATCGTTTCTAGAATCAATTTAGTATCTTTGATTATCTCTTCCTTTCTTTCTATTATTTTTTTGTTATCTTCTATGCCTGGCAAGCCTTTCAGACAATTTTTTATTATCCCTTTGGCAATCTTTGAGCTTTCAACTATAACTTCTGGTGTTGCAACATTATAGGCTTCAGAGTACCCAACAACATGAACAATATGTGGCTTCAAATACATACCAATAGCTATTGACGAAGCAAGTTCTCCTTTGGCTACATTTTCATCAACTGAAAGAGAGGCAAGACCTGTTCTTATCATCCTTAGAATAGTAAAATTTTCATCTGATAATTCTGAGATTGTCTCTAATTTTGCGAGCATTTTTGCTAAATCCATCTCAAGAGATATCTCTGGAGGAACATTCATCATAAACTGCTGGATGTAATGCCTAACTCCTAATTTCTTTGCATTGTAAGTTGCGATATAAGCTGAGACAACTTCTATCGGGTCAGTAGTTTTTCTAAGGGACCATTGATGGGAATCATTAATTTCAATTGGCACATTATTTTCTGCATGCCATTTTATAGTTTTTTGATTCTCGCCAATTGCGCTTATTAAATTTCTTTTAGATCTTCCATCTAGTTCTGAATACCAAAAAAGTGGTATCGCTCCCCAAGCATTGTTTATTGTCTCTTTTAACATGATCCCCCATTTTATCAAGTCATTTGTGCCTGCATAACACCTCAAAAGAGGAAAATTACCTATCCTTGAAGATTCATAAATAGATTTTAGATCTTCTTTTTTTCTTAGAGGTACCCCTCCGCCACCCTCAAATTCTTTACAAATATTTTCTTGATTAAAAAAATATTCTTGAGCTATTTGATCTGGCCCTATGGATATAATATCCACTGTTCTACTCTCTGCAATTTCTTTAACGCCTTCAATCGTTTTTTCAAGAGACGGTAGTCCAAAATGATGTCTTATTAGGGGGGATGGATAAGATTTTTCTATTCTTTCATAGAGTTTTTGAGAGTATTCTAAAGAGTCATATTCTTTCACCCTTCCAAATATCTTATCGAGAATCTCGTTTTGAGTTTCTATTCCTCTAAAAACTCCCTCAAATATTTGAACTTCTTCTGCTATTTCACAGACCGCAGGCGTCCCACCAAAGAAAAATCTCGATTTTATTTTATTTTCTCTAATAGAACTATTCATTTTATTGAATAGTATTCTAGCAGTTTCTGGTTCAAGCCTGTAACTTAGACCAACAATATCGGGTTTTTTTTCTATGATTATGCTTATGAGCTTGTCAGTATCGATACAAACTCCAATAAAATCTGTATCAATATCATTCTTATTTAACAAACTCTCAAAATTCTTAATCCCTTGTACATGTATACAGTTACCAATAGTTGCGAGAATCGCCTTCATACTATCTCTCCAGCTATAAGCCTCTTTATAGTTTTTAAATCAAAATTCTTAATCCCCATATGGTCTACAGTTCGCCCTTCGCCCCAAAAATCTTTTTCCTGCTGGCAACATGCTATGTTGACAAGTGAGTCAATGCACATTGTTTTCACACCAAATTTATTACCTAGCGAAGACATTGGAACAAGACTCATTGGAACATCTTCTAGAATGTATCTGTGGTGGACAGTTGAAGGTGCCATTACTCCTTTATATGCAGGCGTAGTTTGGACTGATTCATAAAGATCCATGCCAGTTGAGCCATAAGAGAAATAAAGCCAGTCTTTCAAAGAAGGTACTTTTATCCCCACCGCTTCTGCAATCTTTATTCTTTCCTTATCCACATTCTCTAATACTTTAGCAACACCGGGTGAAATCCCCTCAAGATAGTATTCAAAATTACCGTGGTTACACTCAACCCATCCTGTATTTAAGAGCATCACACCCGGGTGAAACATAACTGCAACGTTTCCTAAACTTGTATGAAGGACATCTGATGTGGGCGTAAACTGTGGAAATGCCATCCTTAATTTTTTAATAAGTTCTGGATTTTTATATGATCTAACAGCTGATACCGGAACTGATCTTTTTATATCAAATATCCTAACTTTGTGCACGCCTAGTTTTCTTGCAACGAATAGAAAAGTCTGAGCCTCAGCAAAAATAATATCTTCTCGTACTTTTCCTTGTTTTCTAAAAATATTGTATAACTCTAAAGCTCCACCGGTCCTACCTGGATTAAGAACAATAGTCTGACCTGGTTTTACATATTTTACTAGTTTTTCCCCAATTTCTTTGTGACCATTAGCAGGCACTACTACCATTATTATATCTACATCTTCAATTGATTTCTGAAAATCTGTATCGATTTTATTTAATTCTCCAAATCCTTCAATTTTACCTTCAACTTCAATGCCACCTGCATTGGCTAATGCCTTCATCTTTTCTTTGTCTCTAGTCCATATATTAACTGAAAAACCATAAACAGCAAGGTATCCTGCCATTGCAAGACCACCATTTCCAGCACCTATTACGCAAAAAGAGGGTTTGTTCCCTGTCGCATGTTTTATTTTTTCCATTATTTCATCTCTCAATTTATCAACCATCAAAATACACCTCGAGAGTATTTCTAATTTATAAAAAACAGAATCCTTATTGATTCAGGAAATTTGTATTTAAATAATTAATGGGACCGCCGAGATTTGAACTCAGGTTTCTGGCTCCCGAAGCCAAAAGGATGGGCCAAGCTACCCCACGGTCCCTTAACCTTATAAAAATCAATATTATTAAAATATTTCGTTTATTCAAGTACCGAATGCATTTTTTTCAGGTCTTCTTCTTTCCTATTAGTTCTTTCCATTAGAGATCCAATTAATCCTTCAAAGAATAAAAATGTAGAAACTTCAAAAAGAGTGCCTAATGGAGCAAATGAAGGTACCTCATTATGGAAGCCCTTCTGGACAAATCTTGTAGGATCTGTTCTATGTTTAGCATCTATTATTATTGATTTGGTGGATTTTTTTGCTAATCTAGAATTTTTATTAGATGTAATCCCAATTATGTTTCCTTTAATGGTCATAGCTATTTGTGATGCCAAGCAAACACTTTTTGTTTCTCCAGAGTTAGATATTGCAATAAGTAAATCTCCTTCTTCCATTGACGGAGTAATAGTTTCTCCCACAACATAAACCTTGAAACCTATCTGCATAAGTCTCATAGCAAAAGCTTTTCCCACTAGGCCGCTTCTACCGGCACCAACAATAAATATTTTATTTGCGTTCAAAATTTCAGATATTACCTCTTCTATGGTATTCTCATCAATCTCTTCCATAACAGAACTTATTTCAGATATTATGTTCCTTACAGAGGATTTTACATTCATTATCTTTCACCCATTGCTTTTACAAGCCCATAAAATGTTGGAGCTACCGCCTCTACCCTCGATTTAAATTCAGGATGGAATTGGGTTCCTAGGAAGAAAGGGTGGCATTTCATTTCTAGAACTTCCATAAGGCCATTTGGGGATCTTCCTGAAAATACAAGGTACTTATCTTTTAGAAGTGCATCTATATAATCTCTGTTAACTTCATACCTGTGTCTATGCCTTTCGTAAATCTTATCAGTCTTGTACAATGAATAGATCATAGAGTTCTTATCAAGTAGAATTTCTGAAACCCCAAGCCTCATAGTCCCCCCTTTAGATGAAATCTTCTTTTGTTCAGGGAGTAAATCAATTACAGGATGCTCCGTATCGCAAACTTCAGTTGTATTGGCATTTTTAAGGCCACAGACATTTCTAGCGTATTCTATGACGGCAAGCTGGAAACCAAGACATATACCCAAATAAGGGATATTATTTTCTCTAGCATAATTAATTACATTTATTATTCCCTCTACACCTCTTGATCCAAATCCTCCAGGTACTAAAACACCATCAAATTTGTCTAGTTCATCTGTTATTTTTTTATTTTCAAACTTCTCTGCATCTATCCAGGCTATATTTGTCTTATAACAGGTTTTAAACGAAGCATGCTTAAGTGCCTGAGAAATACTGAGGTAAGAATCATGTAAATCGGCATACTTACCTACAATTGCAAGATTGACGTCTTTTTTATAATCCTTACAAAGAATTGATTTCCACAGAGTAAGATCCGGTTTTCCGTCCATTTTAAACTGGTCCAAAATTTTTTGCCCTATATTTTCTTCATTAAAAATAAGAGGGATATAATGAATATCTTCAACGTCAGGGTTGCTGATAACATGATCAACTCTCACATTTGTAAAAAGTGCAATTTTTTCTTTTGATTTTTCATTTAACTTTTCAACACTTCTACAGACAATTATATGTGGGCTAATTCCGACTTCCCTTAATGCTTTTACCGAGTGTTGAGTGGGTTTTGTTTTTGGCTCCCCAACAACGCTTAAATTCGGTACAAGTGTGACGTGTATAAAAACAACATCTTCTTCAATAGAGAGCTGTCTTAAAGCTTCAAGGAAGGGCATACTCTCTATATCCCCGACTGTTCCTCCAACTTCAATAACAGTTACATCATGACCTTTTGCAACATTCCTTATCTCAGCTTTTATTTCGTCAGTGATGTGGGGGATAATTTGAACTGTTTTGCCAAGATAGTCACCCTTTCTTTCCTTTTCAATGACTTTAAGATATACTTTTCCTGTCGTGATATTATGTGCTTTAGTTAGATGTATATTTAGAAATCTTTCGTAATTTCCAAGATCTAGATCTACCTCCCCTCCATCATCCAAAACATAAACTTCTCCGTGCTCAAAAGGAGACATGGTTCCCGCATCAACATTAACATATGGATCTATTTTAACAACGGTAACTTCGTGCCCCATTGATTGAATTATTTTGGATATAGAGGCGGTAGTCACACCCTTTCCCAGACCAGAAATAACTCCTCCGGTAACTACCACATATCTCATAGAAAGAGTTTAAATTTATTCCTTATATATGTTTTTGTAATTGATGTAAGAGGCAATAATTTAAATATTTATAAAATAAAAAATAAATTATAAAGCTGGTGCATTCATAGCTACAAGAGATAATTCCCCATCGGTCATATTCTTTAGTTTATGTTTTTTGCCCATTGGAAATATTACCATGTCACCAGGACCGAGGTCTGCATAGTTATCTTCGCTATCCATCCAGACTCTTACTTTTCCCTTTATGACATAATATGCTTGATCTGCACTTGCATGATCATGCCAGTCTGCCCATCCGTCCTTTTTAAAATCAGACCTCAAGACAGACATAGTTCCAGTTGGCTCACCTTTCTTAAAATACCAACGAGAATCACAGTCAAAATGTAGGTTTGGAGTAAATATTGTTGTATCCTTTTCATATTTTACTATCATTCCCATTTTTTACCTCCTTTACGGAACAATGGTAGTCCCTGTTATTCCTTTTAGAGCATCTTCAGCCTTGTTAAGGGATGCAATTACAGCTTTCTTTTCCTTGGTATCTTCTATGAATCTTATACATGCCAAGACTTTTGGTCCCATACTACCTGCAAGGAAGTGACCCTCTTTCATATATTTTTTAGCTTCTGCAACGGTCATTTTGTTAACTGATTTTTGATCAGGCTTTCCGTAATTCAAATAGGCGACTTCAACGTCTGTAAGCACTAAAAAGATATCAGCTTCAACCGCCTCTGCAAGTCTTTCTCCGGCCTTATCTTTATCGATTACACCATCAATTCCCATTAAAATGCCATTTTTGTCCTCTACAACAGGTGCCCCACCACCACCTGATGCAATAACTATAACGTTACTATCAACAAGTTTTTTGATTGCCACAGCTTCTGCAAGCCTTACTGGATCAGGGGAGGGAACGACTCTTCTATACGGTTTATCTCCTGTAGGTTTTACTTTTTTAATAACATGACCTTTCATTTTTTTATCAATATGCTCTTTACCAGGTTTTGGATCTATTACATAACCATTTTCTATGGCAATTTTCTTTGCTTCTGCTTCTGTGAAAAAATTACCAACTGGCTTCGAAGGATCTTCAAAATCTGGGTCATCTTTAGATACGACGACTTGTGTAACAACAGTAACTACAGGTATGTTCATCTTTTCTTTCTTCATCATATTCTGAAGAGTTTGTTGAATCATATAGCCTATTTGTCCCTGAGTCATAGCGCCTACTGCATCCATTGGCATAGGCGGCACAATATTGGCAGCAGCATCTTGCTGAACCATTAGATTCCCTGACTGTGGACCATTACCATGTGTGATCACAACTTCATACCCGTCTTTTATTAATTTTAAAATAGCTTCACAAGCAATTTCGACATTCTTAAACTGCTCTTCATGAGTTCCCTTTTCATTAGCTTGTTTTATAGCGTTTCCACCAAGTGCAACAACAATAGTTTCGATAAAGTCACCTTCTATTTGTGACCTATAAACTAGGATTTCTTTTTATATTTTTCTAATGAATATAGAAGCTAGACTTCTTATCATACCAGTAATTGTTTTTAAGCTTCATCAACTACAATAGTTCTTATTAATCAATTATTTTAATTTAGCGTCTCATACATCTCTGACTTCATTGATATACATAAGAAATCTTAAATCTTCTTAGTCTCTGTCCGCTTTTAATACCGCATTCAGCATAACTGTAGCACCTTCCGTGCAATGCTCAATTGTGGAATGCTCTGGTTCACAATGGGATAAACCGTCTTTGGATTGTACAAAAATCATTGTTGTTGGGATCATATAAGATGCAAACTGAGCATCATGCCCTGCACCGGAATGAATATACTGATGTTTGACGCCTGCTTTCTCAGTAGACTCTTTTACATACCCAACAAGCTTCTTATCAAAGTAAACAGTATCTCTGTTCCATGCCTTTTCAACTTCACATTTGCAGCCTACCCACTCTCTGTCCGCACAACTCTTGACAATTGCCAGCACTTTTTCAAGTATCTTAGGATCTTCATGTCTTACATCTATACAAAAATCAAAGAAGTCAGGAACACAGGTATGTACACATGGATGACATGTCACCTCACCAGTTGTATAAACTAGCTCTGGTATATTTAATTTATCAATCTCTGCATGGATATAACAAAGTGCTTGTGCGGCTGCAAAGAAAGCATCTTTCCTCTTTGGCATTGGGAAGGTGCCTGCGTGTACCGTCTGCCCATAAAATCTTACTCTATAATTAAACATTCCTAGTACACAGTCAACAACACCCACATGATTGCCTGCATCTCCAAGAATTGGTCCTTGTTCAATATGCAATTCAAACATGTACAAATAGTTTTCTGGATTGAGCCTATATTTCTTATCTCCTTGAAATCCTGATTTGGCCAGAGCCTCTTCAAAAGTTTTTGTTGGATCTAAGACACTCTTTGAAGTCATCATATCCTCATATTTGAACTTTCCACGAATTTTCTCAGGCAAGTAATCATAACATACGATACCGGAAGCCATCATTGCAGGTGGGTATAGGGAGCCTTCCTCATTTGTCCAGATCATAGCAGTTAATGGATGTTTATGAGGGATCTTTTGTTCTTTAACAGTTTCAAGAATTTCCATTGCAGACACAACTCCCAAGATGCCATCATAGTTACCGCCATTTTTAACAGAGTCCACATGAGAGGCCATTACAATTCTCTTAGCGTCTGGAGATGTGCCTTGAATTGTTGCGTACATGTTGGCTATATCATCCACTTCAATTGTTGCACCAATTGCCTCCATTCTTCTTTTAAATTCATTTCTTGCTTGAATTGCCTCCGGCGAAAGTGAATATCTTGTAATCCCTCCATGTCCAGCATCACCATATTCAGAAAATGTTTTTATTTTATCTCGCATTCTTTCCAAATTACATTTATACATAAGAAATCTCCAACATAATGTATACATATTCTAATTTTTAAGTTTTTCTAATCTCTTAATCTCCTTGATTAATTCTATTTTAGACCAATTATCATAATCTTTTTTAGGCATATGCTAAACCTTAACCGTATCTATTTTTAATTCTTTTCTATCTTTTAAAATATTTTTAGCCCTAAAAATAACACGAATCAATTTGGCCTTAAAAATTAGCACTCATTCTGCAAGTATAATTAATATGGAAAAATATCCCTTTTTCAGTAATTATTAGTATGTCCTTGGCCTTAAAACTAACAATTTTATATCAAAAACCATAAAAAAATACTGCATTGCAATAGAAAGTGTGCGGGGGAAGGGATTCGAACCCTCGAAGACCTGCGTCACCGGATCTTAAGTCACTAAGAGCCTTCAACTAAAAAAGGAGGCAATAAATGCTTTATTTTAAAAATAAAAACTATAATAAAGCTTTTTTAGAAAAAGATTTAGTTAATCTGGCCGTAAAAATAAGATATCTTGGAGGGAATCCCTTTGGAAGAAGACTTCTATAGATTTCTTAGGGCAAATAAAAAACTTGCAAGCACAACATCAATGAATTTAATTACAAGATTGCCAAGGGGATGGATGGATTGGTCTGAAGATGAGCTGCATGAATTATATTTTGAAATACTCGATTCTAATAGACACTCATCTTCAAGCAAGCACAGTGCTCATTACGCAATAAAATATCTATGCGAATTCAAAGGATATATATTCGATTATAAACCACCTAGAGTTCACCATAAGAGAAGACAGTCAATAGAGCCTGAAGACGTGTGGAAGATTTTGGACAAAATAGACAATGATAGGGATTTGGCCTTAATTTTAACTCACCTATATACTGGCTTAAGACCTACAGAAATTTTGGCCTTAAAAAAAGAAGATCTTGATCTTGATAAAGGTACTATCATAGTAAAAAATACAAAAACATACCAGGACCGCATAGTTCCAATTCATAAAAAACCTATGATGGCCTTAAGAAAGTATCTTGCCAAGAGAATTGACGATTGCCCATCACTATTCTATTCTATCAGAGAAAAAACTCCAATGACTTTGTTCGGATATAGATTCGCATTGAAAAAATATTGTAATAAGGCTAGAATAAAAAGAGTCACACCTTACCAGCTCAGGCATACCTTTGCCACTCAGTTTATTGAAAATGGTGGTGATGTTCTTATTCTAAAAAGCATAATGGGCCATTCAAACATTAAAACTACTGAAGGCTATGTTCATGAGAATACGAGGATGATTATGAAGGGCTATGAGAAAGCATGTCCTGAATTTTAATTTTGTTTTTCTTTTATTTTCATTAAAGGATCCTTTAACCTTCCTAACTTCTATTATACGATAGGGGCCAATTCGTTGAATGGAACGTAGTTTTAAAATTAAGGTCACACTAAAAGGTAAGCATAAAAGAACTAATTAGAAAATATTATATTAGATCCTAGATATTTTCTATGTCCTTTAATGCCAAGTCTTTTGACACTTTTTGGCTTATTATCCTGATTTCATCTGATGTGCCCATAATATTCACATATGAGGAGTAAGTTTTATTCTTAAAAAATCAATCAAAACAGATTAAAAAAATGTGAAGAGAAAACTCTCTTCACATTAACACGCTATAGATATATTCTATCTAATACTCTCAAAGGTCTCCCTTTGAAGAGAATCCTTGGTGTAGGTATTCTCTTAATAATACACTTTGAATAAAAGTATTTAAATATTTCGCCTATTTTGTCAAATCCTCAATACTACAACTATGTATTCTTTTGTTCATTTGGCCATATATAAGTTCTTTTAGGGTGATGATATCTTCTTTGTTCTTGGAATCTAAAGATACTAAATAATCGTTATCTTTTATCATTTGTATATCTTGTGGAGTATAGAATTTAAAACATCCATCTCTTTTATGGACAAAATTTATGAATTTTGGAATACTGTTTAAGATGGATTTTTTATCAATTTTATTATCTCTTCCGGGATACAGATAGAATACTGGTCTTTTAATAAATTTGTGAAGTTCTATCTTTTTTTCATGAATGTTTGTAATTTTAGGTAAGTCCTTATTCCCTATATAATGAGTAAATAATTGTTGTTCTTCTAGGTCAGGAAAAATATTGATTAGATTATCAGATCTTAAAAAGAGATTCTTTTCATATAACCTATGGCTAACTATTTTACAGACAATATCTGCTAATGAAATCAATACATTGGTCATATCTCCGTTATAGTAACAAAATATATTTGGATAAACAGATATATCTTCCCATGCATTAGTCAATTCGCTTTGAAAATGGTCAATATAAACATTAGCCTTTTTCCCATAAATATATGGATAGAGTTTCCATAAACATATATGGGGAAAACTATTTGCGAGATGTTGATTGTAAAAATCAATTATATCGACAGATTGAATCTCTTTGCGCTTTCCATATATTTTAATTCTATTATTTAATATTCTATTAGAATTAAATATAGTATAAATAATATTTATTCCTGAAATATAAGGTAAAACTGAAGTAAAAATATCTTCGTGAATAGAAGTGCTTCCGTCTGTAATTTGTAGTATTTCGTTGCTGCTAATTATATCCCTATAAAGTTCCAAATCATGTTTCTTAAAGGCATTTTTTAATCCTGAATAATATGCCTTTTTAAGATTAGTTAAATCTTCAGTTACAATAGCACATCCGATCATTGATAAAAATATCTTTTTATCGAATCCATTTCTGCTTAATACTTCTTTGTGAAAAACAACTGAGTCAATCCCCAAAGAAACAGCCATGGCAATCATACCATTTCCTAAATATAAATAACTATCTGAAATGCATTAGTTTTCCAGTTATGTTAATTATGGCCGTAAAACTAAATAAATTTAAGTATTTAAATAGACCAACTTAGCTATTGCGCATAAGGCTAATTATGCGAAGTAATTATACATTTGTGTTTTATTTTAAACAAATTATTTGAGGGATATAACGTTTCTGTAATCTATAAAATTTTATTTATTTTTTAAAAATTAATATATAATCTTTAGGGATAAATCTTCTATATTTCTCATGATGATTACTAAGTATTTTTTCTATAGGGCAACTAATTAAACCTTCATATGTAAAACCTACTTTTATCGCATCTTTTATTGCAACTCTAGTTAGGCTATCATCTGTAGAAGGGTCACCATAAACAATAAAACAATATTTATTTTTTTTCAATATTTTATACATCTTTGCAAGAGCTACTTCTAATTCAAATTTGAAATCTTTTGAATTTTCCATTGTTTCTTTTCTTATAGGTTTGTCAATTTCTAACCATTCAAAATTTAATCTATATACTTCCGTGTATTTTGATCCTGTGCCATAAGGAGGAGAGGTAATAATAATATCTATAGAATCAGGTTCAATTATTTCATCCATTTTTCTAACATCATATACATATAGTTTTGGCTCTGAGTATCGACTTAAATCCCCTAAATTTTCTACATACTCTTTCATTTGTTTGCACATTAGATTTATCTTTTCTTGAAACAATGGGTATGCTTCAGGAATTTTTTTTCCTTTTTTAATTGATATATGTTGTTGAGCATTTTTTGCATTTGATACTTTCCTAATTATGCTAGAAAATCCCAATAATAGAAAATCCCTAAAGTCAATATCAGAGACCATATTGATATGGTGTCTAATAATTCCTAAATCGAATTTTGATTCTGAAGAAAACCATTTATCTATATTCTTAATATTTGGTAGATTATAATTATAATTACTATACTTAGTTTTTCTATTATTGGATATATCTTCTTCAA
>JBAYOH010000021.1:0-26327 GCA_041678455.1 Methanofastidiosum sp.
GTATGAACGCCTTCAAAAGCTAGGCAAGAGATTAAATGATATAGACAAACTTATTGATTGGAAGGTATTCAAGCCTAGTATTTCTGAACTATTTGATAATAAGGGTGAGAAAGGCGCCAAGACCAGAAGAAGCAAAGAGGGGGAACTCTGCACATGCTTATGACAACGCTGCCAAGGGTCGAAGTAAAGCTGGTGTTTGTATGTTTTTCTTTTAATCTATATCAGCTTCATACTCTTTCTAAAAGGATGGCATAGCGTTAGCCATCAAAAAATTTTGGAAATTGCTCAAAATTTGGATAAAAAAGCTAAGAAACACTATAAAGCGCCCGAAGATTTATAAAATTAAAAAGATAAGAAAAAAATAGAGGTTAATCGCCGTCCTCTAAACTTATTCTTAAATGATTACTTGAATATTCTTTTGACTACTTCTAAAGATATATCATAAGTTTTATCGTGACTCTTGCCAAATCTCTGACCTGCTTTAGATTGGTCTATCTCCATTACATCGGCACCTACAATCTCTATTTTTTTCTCTTTGGTATATCTGTTTAATCCATCTATGATTCTGTAAATTTCTGATTCTTCAAGTCCAAGGTAATCAAGAAATCTAGCACCAGTCAAAGCTTGTCTAGAACCAATATCTATGTCGACTGAAACATAGACATAAGGAGTCTTAATTTTTTCAAAGACTTTTTTCAGTGCCATTTCGAAGTTTGCTTTAAGTTTATTTTTTGGAAGGATAGTGACACCATCATCTTCAAACTTTCTATAAAACTCGAAATATTCCCTTATTCGCGGATCTCTTGCATCTTTTGCAGCATTTGGGGGGTAGTCTGAAACTCCTAGAACAAAGAGATTCTTAGGTAATATCTTCTTTTCCTTTAAAAGGAAGTAAAGGAAAGAATCAGCGTTAAAACTGTCAACTCTGTTATATAAATAAGGGTCATCTTTTGAAAATTTAGTATTTGGATTAAATTCAATATCATGCTGAATTAATTTTAATCTCTGGGTGGGGATTATACCGTCAAAATGGCTGTCGAGCATTACTACAGAGATATTTGTTTTCCCATACTTTTCTGCCAATGCTTCAATACATCCACTTGTTCCAGAATGGTCAACACCAATCATCAGAGGAATATCTGGTAATATCTTTTCTTTAACAAAGTCTTTTACCTTAGAAGCATATTCTCTGCATCCATCAGCATCTATAAAAGCAACAATATTATCAACACCGACCATGAAAAGATCTTCTTTCTTTGGGCCAGGTATCAACCAGGGTTCAACATCTACTTTCCCCATTTTTGTATATTTTACTTCATTGGAATCTTTTAACTTTTCGAACACAATTTCATAAGGATCGTTAGTATCGGAGCCTGCATTTGATAATTTATTAAATACCGACTCTTCTCTCTCATCAGGGTCTAAGTTTAAACCAAATACCTTTATATTTTTCATTTATTCACAAAAATAAATTTTTTAATCTCCTTTTAACCTTTACTCCAAAGACTTAAATATTTATAATACTTAATTATTAATGTAGGTGTTTGAATGCTTGATGTACCTCTATCTAAGGTAATAAAACATGATATAATCCTGATGAAACCCAAAGACACTGTTTCAAATGCAGCCAGAGTGATGACCAAAGATAATTCTAATGCAGTAGTAGTAGTAGACGAAGGTGAGCCTGTTGGTATAGTTTCTGAAAGAGATATCCTAAGAGAGGTTGTATCAAAAAAGAGAAAACCCTCAGAAGTAACTCTAGAAACAATAATGACTTCGCCAGTTGTTACAATTAGTAGTGGCAAGATGATAAGAGAAGCCTCAGAAATAATAACTCAAGAGAAGATTAGAAATTTGGTAGTTATAGATGAAGGCATACCTGTGGCAATAATCACTCCCAGGGATATATTGTCGTTATCCTTTGAAGAGTGGAGATTTGAACCTGATGATAGTGCTATAGCCACGCCGCCTCCTGAAGGAGGTATTTGCGAGATGTGTGGTACATATACATCTGCATTAAAACTTGTCAACGGACAGTTTGTATGTGACGATTGCAAGGAAATCATGGAAGAAGAGAACTATTAACCCATATTTTGGTGCAGGTGATAAAATGATTTCCTTTGCCAGAATAGGTGTTAAAAACTTATTTTGTTATTTCAAGCTTTATTGTTATTTTAGGAACTAAAGGTGGTGGTTGAATGGATGTAAGAGAAATAATGAAACGCCCAATAAAAGTAGATAAAGACCGAATACTGTCAGACGCAATTAAATTAATGGAAAAGAAGGGAGTTTTAAGACTTCCAGTAGTAAACGATGGGAAGCTCATGGGGATACTAACTGCAAGCAATATAATAGAAAAAATTGGGGACCCAAGAAGCTTAAACTTAGATGTTTCAGCGTTCCATATATCCTCTTCTATAACTAAAAACCCTTATACCATATCTGCAGATGATAACGTGAAAAAAGCATTGGAACTCTTTAGAAGTGATTACATATCCATACTCCCTGTAGTTGAGGGTGAAGAAATGGTAGGCGTGATTACAAGGAGACATATGATCCCATTAGTTGAATCAAAAGGGACAATCGGCGATGCAATGACTAAAAAGTATGGCACCTTATCGTGGGGGGACAGAGTAATTCATGCAAGAAAACAGTACTTAGATGATGGAATAAGATACTTTGCAATTAAATCTCAAAATAATTATGTGGGTCTAATCTCTGTTAAAGACCTTCTATTTGGCCTTTATAAATTTAGAAAAAATATCAATGCAAAACGCCACCCCGAAACACTAATAAAGGAGTTTAAAGTCGAAGAAATATTAACTAGAGAACCTGAAATGCTTGATCCAAATTTACCCTTAGATATGCTAAGAAAACAAATAGCAAAAAAGACTCTATTTGTCTACCCAGTTTCAAACCCTTCAAAAGATGTTGCCGGATTCATAGGGCACCATGAGATATTGTTAAACGGTGAAATTAGAGCGTAATTTTGCAATAATTTTTAATATCTTATTAACTTTGGGTATATAGTGAGAGACACTATGTCTCAAGATCCGATGAAGACGTAAATCATCTGATGAACGAATTCAAAGGACCGTCATGAGAACACAGACATATACGACTGTGTTTGATGGAAGTCCAATATCTTGGTGAATTTTAGGTGAACATATATTTACCAATTCCTAATTTATTGAATTGCGATCGCACTCCGGTTGATCCTGCCGGAGGCTACTGCTATTGGGATTCGACTAAGCCATGCGAGTCAAGGTGTCTTCGGACGCCGGCGTACGGCTCAGTAACACGTAGGTAACCTACCCTCAGGACTGAGATAACCCCGGGAAACTGGGGCTAATATTAGATAGATAAAAGGTACTGGAATGTTCTTTTATCCAAAGCTTTTGCGCCTGAGGATGGGCCTGCGTCCGATTAGGTTGTTGGTGGGGTAATGGCCCACCAAGCCTGCGATCGGTACGGGCAGTGAGAGCTGAAGCCCGGAGTTGGGGACTGAGACAAGGCCCCAGGCCCTACGGGGCGCAGCAGGCGCGAAACCTCTGCAATGCGGGAAACCGTGACAGGGGGATCCCAAGTGCTCATGCATTGCATGGGCTGTTCTTTGGTCTAAGTAACCAGAGGAGTAAGGGCTGGGCAAGACCGGTGCCAGCCGCCGCGGTAATACCGGCAGCTCAAGTGGTAGCCGCGATTATTGGGCCTAAAGCGTTCGTAGCCGGATAAGTAAGTCTTTGGTTAAATCCTACAACTCAACTGTGGGAAATCTAGGGATACTACTTGTCTTGAGACCGGGAGAGGTTAGAGGTACTCCTAGGGTAGGGGTGAAATCCTGTAATCCTAGGGGGACCACCTGTGGCGAAGGCGTCTAACTGGAACGGGTCTGACGGTGAGGGACGAAACCTAGGGGAGCGAGCCGGATTAGATACCCGGGTAGTCCTAGGCGTAAATGATGCGAGTTAAGTGTGGGGACATCTACGAGATGGCCCTGTGCTGTAGGGTAGCCGTTAAACTCGCCGCCTGGGGAGTACGGTCGCAAGGCTGAAACTTAAAGGAATTGGCGGGGGAGCACCACAAGAGGTGGAGGCTGCGGTTCAATTGGACTCAACGCCGGAAAACTCACCGGGAGCGACAGCAGTATGATTGCCAGGTTGACGACCTTGCTTGACAAGCTGAGAGGAGGTGCATGGCCGCCGTCAGTTCGTACCGTGAGGCGTCCTGTTAAGTCAGGCAACGAACGAGACCCTTGCATCTAGTTGCCAGCAGATCCCTTCGGGACGCTGGGTACCCTAGATGGACCGCCACTGCTAAAGTGGAGGAAGGAGAGGGCGACGGTAGGTCAGTATGCCCCGAATCTCCCGGGCTACACGCGGCCTACAATGGACAGGACAATGGGCTCCGATCCCGAAAGGGAAAGGCAATCCTTTAAACCTGTTCTTAGTTCGGATTGAGGGCTGTAACTCGCCCTCATGAAGCTGGAATCTCTAGTAATCGCGTGTCATCATCGCGCGGTGAATACGTCCCTGCTCCTTGCACACACCGCCCGTCAATCCACCTTAGTGAGGTTTAGGTGAGGCTTTGCCCCTAGGGTAGAGTCAAACCTAGGTTTCGCGAGGGGGGATAAGTCGTAACAAGGTAACCGTAGGGGAACCTGCGGTTAGATCACCTCCTGTTTACCTAAACACTACAAAGATATTGGGCTAACGACGGGCCCATAGCTCAGCTGGAAGAGCGCTGCCTTTGCAAGGCAGAGGCCTCGGGTTCAAATCCCGATGGGTCCACCTTAAGTATCTTACATTAATGCATAATTTTAATGTAAGTGGCTGATAAAACTACGTGGTAGTTTTAGAAGAAGCCATGCATAGGCAAAACTTCGATCAATTCCCGTTAATTGACCTTGGCAAAAGTAAGAATATGAACTAATGCTGTTTGGGGAATGGTTCGGCTCAAGACGCCGATGAAGGGCGTGACAAGCTGCGATAAGCCTGGGCTAGGCGCATGTGGCCATTGAACCCAGGATGCCCGAATGGGACTTCCCGTTTCTATTCCGAAAGGAAGGGGAACCCCCTGAATTGAAACATCTTAGTAGGGGGAGGAAAAGAAAGCAAATGCGATGTCCTTAGTAAAGGCGATCGAAAAGGACAGAGAGCAAACTGAACTTGTGATACTTTAAGTATCATAAGGATGTGGTGTATGGGCTCTACTTGCGATTACTTCGTGTGAAGCTGAATTTTTCTGAAATGATATACCGCAGAGGGTGAAAGTCCCGTAAGCGTAAACATGAAGAATTTGTAGAGTTCCTGAGTACTGTGGGTCGGATATCCTTCAGGAAAAAGGGAGGCATCAACTCCTAACTCTAAATACGTATTGAGACCGATAGTGAATTAGTACCGTGAGGGAAAACTGAAAAGTACCCCGAGAGGGGGGTTAAAAGAACCTGAAACCAAACAGTGAAAGATATGCATGGCTCAAAAGGAGCGATTCTTCTTAAAGGAATATGGAGTAATCCATTAGTACGAGAGAAGAGGACTAGAGTCATGCTGTACGTCTTGAAGCACGAGGCAGGGAGTTTCTAGTAGTGGTGAGATTAAGAATTCAATTTCGTAATCAAAGAGAAATCAACAGTCCGCAAGAGTTTACTCTGAGGGACGGGGTGTGAAAGTGCCCGGAATCACTACTAAAAGACCCGAAACCAGTCGATCTATTCCAGGGCAGGGTGAAGCCGATCAATTGATTGGTGGAGGCCCGAAGAGGTTCTGACGTACAACTCGTTCTTCTGACTTTGGAATAGGAGTGAAAGGCTAATCAAGGCTGGAGACAGCTGGTTCCTCCCCAAATAGGCCGCAGTCTAGCCTGAAGGGAGATAGCAGACAAGGTAGAGCACTGATTGAATGTTTAGGGGGAGAAATCTCTCGGCATACTGTCAAACTCCGAACTTGTTTGCGTCGTAGATCTTCGGAGTCGGGGACGTTGGGGTAAGCTCATGTCCCCTTAGGGAAAAAACCCAGACTAGAGTTAAGGTCCACAAATTCTGGATAAGTTAAAGGACGTCATCAGTCTAAAACAGTGGGAAGGTAGGCTTAGAAGCAGCCACCCTTTAAAGATAGCGTAACAGCTCACCCATCTAGATTGATGGCTCCGATAATGGAATGGATTAAGCCAGATACCGATACTCTAGGACTCGAAAGAGATTCGCTAGGGAGGCGTTGTGATAGGACAGAAGCTGGGGCGTGAGTTCCAGTGGACCTGTCAGAATTGTAGATCCTGCCGGGAGTAACAGCAAAGTGGGGTTAGAATCCCCACCGCCGAAAGGGCCAGGATTCCTCAGCAATGTTCGTCAACTGAGGGTTAGTCGATCCTAAGGCTCTTCGTAACTCGATTGAGCCGAAAGGGAAACCCGTTAATATTCGGGTACCATAAAGATACACGTGGCAACGCAAGTTCTTTCCTTGACACTTCGGAGTACGCCGAGTGGAACTATCGTTCCATCTAACTATATAATTCCATGGAGATGCTTAATGCAGAGAAGTGGAAGAAATTAGGAATGGCCTGACGTTTTAGTCGGGTTCGGCCGATCTCTGGAGTCCATGAAAAAAGGATAGAAATGAATTCTTTATGTTCGTACTGAGATCCGACACAGGTGCCCCTTGGTGAGAAGCCTAAGGCGTGTTGGGATACTCCAGTTAAGGGAACTCTGCAAAATAGCTCCGTAACTTTGGGATAAGGAGTGCGTACTGTCTTTAATCGGACGGTACGTCTCAGTAACTTGAGGGCTTCGACTGTTTAATAAAAACACAGCTAGCTGCTATCCTGTAAAGGTTTGTACAGCTGGTGACATCTGCCCAGTGCCGGCACGTTAATCTCGGTTCCAACCGGGTGAAGCGCCGGTAAACGGCGGGAGTAACTATAACTCTCTTAAGGTAGCGTAATACCTTGCCGCTTAATTGGCGGCTTGCATGAATGGTGTAACGAGAGCCCTACTGTCCCTAACTGGAACCTAGTGAAACCACTTCCTGGTGGATATGCCAGGGTCCCCCGATGGGAAGCGAAGACCCCATGGAGTTTTACTGCAGCCTGTCGTTGTTACTTGGACTTTGATGTAGAGTGTAGTTGGTAGCCATCGAAGCAATCTCGCTAGGGATTGTGGAGGCGCAAATGGAACACCAACCTTCCAAGTCTAAGCAACTAACCAACATTGTTATTGTTGGGACACCGGTAGGTGGGCAGTTTGGCTGGGGCGGTACGCCCTCGAGAAGATATCGAGGGCGCCCTAAGGTTGACTCAGGTGGGTCAGGAATCCACCGTAGAGGGCAAGGCCAAAAGTCAGCCTGACTGGATATTGCACCACAAGATATCCAGAGGCGAAAGCCGGGCCTAGCGAACTCCAATGCCTCCTTGATGGGGGCTTGGACTAACAGAAAAACTACCCTGGGGATAACTGAGTCGTCCGGGGCAAGAGCCCACATCGACCCCCGGGCTTGCTACCTCGCTGTCGGTTCTTTCCATCCTGGGTCTGCAGCAGGACCCAAGGGTGGGGTTGTTCGCCCATTAAAGGAGAACGTGAGCTGGGTTTAGACCGTCGTGAGACAGGTTAGTTGCTATCTATCGGGGGTGTTGGTCGTCTGAAGGGAAGGTAGTCCCAGTACGAGAGGAACAGACTGCCGTGGCCTCTGGTGTGCCGGTTGTCTGATAAGGCATCGCCGGGTAGCTACGCCATAGTTAATAAGGGCTGAAAGCATCTAAGCCCGAAATAACCCCTGAAAATAGACAACCACTCTCTAATAGCAAAAGGGGATAGGTGACTATAACTTTAGTTAGAGACGAAGACACGGATAGAAGATCCGGTTGATAGGTCGGTAGTGTAAGTGCCAAGCCTTCGGGCGAGGCATTCAGCTTACCGATACTAATAGTCTAAGGTTCATTATTCCGAAATTGTTCGAGGTCAAACGATAGGATTTGACGAAGTTTTGTTGTGCATTCTTTTTTAATTTTAATTTCAATAGGATTCTATATTAGTATTTGTTGTTTTAATTTCTTTATTCATTAACTTTATATAGACTGCCTTTTCATTAATAAATTGGGGATTATAATGGCTCAAAAATCTAGAACTCAAATTTTAACTGAATTATTAAAAGAACTTGAGGCTACCACTCCTGATGTTGAAGCTTCTGCTGTTGTTTCTACAGATGGGCTCATTATTGCAAGTGCTCTTCCACAGGATGTTGAAGAAGATAGAGTTGCCGCAATGTCCGCCGCAATGCTATCGCTTGGTGAAAGAACGTCTCAAGAACTGAAGAGAGGTTCATTAGAACAGGTATTTGTTAAAGGCATTAATGGGTATATCCTAATGATGGGAGCAGGTGAAGAATCGGTATTAACTGCTCTTGCCAGAAAAGATGCAAAATTGGGTCTTGTATTTTTAGACATGAAAAGAACTGCCGATGAAATATCTAAAATAATCTGATATCTTATTATTAATTTTATTATTTAACAAAAATCAGATACTGATAACTGTTTATGTTTTTCTCTAAAGTTCATTTTTACTTCTGAATCCGCTAAATTAATTTCTTGAGATGTATATTCTTTTATCTTGAATTTTGTAGTTATGTCTATACTTAACTGCATATACTTTAAGATTGTACCTTTAGTAACTGTTAATATGAGTTTATTACTACATTTTGCACACTTACCGGTAAGAGGAACTCTCCTATACGTAGTGTTACATCTTGTACATCTTACTTTCTGTTTTCCGTATGATCTTATGTTCCCTTTAATATCTGGTATAAAATGTGTTTTTAGAACTCTCTCTGCAACATCATTTTCATCTACCGCCCTTATTTTTTTAGCAATATCGAATTGAGACATCAACTTTTCTTCCATAGAATTTAAAGTTGTATAACTACTAGCTCTCGGACCTTTAGATATATCTGATGTGTGATGTGTAAATTTAAGCCCAGAATAAACTCTATCTGTTCCCAATCTATTTTCTACTCTTTCAATCTTTATCTCTTTTGGGTGGAGATATTTTAGTGTGGCATCATAGAATTCTAGAGGATAGCTATCACAAATATCCATATTATGGACTTCTTTGTCAACCTCTCTTGGGTCAATTCGTGTTGTTAATACTAGAGGTGCATCCATTCGGCCTCCTCTTGTTTGTGGAAGATAATATTTGGAGAAATTAAGCAATGTATCCATCAAAAGCATTATTGAATCCTCATCCCCATCACAGTTTCTCCTCTTTGCAGCGTGAAAATAAGGATGAGCATAAACAACCTTAGTATCTGTATACCCAACTATACGTCCAATAGTGCCAGCTGATGTATGGGGTGCTAATCCAACTACTAATTGGCCTACAAGATCATTTACATTTTTGAGATTATAATAAGATTTCAATCCATATATCTTTTCTAACTCCCCATCAATAAATTTAGAAACTTTGAATAAATATGCAATTGAATCCTTTGGCACAATAATATCCTGAACATTCAATTCAAGTATTTGATTTTCATCTGTAAGTTCGTTTCCAAGATAGTCCTTTATGTATCCAAGTTCTTTTAGTCTTTCAATACCAACATTAACTTCTTTTGGAACAAAATGTGTCAATGGAGCATCAGTTGCATCATATCTGCAGGTTCCATCCTTGAAAATATAGATTTCATTTGAAGCCCTCAATATACCTTTCTCCAAAGGCTCGGGGATTTTGTACTCAGAACTCATACCTTGGACCCCTTTGACCTCCTTTGGGAGTTCATACCCCAAATTTAAAAGTGCTAGACTTAGATCTTCTTTTAAATTCACTTTTTTCTTTGAGTATACCCTAAGACGTGATCCACATTCTGGGCACTTTTCACTAACTACACTCGAACCCTCATAAGAACATGTCTGGTGGGAGCAAGACATATACATCTTCGTCATACTCTCGCAGTCTGGGCATTTTGTGTGATGTGTTTTAGTATTACATTTTGGGCACCTTTTATTTACCGCTTCTACTTCTATGAAATTCTTCTGCGATGCCTTGATTATACTCCTAGTTGAGCCACCTGACAATCCGATAGGAAATAATACGTGAACAGGTGGGCTCATTTTTCTCTCTTTGGCTTTCTCAGGTCTTCCCATTCTACAACCAACGGTAGTAGGTATAGCGTCTCTAACTTTGATCCCCAATAAATTTGATACCTTTTCCAAAACTGTTTCTCCATATGTTAGGTTTTCTGAAAGAACAAGTGCCAGTATATGGGATTCTATTTTTACTTTATCTTCTGATACTTGATGGGGCAAACATAATTTCTCAATAATATTTTTTATTCTAGCGCCTTCTTTTATATCAAAGATTATTAAATTCTCATTTATAGTATAACCATCATAACTAATCAGATAATCCAAATCTTCTAGTGATATATAACTCCAGAACAAGTTATATTTTGGGTGTAGAGGAATTCCATATTTTTTTGATAATTCGATTGCCTCTTTTACATCTGGAATTTTTCTACCTTCTAATATGTCATTGAGCTCTCCGCTACCTTCTTTTTCATTCAATGCTTTTTCTAAATCTAAGGCCCACCATTCTTCTACATAACCTGAAGGCATTAACAGGTGATTATTCTCTACAAAATCCCCATATGCGATAAGGGCATCACCCAAGAATATTATCTCATCAATATCTGAAGGCTTAATATTTTCATAAGAATAAAGCCACTCACAGCTTTGATCTTTGAATTTTACAAAAGGAGGCAGTATAGAATCTACCGGCATAGCAACTGTGGCTTTACCAGGTCTTTCAGTTTTGAGCTGAGTCCCAACAGCTATAAATCCATTTACTATATGCATAGTTGCAGGATGGTAACCCCATGCAGCAAATCCCGTGTCTCTGCTACGGCCATATCTTAGCCTAAATCCACCCTTGCTACTTGGATGAGCTATAACAGGTCTTCCCGCAAGCAAATCTGAGAGATACTTCCAGTTTGCTTTAATCTTTTCTGTATTATCATCACTTTCTTTTTTTTCTTCTTTTTTCAAATCCTTTATGAACTCCCATCCTTCTAGCTCGAACACCTTCAAAACTTTTTCAATTTTCTTTGATTTTTGGATAACTCCTTCTGCTAAAGCAAGTAGAGCCCCGCCTCTTACTTTATTTGTCTCTATCCTTTGCAGATTCCTATACCCCGAAACTTCCATATCTTCTGTACTTTCACCAGTGATTTCAATTGGTATGTTTGAGAGTGAAAGTATAACTTCTTTATTTGATGGCTTATATTGCAAATGGGTCTTTCCTCTTTCATACAGTTCAATTTCTTCAATGAATCTCTGCATCTCTTCTTCAGTTGCCTTGTATTTAGAAAGGCCAAGTCTTTTTCTTACATAATCCCCTAAAAGAACTGATAGTGCCGCCGCCGTACCTCCTGCAGATCTAATTGGTCCTGCAAAATACAATGCTAGATAATCAGTACCATCAAAATTAGTTTTAATTTTAACATCAGAAATACCTTCTAAGGGCGCAGAAACAATACCTTCAGTCAAAATTGCGAGACCTGTCCTTACAGCTTGCTCAGCTAGTTTTTCCTTTGAATTTTTCTTTGAATATTTTTCAGCAAGAATTTCATCTGCAATCATAATAGCTATTTTTTCTCTGGGGTGTCCCTGTAAATCTAGCTCTTTTATTTTAGTTGCAACTCCTTTTGGTCCCACTATCCCTTCTATTCTTCCTGCCATATCTGCAGCTAAATGTATTTCAACAGACGGAGATGGATCCAATCCTTTTTTTCTTGCTTCTTGGGCAATCTCATAAGCCCTTTTAGCTTCAATTTCTAATGAATTAAAATAAGCTTCTATCAATCAATATCCCCCACCGTCATTACAAAATCCCATAATTGATAGTTTATGAGTTTTTAAATCAAATATTGGAACTCGACCTGGTGTGGGCATAATATTTCTCATCTTCTGGTAGTCAGTTTCTGCCTGCCAACCTCCAGAATTAATCATTGATGTTCCCCTATAATTGCCATAACCGTTTACATGAATATGCCCTGTATGAAAAATATCTGGATGATTGTCAATCAACAAGTAATCCTTTTCTTCGGGGGAGATAGATGTTTTGCCACCATATACTGGTGCCAAATGTCTCTTTCTAAGCATTTCTTTCATAGCAGGTACTGGCTTGTCATGTCCTACCCCGGATATGCCTTCGACAAAATCATATATACTTGTTCCATGATAGACAACTGTCTTTACTCCATGCATTTCAAAAAAACAAGGATTTGGAACCATGTCTACATTTGGCAATTCATACAGTTTTTCAGCATACTGTTTTTCTACAGGTAATTGGGGTTCTCCACTCCTAGTTGCGTCGTGATTTCCCGGTGACATGATTATTCTTATCCAATCAGGAATCATAGATAATAGTTCGTAAAGTCTGTCATACTGGTCATAAACGTCAAGTATTTCTAGATCTTTTTGCTGATTGGGATATGTTCCTACCCCATCAACTAGGTCCCCCGCAATAACTAAATATTTTACTCTGGAGGCTAATTCTCTTTGTGCAGGTGAACCCATTCTAATATTTAGCCACTTTACAAACTTTAAGAAGGATTTTTCTAGAAAGGCGTTTGAGCCAACATGTATATCAGAAATATGAACTGAGCATAGGTCTACTTCGCTTCTGCTTACTTCCCTAGAAACAGGTAAATCTGGAAATTCAAGCTCCTTTCCGAATATTATCCCGTCCCCGAGAGCGCCCTTAATCCAGATAATCTCGTCAAGCATGATAAACTTAACTTTTTCATCAAGTTCTTTTGAGCCTGAGAAGAATACTTTAATTCTTCCTGTATCATCCTCAACCGTTAAAATAAGATTTCCTTTTTTTGACTCATTTTTTTCTGTTACCATGCCAACTACGCTTGTTTCTTCACCTTTCTTTGCTCTCAAAGCTTCACCTATGGACATGAAATCTCTTGTAGAGGGTCTTTCTCTAAACATCTTTTTCATTTTTTGATATCGATCATTGAAAAGCTTGATAAAGTCTTCTATCGAACCCTGTGATACATTTTCTTGTTTTATGTTTTTAGTAAATTTAATCTGAGCTTCATTTTCCTTGGCAGGTATTCTTTTACCATTAATAGATCTTTTAATTTCTCTTTCAGATTCTTCTAATTTTGTTTCTACCTTTTCTTTTTCAAGTGCTAATGGTATCTCAAGTTCTTCATTATAATTCAAAAAATCATCAAGGTCACTATCGTTAACAAATAATTTTCCCTTCCCTTTCAAAAAATCAATTAACTCTGTATACCTTTTTTTTTCAATTAAAGATAAATTTTGGACAGAGTTAACAGTAAGTATAAGATTGTTTTCTAAAAATAGATTATTTATTTCTTCATTAAATGATGTCGAATCTCCCACCAAATCACCACAGAATTAATGGGATTAATTGTCGTAAATCAGGCCTTCTTCAAGGTTGTCCTCAAAGGTTTCTTCCTCTTCATACCATCCCAATATCTCTTCTTTCTCAATGAGCTCCCACTCTTCTTCAAAATTGATTAGGATGAGCTCTTCACCACAAAATGGACATTCTATATTCAGTCCATCCTTCACTTCTTTAAACTCGATAACTTCTAGGCACACAGGACAATCAATTTCCTTCATTCTATCCCTACCTATACCCTTTTACCTAACTTTTAAATCTATCTGTGATTTTCAAAGAACACTTTTACCTTTTCTTTTAGGATTTCTTCTGAGTCTGGGATATACTCAAGGCTATCTCTTATCCATTTAGGTATATCTTTTGTCACAAATTTATTTGCAACTCTTTCATCAAGAAAAACAATCAAAGCTTTGTCTGACAAAAGTCTGTGGGCTCTACCAGCAGCTTGACTTAATTTTCTATGGGCAGGCAGATAATATCCATAATACTTTCCTTTCCCATAAAAGACCTTTTGATAGTATTCTATCTGTGCTTCTATCCTTGGAGTTGGTCTTGCATATGGCACGCCCACAATTATTACTGTGTTCATCTCATTTCCGGGGTAGTCTCCGCCCTCGGCGTTTCTACCACCCATCACCCCTAGTAAGACTGCACCTTGCTTTCTAGATTGATGCTTAAAGTCAGAGACTAAACTATCATTTTCTCTGGAATCCATGTTTCGCCTTTCCATAAATACCGGTTTATCAGACATCAAAACTATCCCCGAGTCAAGCAGACCATCCACAACTTCATATGAAGAGCAGAATATCCCCACGTTTGCAGGCACAGAATGGATAACATCTATAGCTTTGAGTGTTATTTTTTTATACATTTCTTCATTTCTGTGTGTTCCTTTTGTAGTCACTCCTTTGGTAATCACCCCCTTTATGTTCGAAGGAGAAAAGGGAGAAGGAAATACATTGAAAGCTGGATTCTTTATACCGATAATATCTGAGTAAGCATCCAATGGCTCTAAGGTCCCTGACATATGAACAGATCCATCTACAAAATCTAAAACCTGTGTAGTTATAGGTCTTGGGTCAAGAGACAATATCCCAAGTTTTAGTGTATCTTCCTCTTTTTTTGTTTTAGTTTTTTCAAAGATGTAACAATATCCTTCGTTTCCCCTAGCATTAAACCAGTTTTCAAGAAACGATGCTATTCTATAAATGTGAGATCTTGGCATCTTATTTTTCTTAAGGCGAGTTTTTTGAACCTTTTCCCCAATTACCTTCATATATGCAATAAGATCAAATATGGTCTTTTCAAAACTCTTTGAAACAAAAGGACCCTTCAAACCTTCAAGTCTTGTGAAAAGGTCTTGATAAGATATGATGGCCTCCTCCTCAGATCCAATCTTAAAATCATTTTCTAATTCTAAAAATACATCATAAAATCTGTTTAAAAATTCAGAGATTATAGGTTCTTCAAATTCTATTGACTCATTTATTGCAGTGGTAATCGAATAAATTGAAAGCTGGTCTGAACCAAGATTTATTGCAAGATCCGAGAGATTGTGGGCTTCATCAAGAATTAAAATGAGGTCGTCAAGAGTTGCCCCTATACCTTCAAGGAAATTATCTCTAATCTCAGGGTGAAAAATATACATATAACTACAGGAAATCACTTCAACGTTTTGTAATATGCCTTTGACTACTTCGTATGGACACATATTTTCTTCAATACAAAGTGCCACTACATCCTGTGATAGAGAAGGTTTTTGTGAAAGGCTTACCTCAATTTCATAAGCCCTATCCTCCTTTTCTTTCATATTTTCATAATATTCACATTTACTCTCTTTTCTTAACAATCTGCAAACGTGTAGTGCCATTGATGTGTCCATTTCATTGTTGACAATAGTTGGGTGAAGGCACATAGATTTTCTGCCCTTTATAGAAATCCCAGATACTTCTACTTTCTTTCCAACTTCCATTAATTCTTCCATCACTCTGTCCATCTGCTTATGAGTTCTGCAACAATAGACGATTTTTTTGCCAAACTTTTCTGCTATGGGTAATACGGCAGATAACACAGAGATAGTCTTGCCAAATCCTGTAGCAGCTTCAACTATAGGATTTTTTTTTTGAATAAGACTAGTCTGAACAAATTGTATAAACTCCTCTTGATTTGTCCTGAAATTGTCATAAGGGAAAAAGGAGTTTTCCATAAAAAGAATTAACATACTTTGTTAAAAAATGTTTGGATAGGTATTTATATTATTGTCTCCAAATAATAAACATGTTAATACTTTCAGAAAATGATCTTAGATCGATTCTTAATTATAAAAACGTGCGCAAGGCGCTTGAATCAGGTTTTGTTGCATACAAAAGAAAAGGAAAATTTCCACTTAGAACTGTAATAGATTCTGAAGAAAATAAAACAACAGCATTGTTCATGCCATCCTCTTTTCTAGACAATTCCGGAGTAAAGATCGTATCATTATGCGAGAACAATCCTTCAAACAGGCTTCCATATACTAGAGGCATATACATTTTGGTATCTCTTAAAGATGGTGCTCCTCTCTGTATAATGAATGGAACTTATCTAACATACATTAGGACTGCAGTTACTTCTTTATTGGCATCAAAATATTTGGCAAAAAAAGATCCAAAGACTTTGGGTATTATTGGAACGGGAAAAGTTGGAACAATGGCATGTGAAGCACATCTATCTTATTTTGGGGTAGAGAAAATATATGCTTTCGATAAACTAGATTATTCACTTAATTCATTCGCACAAAGATTAATTGTGGGTAAAAATCCCAATATAATTCTATGCAAAGACGGAAATGAAGTTGTATCTAATTCAGATATAGTCATTACTGCGACAACTTCCAACACTTCTATTTTTAATTCTCGCTTTGTCAAGGAAGGAACTCACATCAACGCAATTGGATCGTATAAAAAAACAATGCAGGAAATACCAGAAGGGCTTGTGCTAAGGGCAAAAATCTTTGTTGACACTCTTGAAGGTGCAACTTCTGAACCTGGTGATATTGTAATTCCTCTTCAAAATGGATTAATCAACAAAGAAGATATTCTTGAGCTTTCCGATGTAATTCTAAAAAGAATTTCAAGAGATGATTCCGACATTACCTTTTTTAAATCTGTTGGATTTTCTTTAGAAGATATAATAACTGCTGAACTAGCTTATAGCGAATCTAAGAAGAATGGTATTGGTATAGAAGTAGATATTTGATTCAAATCACGCCCCCGCCGGGATTCGAACCCGGCGCTTCGGCTCCGCAGGCCAATATTTTATCCGGCTAAACTACGGGGGCAGCACAAGGGTCAAAATAGAAAGATTAATAAACTTTTTGGTAATAGGTTTCATTGGTGAGGCAATGGAAGATGATGACACCGATAATGTAGTTATTCAGGGAGAGCCATCACCTGAAGAGATTGCAGAGAGTGATAGAGAAGGCATAAGAATTGCAGCAAAAGAAGTAAACTATGAACTTACGCCTGCTGAGATAGAGGACATCCGAAAAGGAATGTTAAAGTCATTGATACTTAAGATAGTCGCCGCTAACACACTAGTCCCTGATAATGTAAAAGAAGACGACTTTGAGACTATTCTTGCCTTGTACACAAACGTACTATCAAACATGCTCAAAAAATAATATATTCTATTTTATTTAATTTCTAGAAATAATCAAAAAATTTAAGTTTTCATTGAAGTGAAAACTCAAACTCTTCTTCTTGAGAGATATTATTCCCTTCAACTATGAATCTTAACTTATAATTGCCTTGTTCACAGTTTGGAGTGATAGTTACATCAAAGTAATGAGTTGATTTTGGGAATATATCTACCTTAAATGATTTGATATCAACGTCTATACAAGATGGAGGATTTTCAACTGTAATGGTAACATTCTTTGCCTTTAGTATGCCTCTGTTCTGAACTCCTATTTGGATAATATTTTCCACATTTCTAGTTAATACAGCGCCTTGAGTGGACCCTCCGCCCCCAATGTAGTGTATGTTTGAAGAGGGATTGAAAACTTCAACAAGCTTTACATTGTAGAACATAGTTGGACTATTTTTTGTAGAAGTTTGAGGTATACATCCATATACATATCCAATAGTGTAATTAGAATTTTCTTTTCCAGTAAACCACATCTTTATATTTGGACAACTGCTAGTTTCAAATCCGTTTGAGTCATAAATAACTGAAGGCGTGTAAGTTCTATCATTTCTCCATAAAACTCCATCGTTACTATGAAATACTGGATTAGAGTCTTTTACCCAATTAATGCCATCCATTGACGTTGCATGACCGATCCCTTGATTAGCGCCACCACCCTTACCAGACCCTGAATACCATAAGTGCCAAGTATTCTCTATTTTCACAACTGTTCCATGGGAAACATAGTCGCTGTCCCAAGTTCCATTGCCACCTCTTTCTAGTACTCTACCATAACCTTTCCACAGAATACCGTTAGTAGAATAGGCAAGGCCAATTTCTTCAACAGCTCCAGTCGTTCCATCATAATACATGACAAATTTATTATCCCAGATATTTCTGTCATCAAGGATATTCGATCCAGAAGAATTGTAAAATACATCTATAGGACCATATGAACCATAATTCCAATCTGGCCAGCTACTAGAAACAACTGAATTTCCTACTTGTTGTATAGTTTGATCATTGTACCAACCGACGTCATCGAGGGATTCAACGTATCTTATGGAATTTATACTATATATTGTTGTTGTGGTGTCCCAGTACCATACTCTATAGTACATAGTAACAGAAGAAGGATTGGAACCTGAGTTTACACCACTAAATCTTATGGAAAATAAACTACGTGGCAGTGGTGAGGATTAGTTAGGCCCGTATTACTTTGAATATTTGTTCAGATTATACCATCCTCTGGCGGTGTTACATAAATTCCACTTGTTTCTCTGTACCACATCTTATAATAACAAGAATCACCATACCCACTAAACTTGTTAATATCAAAAATTACTGAAGGCAATATGCCTAGTATCAGGGTCAAAAACAGGATTATTTGGATATTCTTCAAATGTTATTTCTTGGGCCAATGCTAAAGGTACAAATAATACTATTACTAATAAGAAAAACATTGTGTATTTCATAAAAATATTCATTTATTTATATTTATATGATTGTTGCTTAGCATTGATGGAAACCATAATGATTTAACAAACTCTTCATTGAAGTTTTTCTCAGCGGCAAGCTCAATATAATCTATTCTTTTATAAATAATATTTTCTTCAATTCTTTTTTCTTTTGATAATAGAGATATTTTTGCACCTTCCCCAGCGGCATTTCCAACAGGTTTAATTCTATCTAGCGGTATAGTTGGTATAAGGCCTATCCTTATTGCACTCTCAATATCAATATAATTTCCAAAAGCCCCAGCAAGGTAAAGATTCTCTATGTCACCAGTTGTTATTTTTAATTTTTCAAGAAGAATATTAATACCAGTCGCAATGGCCCCTTTAGCTAATTGAATTTCTCTAATATCTGATGCTGTAATAACTATATCCTTGCCTATCCCAGTATTCTCTTTCCACTCGATTACATATTCTTTTTGTCCATTTGAAGGATTTTTCCGTATTCGTTCATGACTTCTATCTTCTATTCTTCCACTTGGGTCTAATAGTCCAACTCTTCTCATCTCAGAAACTATGTCTATTATCCCAGAACCACAAATTCCTACTGATTTTCTATTGTCAATTGTTTTATAAAAAACATTGAAAGTATCATTCTCAATATAAACTGATTCAATCGCTCCAGTGGCCGCCCGCATACCATACTGTAGATGCCCCCCTTCAAGAGCAGGTCCTGCAGCACAAGAACAACTTACCATCTTATTATTATTTCCCAAAACAAGTTCGCCATTAGTTCCTATATCGATCACAAGGGACATTTCTTCATTTTTATAGATCTCAGTTGCTAACAATACACCAACAGTATCGGCACCGACAAATCCAGATATTATTGGCAAAACGTGGATATTGCCAGATTGATTAATTTTAATTCCTAACTCTCGTGATTTTATGTCAACTGAGCCAGAGATAATAGGAGTAAAAGGGGACATAGAGAGACTCTTTGGATTGATATTAAGAAATATATGATGCATCGCTGTATTTCCAACAACTGTCATCTCATAAATTGATTTGTAAGAAATATTATTTCTCTTGCAGAGATTATTGACCATTAGATTTATTCCTTCGATAATAGAATTTTGAACTATGTTTACACCGTTATTTATAGAATATGTTATCCTTGAAATCAAATCTTCCCCATATTTTATTTGTGGATTTAAGATTGATTCAATATCAATTAGTTTACCTGTTTCTATATTAAAAAGATAGGTCACCACTGTTGTTGTGCCTATGTCAATAGCAACTCCATAAATATTTTCTTCTAAGCTGGGTAACCCAATAATTTCGTTTTTTAGCATAACTAACTTCTGTTCTACTTCGTAAATATTATTGTTTGAAAGATTTTTTAGAACAGGGTAGTCAATTGAAAGATTATTTTGTTTTGATTCCTCACTTATTAGATCAACATAGCTTTTTTCATCGCCTAAGGAAGGGGCGGGTACCTTAATTTTTTTGATATTAAGAAAAGGATTTATTCTTATTTTTTTAGAAGTTCCTTCTTGCAGTATTCTTTGTCTTTTTTGAAGTGATGATTCTGGAATATTTATAGTTAAATCTCTAAATACCCTTACAAGACAACTCAGTCTGACTCCTTTATCTAATTCATCTTCAGAAAGAATTTTTTTTTCTTCGAGGGTAACTTCATTGACGCTATCAGGATCGTTTATGATTACCTTACATTTGCCACACTTTCCGTTTCTGCCACAAATTGCTTCAATCTCAATCCCTGCCTGATTTAATATATCCAATAGATTATTGTCGTTGCTATCTATTTCAATTTCTTTCTTTAAGTTAGAAATACTTAGCTTAATCTTAAATTCCCCCACATTAAAAAATATATCATTTAAAGTAATTATTCCTTGCATCGATCATTGCTATACAATTTTTGATGGGTGTCATAGGTGCTAATCCACACCCCGGTGCTAGTATGTCTGTGCCCTTTTCTAGCGCTGTAATACATTCATCATAGACTTCATTGTATGTTCCATTTAACATGGTATTTGCTGATGAAATATTTCCAATTAGTCTTAATTTATCCCCTAATACATCTTTTGATATCTTCATATCGGTTTTTTCTTCAATACTTAGCCCTAAAAATCCACTTTCTCTAAGTGAAGAAAGTATTGCAGTTACATCACCACATATATGTAAGATACTGTCTCCATTTAGTTCCTTTGAAATATCTTTATAGATTGGAAGAACCATTTCACTAAAATCTCTAGGGCTAATTAATTCTGGAGACGCCACTGGATCTAAAACAACAAAAGCATCAGCACCAGCATCAAACAATGCATTTGCATATTCTACCATAGCGTCTGATCCATATTGGATATAATTTCCTAACGCTTCCTTTTCCCGTATAAACCACTTCATCAATGTTGTTACTTCAACAAGTCCGCTAGCTATTGTAACAGGACCTTCTGCACCTGCAATTATTGGAACATTTTCCCCCACACTATTCCTAATTATTTTAATAGCTTCAAGCATAATTGGTATCCTACCTTTGGATAAAATATTGTCTGAGAACTTACCTATTGGCATAGGTTTCCTAGAGTTGTATGGATGGCCTCTTATTGCGGCTTGTCTAGTAGTATCTCCTTTCTCAATCTCACATCCCAAAGCTTCTAATAATACCGTAAGACAATATGGTATCCTTACTGCTTCAAATCCTATTTCCCTATGGGCGCTTATTGCAAGCTCTGCTAAGGCTTTCGGATTCCAATTAGCATCTGGCCAGTAGTACTTAGTCAAATTCATTAAATCTTTTGTCCCTGTTTGGGTAACGGCCAAAACAGGAGCTTTGTCAACTTTTTTACCATTCAAAGTTTTTCTCAATCTCTCTTTTAGAGTCAAATCTAACATAGAATCACCAGTTTTTTAAAAAATAAAAGAAAAATAAAAATTATTATTTATATACTCCAAATTGTCTGGCCGCGTCTAAGAAAGCCATAGGTTTTATGGGTTCTGCTAGTGGTGGAAATTCGCATCCCGGGCACAAGATAAATCCTCTAGGATTGTTCATCCCCTGTTCAATGTTTTCTTTACACAATTGCACCACTTCTTGATAGGATTTTGTCTGTATCGATGGTGGGTCTACGTTTCCTCCAATTATATCATGGCTCCCAAATTTTTCTATTTGAGTTTTTAGTGGAGTTTCAGGACCGAAAATCCAGGCATAGATCCCCTTCCAGTTAAGAGACTCTCGCATCTTTATGTAGTAGGGTATATTTAAGTTTTGATCTGCACAAGGGTGCATCAAGGTAACAGGTATGTCCAATTCTCTTATTTTTTTATGGACTTTCATCATGTACGGAAATGCAAACTCCTCGAACTTTTGGGGAGATATAACGGTGTTCGCTTCTACAGGCCCTCCGTCAAAAACAACGCATTTTTCTGGGCCATATCTGTTAGCAAAGTACTCTATTTGATTGATGAACATTTGACTAACTTTATCAAGTAAAACATGGGCAGACTTAGGCTCAGTTTTTATCCACCTTAAAAACTTTGAAGTATCGGCAACAACTGCAGCAGCAGTGAAGACGCTTCCACCTTGAAATATTGCTGGCATACCCATTTTCACACAACGATCGCAGACTTTCTGAGCTTCAACATATCCACCAACTGGTTTATTTGAATCTGGGACTTCTAGCTTATCTATATCACTTATCTCCATTACAGGATGTTTTTTAACATAAGGGGCGCTATGCCCTTCACCATATGGAAATCCAATTTCTCCACCAAATTCCCATGGGCCACAAGAAGCATATCCATACATCGGAGTAGCCTCATACCCATATAGTCGCATGCACATAAATTGAGCTTCAAAAGATTTATTCCCATCCGCATAAAAATCTCCTAGAGACATACCCATCACTCTAGTTGAAAAGCCTAAAATAAAAGGATTTACTGGTACTCTATCCGGTTTTTCACCCATCAATACCGCTTGGAATCTTTCAGAGGGGGTCATTTTATCCATTTTATCACGCTCCAGTTAGATTTTTGGCTATTTTTACTGCTTCAACGGCGTCTTTTCCGTATCCGGCAGCACCTATTTTTTTAGCAAAATCGGCGCTGATAGGAGCCCCACCGACAACAACTTTAGCCTTATGATTTTTTTCCTTAAGTTTTTTAATTACCGGCTCCATATACATCATGCTTGTGGTCATTAATGCAGAAATTGTAACAAGATCTGCATCTTCTTCCTCAGCCTTCTTAACGAATGTATCCACAGGAACATCTTTTCCAACATCAATTAGGATAAAACCTGCAACTTCAAGCATCATCTTGACTAAATTTTTTCCTATATCATGTATGTCGCCTTGGGCAACTCCAATTATCACTTTCGCTGGCTTTTTGGCAGAAGCATCAACCTTTAGATGGGGTTTCAAAATATCGATTGCAGCATACATAGCGTCAGCCGATAGTAGTATTTCAGGAACAAACATCTCTTTGCATTCGTAGAGGTCACTTACCTTTGCCATACCCTTATTGCAACCGTTCATCAGAGCTTCGTAAGGATCTATTCCAAGTTCAAGAGATTTTTTTGCCAGTTCTTCGCTTTTGACTTCATCGCCATCTATTACTGATTTAGCCAACCCTTCTAGAATTTCTTCTTTTGACATCATACAAACACCTTAAATTTTTTAGAAACCGTTTCAATAATATTAGAATATCCTAATTTATATAATTTACTAATGGATGGTATAGCCATCCATACTAAATGTTATATACTTTAATTACTAAAAATTAGACAAGTCTAAATTTAGTTTTTGTCTTTTATAGGCATTATTCTAAAAATATTGGAGGGGATTATTTGGAAGAAAAAGAACTATTTGAAAAGTTGAAAAACGCTGTAGTTGAAGGAAATGATAAGGAAATAAAAAATATTTGCAAAATTGCAATTGACAATGATGTAGATGCATACAGGGCTTTAATAGATGGATGTGCAAAGGGAATGGGCGTGGTAAGTGATAAATATGATAAAAAAGAAATGTTTGTACCTGAAATCTTATTGTCTGCAAGAGCAATGTACGCTGCTCTTGACATTTTGAAGCCACATCTAAAAGTTGATGAATCAAAAAACACTGGAAAAATAATGATTGGGGTTGTAGAAGGGGATATACACGACATCGGGAAGAACATAGTGTCACTTCTCTTGGAAGTAGGTGGATTTGAAGTTATAGATCTAGGTAAGAATGTACCGCTAAAGGATTTTGTTGAAAAGGCTAAGGAAATAAAACCAAATATACTGGCATTATCTGCACTTATGACAACATCTATGATGGGGATGCCTGAAGTTATTGGAATGATGGCCGATGCAGGAATTCGTGATCAGGTAAAAATACTTATTGGCGGTGCGCCAATTAGCCAGAAATTTGCTGATCAAATTGGTGCAGATGGGTATGCCCCTACTGGACCATCTGCAATAAAAGCAGTTGAAAAACTTATTGGAGGTAATTAAATGGTAGCTTCTGAAAGATGGCTTGCAATGCTTAGGGGTGAAAAAACTGATAGAATCCCTGTTATCCCTGCAATTTTAGGGCATTGTGCCAAGGTAATGGGAAAGTCGGATCTCGGAGATTTTTATACAAAGCCCAAATTTAACATACAAGCACAAATATTAACAAGAGAGCTTTATAAATATGATCAACCACCTTTTATTCTTGATCCTGGATACTTCACAGAATGTTGGGGTGGTAAAACACTTCAGCCATATAATCCAAAAATGGGATCACCTATCCCAATACAACCAGCTGCGAAAAATGCAGAAGAATTAGAAAAACTTGAAATCCCAGATCCCAGGAGAGCTCCTTGGACCAAAGAATTTAGAGAAATGATAAGTCTTGCAGTAGCTCAAAAAGAAATGCCGTGGGTCACAATAATGGGTGGATGGATATCTACAGCTGCGGGGATGATAATAGATCTTGAAACATTTATGATGTGGTTGATAGAAGAACCAAAATTAGCAAAAAAAGCTTTGGCCTTAACTGCGGAGTATGCATATATATCTGCAGAAAGCATCGTAGAAGATTTTGGAGCAGATACATGGGTGCCATGGGGCGCAAATCCAACTGACTCAAATGTTTTAATAAATGCAAAAATGTTTGAGGAATTCCCATTACCATATGTAAAGAGATTACATAAAAAAATGCTAGATTTAGGAATACCCTCAATCGTTACTCACTGGTGCGCTGACCATACTCAGAATATTAAATCAGGGCACATTGAAAAAATACCTAACGGGGATAATGGAGTATTATCTTTTGGGCCAGAGGTGCCAATGGATGTTATAGTTGAAAAATTTGGGAAAAAATACAATTTATTAGGAAATATAAATCCACCACTTATGATGACTTCAACATACGACGAATGGCTAGCATTATGCAAAGATAATATAGAAGTAGGTAAAGAAGCCGAAAAGGGATATGCTTTAGGGGTAGGATGCGAACTTCCTCCAGTTTCACCATCATCAAATGTATTTGGCTTAGTAAAGGCTGCAGAGTTATATGGAAAATATTAATTTTTATTTTATTTTTTAGTGATTTTATGACAAAAATGACTGAAAAAGATAGATTCATCGCCATATTGAATAGGGAAGAAGTTGACAGGATATCAGTTGCATGCCCACTTCAAACAGGAACTTTAGAAATGATGGAAAGGGCTAATGTTTTTTGGCCGGAAGCACATTACAATGCAGAAATAATGGCTGAGCTCTCATATGCGGCATATAGACTGGCAGACATTGAGAGTGTTAGAGTTCCATTCTGTCTAACAGTTGAAGCAGAAAATTTGGGGTGTAAGATTAGCAATGGAGGACAAAAATCTCAACCTTCTGTTTTAGAATCAACATTAACTACAATTGAGAATTATATGTCATTAAAACTTCCTGATCCTACTAAAGATGGAAGAATGCCTATAGTGGCAAAATCACTTAAAATATTGAAAGGGAAAGTTGGTGATACTGTTCCCCTAATAGCTGGCGTAGTATCGCCCTTTACTCTAGCTGGGCATATAAGAGGTATAAATAATCTTCTACTTGATTTTTTTGATAATCCAGAAGATGTAGTTAACTTACTAAATTTTTGTTGTGAAGTGTGTATCTCGTATTCGCAGTATCTAGGAGACAGTGGTGCAGATTGTATTTCGTTAATTGAACCCTCTGCTACATGCGAGGTAATTGGACCTAAATACTTTCAAGAATTTGCTAGCCCTTATATAAAAAAAGTAGTAAAAAATTTAGAAGTTCCAACAATATTACACATATGTGGGGATACAGTTCCGATACTTTCATTTATGAGGGATACAGGAGTTAATGGAATCAGCATAGATCATGTAGTAGATATATCAGAAGCCAAGGATAAGATAAGAAAAACTGCATTAATTGGAAACATAAATCCTGTAGATCCACTGCTTTTTGGCCAAATTGATGAGATACTAAAACAATCTTCAATCTGTGTTGAAAAAGGTATTGATATCTTGGCACCTGGATGTGGATTAAGCCCTGCTACCCCTATAGTAAACATAAAGGCAATGACATCTTTTGCAAAAAATTATAATAAATAATATTTTATTTATCCTTGCAACTAAAACTAATTAATATTATAAAGAGGATTACGATTAACCTCTATTTTTTTCCTATCTTTTCAATTTTATAAATCTTGGGGCGCTTCATCGTGTTTCTTAACTCTTTTTATCCAAATTTTGGGTCACTTCCCAAAATTTTTCGA